>CAINHP010000073.1 GCA_903848905.1 uncultured Pseudomonadota bacterium
AGGCTCTGCTTGGGAAAGTGCGGGTGCGCCGGTTTTCGTCGAGCGTTTTGATACACATGTTGAAAAAATGCGTTATTACCATCAACGTTGGATGCCATCAAATCAAGCTAAACGTGCATGGATTGATCGTGTCAGAAATTTGGATATTGATATTATTGCCCCTCAACATGGACGTATGTTTAAGGGTGATGACGTCAAACGCTTTTTAGATTGGTTTGATGCGCTTCAAGTTGGCACAGGAATTTAGATTGCTTTGAAAAATTGATTAAAAATGGGAAAGCGACTTGATGACTAAAATCATCAAGTCGCTTTTTTGAATCTGAAAATAAAACCAAATTTAATGCAGTTGTCAATTTGATGCTAATCGTGCATGGGCGGCTATAAGACCACCGCCCTTTCATACGATCATAATATGGACGTACCGGTCAACCTGTCGTAATCCATTGGGTTGGATCATCTTCACGACTTCTAATTTGAACGCGCTATCAAATACTCGACGTTTTTTATGCATTTTTGAGTGCTCCCTGTTTCAGTTGACTTAAGTTTATCAACCTATTCGGGTGTCTGTTTTTATTAGACCACGACAGTGTTTCATCGTTTACTTTTAAAAAATCAGGTGCTTTTTCTCCCCCCCTTTTTGAAGGGGGGCGGGGGGGGGATTTGCTTTTCATCACACCACCACTGGCACAAGTGCGCGAGTGCGCGTAAAAGGTGGGTTATTTTGTGGCGGTTAGCATTTCCACTTGTTGCAATAGTTCCATTTCGACTTTTAACTGGCGTGCCATTAATAGTTCTTGTTTTTCAATGGTCGCATCAGCGGCTTTAAGTTTAGCCGCTAATTCTTTATTTTTTTGTTTTAAATCTTTTATTTCCTTTTCGTTATCGGCTAAAGAGCTATCATGTTTTTCAATCGTTTTTTGTGCTAATTCTAATTGCGCTGCCAGTGTGTCATCGTCGTCCTTTTCTTCTTTTTCTGATTCAGCACGTTTTGTCGCCCAGCAAAACTTGCCTTTTTTAACACCTAAGCAATACCCGTTAGGGCTTAATTTATAAGCACTTGGGGCAATCGAGTCTAAGAAAATGTTACCAGTGCGGCTACGGTTTAATACCATTGATTTTTGTAATACCTTCAAGGCTGCTTCACGTTCGGTTACATCCTTGAAGTTAAGCAATACCGTATTCAATTCATTCAATGTTTGAACCTCAGTTATGAATTTAGATACCGTTGCTGACGACTTGAACCCGGCTTCATGCTTTGCCTTTAAAAACGCATTGAGTAAAGTGTATTTTGCCGCACTATTTTCAAAAGCTGACTGCACCGCAGGGTCACTTAAAAGTTGTTCACGAAACGCTGCATCATAAGGAACGGGGTTGTATGATTCATTATCCATTTTTCATCTCTTTTAATCGCTTTTTGGCTATATTCAAATCATCAGTGGGAGTTGTGTTTGTCTTTTTAACAAAGCTATGCAAGACAACAATCGTTTTTGTTCAATTTGTGTGCAATAAAACACTCTTGCAATTGCTGTTTCACACGTTCGTTGAAATAAACAACGGTATAACTCATTTATAGATCGAATTCTCATTGGTTAATAATTTTAGCAACATCATACCACACCCCAAAGCACCACCAAACGCTAGGCAAAAAACCGCCCCTACGTCTGCCACAAGGACGGTTTTTTTACTTTTAAAATGATGGTTTTGAGCGTGTTGGTTAACGTTTGAATTTGAATTTTCCGCTATGGCTGTTTTCACAACACCATCAAGTGCTCACCGCAATCAGTTTGAACCACTCCACCTTTACGTTGCAGAACAAAGAAACCCCGCTCAAGTGCGTCTTTCTTAGCATCATCGTTAATATGGAACGAAGCAATAGCGCCATATAGTTTGTAATTTTGGTAAACAGGAAATAGGGTTTTAAAATTACGCATCTTGCGTTCTAACTTACCTAAATCATTTTCGTGTGCTTTGTATTTCACTTCAACAATGCCAATTGCATTACCGTTGGTCATAACAATGTCGTATTCTTCTTGCAGTTTGCCACGCTGTTTGGATTCATTTTTTGAAATATCATCAAAATGAATGCCACCCAAATGGGGATCATCAACTAAACTATTGAAGAAAAACTCTTCTGTAACGTGTCCTTGATTTTGACCAATACCCCCTAGTAAATCGCTTACCTTTTGAAGTTTACGATCAGTTTCTTTCTGAGCTTCCTGAATAGCTTTCTGCTCTTCCTTAAACTCTTGATGTGCTTTGGAAAGCTCTTTATTCGTTTCAGAAATGCCTTTTAAAATTGCCCAAATTTCATCTGCTTCAACACTCATTGCTTAATTCCTTAAAATACATAAATCACTTTCGCACATCATACCACACCCCAAAGCACCACCAAACGCCCAACAAAAAACCGCCCCTGCGTCTGACACAAGGACGGTTTTATACTTTTGAAAATGATGATTTTGAGCGTGTTGGTTAACGTTTGAATTTGAATTTTCCGCTATGGCTGTTTTCACAACACCATCAAGTGCTCACCGCAATCAGTTTGAACCACTTCACCTTTACGCTGCAGAACAAAGAAACCCCGCTCAAGTGCGTCTTTCTTAGCATCATCGTTAATATGGAACGAAGCAATAGCGCCATATAGTTTGTAATTTTCGTAAACAGGAAATAAGGCTTTAAAATTACGCATCTTGCGATCTAACTTATTCAAGTCATCTTCATGTACTTTGTATTTGACTTCAACAATGCCAATTGCGTCACCGTTAGTCATTACCAAGTCATATTCTTCTTGAATCTGACCTCTATGCTTTTTCATGTTTGTTGCAATGTCATCAAAATGAATCGCACCTAAATGTGCATCATCTACAAGACTATTGAAGAAAAACTCTTCTGCAACATCGCCTTGGTTTTTTCCAATACCGCCCAGCAAATCACTCACTTTTTCAAGCTTGCGATCTGTTTCCTGCTGAGCAATAGCCAAACTCGCCACTAATGCTTTTAATTCATCATCTGTCACGTTCAATTCCTCAAAACACATAAATCACTTTCGCAACATCATACCACACCCCAAAGCACCACCAAACGCCCATAAAAAAACCGCCCCTGCTACTGCCACAAGGACGGTTTATATTTTTACAAAGATGGTTTTGAGCGTATTGTTTAACGTCGGGATTTGACTGCTACTAACTAATATGCTGCTCGTTATCGGTTGCAAAGCGTGTAGCAAATCGTTTTGAAATTGGCGCTGTCTTATGCTTAACGATTTTAGATTCCACTTTGGCTGTATGTAGTACAAGTCCTTCTACTTCCTCACCTGAAGCTTGGGCAATAGCTTGTTCTAAACTTTTACACAATCTATCAAAATCATCATTATTCATTGTTTTTTCTCCCGTATTGATGCCGTAAGAAGTTTTACTAGGCTGGTTAACTTTTGTTGCTGTTTAATCGTTAAATCTGCTTTCTTTTCTTTTGCATACATAATAAGTAGGTAGAGTGGCATTTTTTCGCTGTGAAAATAGTAAATAATTCTCACACCACCACATTTCCCTTTATTGTCTTTTCGCCAACGTAATTTCCGTAATCCACCAGTTGCCGGTATAACATCGCCACTTTCGGGATATTTGGCTAGATAATCAAGAATGGATTGACGCTCATTCTCAGAAAAATAAGTTTCTGCTATTTCTGTATAGGCAGGAAGTTCAGCAACTGTATTCAATTTTTTTAATGTTGTCGGTTCAAGTTAATTTTAACAACATCATACCACACCCCACAGCGCCACCAAACGCCCATAAAAAAACCGCCCCTGCGTTTCCACAAGGACGGTCTTTCTTAGGCTAAGCGTAGTAAGAGGCACTCCGCCTAAACTAAAGGATACTGATTAAGCTGTTGCAATAATATCCCCAAAAGCCATATCAGTCACACCGCTTAATTTAATTAAGTTAGTGTGACCTGTACCATTATCATGTTGAACAAGATAACCGTTTCCAGCATAGACACCGAAATAAAAATCAACCGTACCATTTAACACTGCATCAGCCGCCGTTAACAAATTGCCAAGGCTAGTTACAGCTGTTAAGTTTTCAACATAGTTACCTGAAGCATTAGCTGTTGTAGTACTATCCGTTGCTGTAATAGTCGCTGCGTTAGCTACAGTGCCTGCACCCGTGTGAGCTCCGCCGGCATTTCCAGTTTGTACCCAAGTAATTGTAGAACTGTTCAAAGTTGCAGTACCTGTTGCACTGGCTCCATTAATTGCAGTTACTAATGCAGCTAAAGTAGTTGCGGCGTCAGTAACTGCTGTAACCGCAACAGTTGAACCGTACCCTGTTAAAGTAATTACATCACCTGCGTGGAATGTACCGCCTAGCGTAATTGTATCAGTCGCCGCTGTGCCGTCAGCTGCGCCCGAACTTGATTCAGCAGATTCATGCACGGTTTCAGTAACAGCAACTGTTGTAGTCGCTGTATTTGCCACTGCAGCAGTGACTGTAAAAGAGGTGCCAGCTAGATCTGCTGTCAATGTTAACCAATCACTTGCTGACACATAAGCTGCAGTAACTGTTTTGCCTGAAGCAATGTTGATTGCAGCTGCTAGCGCTGCACCAGTTGTATCTAAATCAGTACTCGATGTAACAGAAACAGAACCCGTAGCTACACCACTTATAGTGATTACGTCACCAGCGTGATAAGTCCCTGCAAGAGCAATTTTATCAACTTGGCTGTAGTTACTGTTCCAGCAGCTCCCAATACTAATTTATCAGTACCAGAAACGAAATTGGTAATCACGTCAGTGTAATCGGTATCAGTTGCACCAGTCGCAATGGTTGTTCCACTTGTCGCTGTCCAAGATACCGCTGGACCAAACATCGTTGCTTGAGCAACTGCTGTACCACTAGCTACTAGGATATCAACACCATTACCGAAATCAGTAATCGTATCTGTACCGAAATCAACATTAATAGTATCAACGCCTGCACCACCAGTAATAGTGTCATTACCTGTTCCGCCGGTGATTGAATCAACGCCTGTGCTTGCACCACCTAAGATAACGTCATCACCTGCACCACCGTTTAAGGTATCGTCACCAGTGCCGCCGTCAAGTGTATCCGCGCCAGCGTTACCGTCGATAGAGTCATTAGCTTTACCACCAGTAATCACGTCATCTGCGCTGCCACCTGTTACAGTTGCTTTACCGGTCGCACCTGAATTGCTAGTCAAGTTCAATGCTGTTTCTGATGTATCAGCAATAGTGATATGTAAAAGACCCAAACCACTGAATGTACCTACCAATTTATCACTACCCAAACCGTAATCAGCGATAGTGATGATATTAGATGAATTATTTACTGATAAATATCTACCCTACATTACAAGCTATCGCAGAAGTTATTGGACAGATCAGCCCATTTATCAAAATCATGTGAAATCACAACTGAGCAAGATGCCGTTAAATGAAATAAAGCATGAACACATTGTGAGTGTGATGACCACTGCGTCAGCCAAATTAGGAGATGCAACCTGTAATCGTTTACTCACCATGCTGCGTTATATATTCAATTTAGCCGTTCGTTGGAAAATGGCTGGTATGACAGAAAACCCAACATCGGGTTATCAGAAGAAGAAATTAAGTAATTTCCGCGAACGTTACTTAAGCGCAGAAGAAACACAGGAGCACGTAAACGTGAAGTGCTGGATGCACGATGGGAAGATATGGATTTTCAGAGAGAGTTTTGGCGCATCCCAAGTACCAAGTCAGGCAGTGAGCGGCATGTACCGCTTAGTCCAGCTGCAATTGCTTTGCTCAAGCAAGTGCCCAAACGTTGTGATTATATTTTTGCCAATCCATTAACGCTCAAACCCTTTAATACTGTTTATTACGGATGGCATGCTGCACGCGTG
>CAINHP010000074.1 GCA_903848905.1 uncultured Pseudomonadota bacterium
CGACATGCCCCCATTCCAAGACAAATGAATTTAGTGATTCAATTTCTGTAGAGCGTCGGGGGAAAGAGGCAGGAGTTCATCGATGCGACTATAAGGCCAAGTGGGTAGTTTTTCGAGTGTCTCATTGAGCCATTGAGTGGGATTGAGTCCATTAAGTTTTGCGGTACCCAGTAAAGATTGAATAGCAGCTGCGCGCTTTCCTGCCCGCTCAGAGCCCACAAAGAGCCAATTCTTTTTGCCTAAAGCAATCGGGCGAATAGTATTTTCACAGGTGTTGTTATCGATGGGCAAATGACCGGTATGGGCATAGCGCTCAAAAGCACTCCAGCGCTTTAGCATATAGTGAACGGCTTTCGCTGCGCCACTACTCGGCGCGAGGGTCATCTGTTTTTCCATTAGCCATGTTTTCAGGGCAAGGAGTTGTGGCAAACTTTGCTTTGCACGCAGCGCTTTGCGTTCCTCGAGGGTCATCTCACGCCCTTGAGCTTCGATTTCATAAAGCGCAGCAATGCGCGTCAACGCCTCTAAAGCCATGGGACTTTGACTGACTTGATGAAGATCAAAAAACTTTCGCCTCGCATGAGCAAGACACGCGAGTTCGATACAGGCAGGCTTCTCGCCCTCAGAGAGGAACAAGGATTTATAGCCAGCATAATCATCGACCATCAGATGCCCTGACCACAATCCCAAAAATCGCCTCGCATGCGCTCCACTGCGACCGGCCTGATAATCAAAGACCACGATGCGCGGCCCGGCTTGTAGATCATTACTTCGATAGGCCCAAAGATAAGATTTATGGGTTTTGCCTTTGCCGGGATCGAGTTGAGAGACGGGGGTTTCATCGGCTAGTAGCGTATTGCCCGCGAGCAGATGCGTGGTAAGTCGATCCACTAAGGGTTGCAGGGCAACGCCTGTGCGACCCACCCAATCCGCTAACGTGGAGCATGCTAGGTTGACTTGATCGCGAGCGGCTATTTGCGCTAGCCGATAAAGCGGTAAATGATCTTGGTATTTGCCAATTAACACCCAAGTCAATAAACCCACTGTCGACAAGCCGCCATCGATGATCGCCGCAGCAATCGGTGCAGCAGTGATTGTTTCACATTGACGGCAGGCGTATTGAGGGCGAATGTGGCGATGAACGAAAAATTGGGCAGGTTGCACATCGAGTTGTTCGCTGATGTCCTCACCTATTTTCACTAACGCACGTCCACACTCCTCACATTGACAAGAAGCGGGTTCATGATAATGCTCAATACGAGGCACATGGGCTGGGAGAGGTTGACGACCAGCATGAGGACGCTTAGGCTTTTTCACGGGCGTCTGTGCAGATGAGCCTCTAAGTTGCGAGAGTTCCTCATCAATGGCCGCGACATCGCTCTCCCAGGTTTCTTCAAATACATCGCGTTGCGCCACACTGAGTGATTCACTTTTGACGCCAAACTTCATGCGCTTCCAGTAAGCCAATTCGTGAGTGAGTAAGTCAATTTTCACTTTTTTGCAAAGAATCTCACTGGCCTGCATAGCCAATTGTTTTTCTTGTGCGTTGACTTGCTCAACTAACGCGTGTGCCCACGCAAGTAACTGCGATTGACTGGCGCAATGGGGGTTTAAATAATCAAGGTGGGCAATGGATTTCATGGTGTGATTATAACATCAAATACACCTTAATGCACTGATATTAAACGACTTATACTTGCCAATTTGGATTTAATTTAGCCGATAATTTCTGCCAATCCACCCCTGCAATTAACCACACCCATTGTGCCTGCGTCAGTGAAAAAACACGGTCGCCTGCTTGATGCCCTGGCTGGATTTTAGGCCAAACAAAACTGCCTTCATGTAGTCGACGCTGACACAGCCAAACACCTTGCGCATCCCACAGTAGTACTTTAAGTCGACTGCCTGAACGATTATGAAAAACAAACGCGGCGCCACTATACGGAGAATGCCCTAAGGCGAGTTGAGCCATTGCCGTTAAACCTTCCACGCCCTTTCGCATATCCACACTCTCAACCACCAACCAAATCTGCTCAGGCATCCCCACTAATCCAAGCATCTCATCAACTCCCCTAACCAAGCGGCGCAGGTGTCAACAGGCAGGATAAGTTGATGTCCTTGCTTATGCTTAAAGACCAATAATCTTTCATCCTTAAGCTCGAGCTTCACTTCTATTGGAATGAGCTTCACCTCCGCTTGGGTTGACAACGCTCGATGGATGGCTCGATATTCACTGAGCCTTGCACAAAACGTCGAATACTTGAGGTTGTTTTGCTGACAAAAAATGACCAACGTTAATCCACTCGTTTCCCATTTCTCAATCTGCGTTTGCCAATGTGCGCTGATCGTCATTTACCTTCTCCTTCATCAAAAAAATCAGAAGAATCGACCGTTTTGAACTCTATGACTAGATGGATTTATCGGAGGCTTACAGTTGTTTAGCTAATTGACGTTCTTCTTTAGGTATCTTCTTTAGGTAAACAAAGTAAAAAAACTTTTCTGCTTATTCATATTGAATACTCCAATAATATCTCTTTTGGCCTATTGACGATTACATTTGGGAATAATAATTCACCTCCACGAAAATCTTTCACGTTATGTGTGATTATCGTGCATGGTTGAAAAGTGACAATGAAAAATTAAATATTCATTCCATTTGAATTAAAAAAACATAATTAAAGGGAACTACATTCTTTGCCAGAATTTATCTCTTTGTATAAAACTACCCTGTGATATAAACTCGTAAAGCGTTTGCCAATGAAAACTCTTTGAACGTTTGCGTCATCATTCGTTTGAAAAATCGAAATTGCCGACCATACGTTTCCATTACAATTTTTCCTTCCATCGAAAGTATTACACTTTCATAGTGAATTTTAAGATCAACAAATTTCTCACTTAAATAATCGCATTTTCCATATTTATCGAACTGAAAAGCCTCTTCTGGCTGTTTTTTCGTGAATTCCATCCATTCTGATGAAGGCATTGAACCAAGTTTTTCTAAAATGTTTTCATAATAGCCCGATCCATCATAAAGCAAAGGATAAATTGTTTTCAAAAATGGAAGTAACTGTTCAAACAAAATTTCTTGTTTAAGTTGAAATTCATAAATTTCTTCATTTTCAATAAGTTCGTACAAACCCGCATCAAAGCCACATTCTTGTTGAATTTTTGCTTGCAATTGTTCAGCCGACATTTGAGCTTTTTGTACTTTTATTTTTTCCACTTTAATTTTGGTTACTAAACCAATAGCTAAAAACTGCCCCATTTTTATAACCTTCTAAAATTAAACACTATCAATATCAACCAGGAAAAAGATATCTTCCTCATTCACTTTCCAATCGTCAAAACACATCTCGATATAATGGCCAATCAAAACGGAAAGTAATTTAGGCAGAAAGTCAAATCATTATTAGCTAAAAATAACACGTATTTTGTCCATCCCAGCTACTCACGCCCAACCTAGCCCAACTCAAGCGCAATAATGAACGCCTCGCGTTCAAATTCTATGCTATATTGTTTATGATAGTGTTTTGTGGGACGATGGATCAACACACTGATCGGAGACAGTATGGCTATCAACAGCCGTGCATTTGGCAGAACCGAATTAAGCTGCAAGGATGCAGCGCGTTTCTTATACACATAGAAGAAGATTAGTCAAGTAAATGGATTATTGCTCATTTACAAAAGGACGAGAACTTTTAAAAAGCGTGAACGAACTCAGGCAAGTATTGAAGAATGCAAAGTAATTTCTATATGAACTAAATTTCAATATTGTCGCGCGTTAAATTAGCACCAATCAATCCTACTTTATACTGGGTGGCAATTAATCCAGTCGCGCAGAACTTCAGTCATATTTGCCTGCCAATCCTGTCCTCGTGCTTTAAAAGCAGAAATAATATCATTTTCAAGTAACAGTTCAATTTTCGTTACGGCCTGAATTTGAGAAGTGTCGCCCTGTCTAACTAACACCCCATCTTTATATTCGTCAGCTTGCTCAAAAAACGCATCCGATAGCTCCGGTGCATCATCCTCATCAATCCAATCTGTTCTTGTAGCGTTCTTGTTCTCTATCATTGCATTTTCTCATTGAAATAATGCGGCGACTCTCACCGCGTGGCGTCCAAACGATAACAACCATGCGTTCGTTTAATTTTCCAACCGTAATAAAACGGGGTTCATCGTACTCTTGTCTTATATCTTGTAAGGTATATTGATGACCGGCAAACACTTTGGCTGCATCAGCAAAATCTATTCCTCGCTCAAATAACGTTTTACCACGCTTATTTGTGTCGAATTCAATTAGCATTTAGTACCTAATATTTAAACTTGAAGGTTTTATTTTCTGGAATATCATGTAATTGCAAAAAATCATTGCCTAAAGTTAAACTTATTTTGTATTGTTTGATTATAGCATTGAATAATTATAATCAGTTAAATCTATCAGGTTACAAGCAAAAAGCCAGCTGAAATTGTAAAACTCAAAGCTCTTTCTAGCTCAGAGAAATTCTTAAAATTCGTCAAGTAAAAGCAAATCCCCCCCACCCCCCTTCAAAAAGGGGGGAGCATCACTCGGGATTTAACTCAATTCTAACGCAAATTGGCATACCCTTTTAAACTGCTTAGGTTTATAATTTAACTATGAGCAAAGTATACGACAGCAGCTATAAATTTCTCTTTTCCAACCCCGAGTTTGTCCGTGATTTAATCATAGGGTTTATTCCTGATGATTGGCTGCATAGCCTTGACTATGAAACACTTGAGAAAGTGCCCGGATCCTATATCACCGAGGATTTCAAGCAACGAGAAGATGATATCGTTTGGCGCGTTAAAGTCGGTGGTGAGTGGCTTTATTTGTATTTGCTTATTGAATTTC
>CAINHP010000075.1 GCA_903848905.1 uncultured Pseudomonadota bacterium
AGCATATCCAAATGCTCATCTACTGTATTGACCGTATAAGGGCGTGTGGGATTAGTTGACGACGGCAGCACATTAGGCTCGCCGCAGGCTTTGATAATATCGGGCGCATGACCACCACCCGCGCCTTCTGTATGATACGTGTGAATCGTTCGCCCTTTAAACGCGGCAAACGTATCTTCGACAAATCCCGATTCATTTAACGTATCTGTATGAATCGCCACTTGCACATCAAATTCTTCGGCCACGCTCAAACAACAATCAATCGCTGCGGGCGTGGTTCCCCAATCTTCATGGAGTTTTAAACCCATCGCCCCAGCGCGAACTTGCTCCTCTAAAGCCTCCGGCAAACTGGCGTTACCTTTGCCAAGCAAACCAAAATTCATCGGAAAACCATCAAGCGATTGCAGCATTTGCTTAATATTCCAACGACCCGGTGTGCAGGTCGTCGCATTCGTTCCTGTTGCAGGGCCTGTTCCACCACCAATCATGGTTGTAACGCCTGACGTTAGCGCTTCTTCAATTTGCTGTGGGCAAATAAAATGAATATGTGCATCAATGCCACCGGCCGTTAAAATTTGCCCTTCACCGGCAATAATTTCCGTTCCCGGACCGATGATAATGTCCACGCCTTGTTGAACGTCAGGATTCCCCGCTTTACCAATCGCGGCAATGCGACCTTGTTTAATGCCAACGTCTGCTTTAATAATGCCCCAGTGATCGACAATTAACGCATTCGTAATCACTAAATCCATGGCAACAGTTGAATCGAGTTGGCTTTGTCCCATGCCATCACGAATGACTTTACCACCGCCAAATTTCACTTCATCGCCATACACCGTGCGATCCGCTTCCACTTCAAGAAATAAACCACTATCACCTAAACGAACTTTATCACCCGTGGTGGGACCGAACATATCCGCATAGGCTTGCCGACTCATTCTGCTCATTGCTTACTCTCCAACTCACCCATCACTTCACCACGAAAACCATAAACACGACGCAACCCACCAAAAGCCACTAATTGAATTTCACGCCGCTGACCCGGCTCAAACCGAATAGCCGTTCCCGCAGGAATATCAGGGCGAAAACCGCGTGTTGCTGCGCGATCAAACTGCAATGCGGGATTGGTTTCAAAAAAATGGTAATGTGAACCGACTTGAATGGGACGATCACCCGTATTAGCCACCAGCACTGAAATGACCTGTCTGCCTACGTTCAATTCAATTTCACCTTCGCAAGGAATAATTTCTCCCGGAATCATACTAATACCTCATTCAATTGGATTGTGAACCGTGACAAGTTTTGTTCCGTCTGGAAATGTCGCTTCAATTTGCACATCCGGTAGCATTTCACAAACACCTTCCATCACGTCTTCACGGTAAAGTAGTGTTCGTCCGTATTCCATCAAATCAGCCACCGTTTGACCATCACGCGCCCCTTCCATAATAGCGGCACTAATAAACGCAACCGCTTCAGGATAATTGAGTTTTAGTCCGCGTGCTTTTCGACGCTCCGCTAGCAAGGCGGCTGTAAAAAGCAATAATTTATCTTTTTCTCTTGGCGTTAATTGCATAATATTATTTTTCCGTTAAGTTGCCCAAATACGCGGCGGACACATCGTGCGCTCCAGCGTATCCTCGCGCACAATTTTCCAGACCTGTTCAAAAAAGCTGCGTAATTTATCACTTCGACTATCGATTGCGCGACAAATCAGCATATCTTCAATTTGTGTCACCCCGCGCCCTGCGGAATCTCCTATCAAATCGCGCACGGCTTCTAAACCTTTCTCAGACACGGGCGTGGCAAATAACGTACCGCAAGCAGAGAGCCCGTTGAGTCCCCAACGCCCAGAAAAAGCGTTTGCATCAAGTTGCAGACGCTCTAAAAACAGGGGACGATGCGCACAATAAATTTGCCAATTCATCTGCGCCATACCGCAATCAAATCCTTCACCCGATGCAGGTCGTCCAAGCGACAAAATTTCCCAACCAATAAAACGTGCCTGCGGAGCTAATTCAATATTCACCGTTGAAACTACATTTGCGCCGTCATAAATAATGGTTTCTTGCGGCAACCACTCGAGCATCGCATGGTTGTCAACATTGATATTCACCTGCTGCGTGGCCTGCTTGCCTGAGCTGCGGTAAAACTTCCCTGCAGCTGGCGTTGTGATCAGCGTATGAGCATTTTCCCGCGCATGAATGGAAAAATGCAACTGATCGCCACCGACAATTCCGCCCGGAGGATGTAGCACATACACATGACACACACCCCCTTCAGGATAAAAGGGACGCTGCACCGTTAAAGGGCCAAATTGCTTGCGTTTAACTAAAAGCGTTTTTTCACCTTGTTTCGCAAACTCGAGTTCTAATTTAGCTTTCCAGCCTTTTTCCATTCACTTTTTCCCATGTTATACCGTGAGATAACGTTTCACCATGTCATCAGACAATTCGTCCATCGCACCAATCGCCACGTGACGTCCTCTATCCATAATACAGAAACGATCCGCTACTTTACGTGCAAAGGGTAATTTTTGCTCAACAAGTAACACCGTCACGCCGAGTTCATGGTTTATTTTGGTAATCGCTTCATGCACTTCACCCAAATCATAAGGATTTTTTTTCGGCATAACGATTGGTTTACCTCGCTGACGATTTAACCGAATAATGACTTCACCAATTTCACTGACAATATTGGGTTGAATGCCTTCAGTGGGTTCATCTAAAATGAGTAAACGCGGATTTAACACCAACGCGCGAGCAATCGCAAGTTGCTGCTGTTGACCGCCTGATAAATCCCCACCACGACGCTTTAACATTTGCTTTAACACGGGAAATACATCAAAAATGTGGTCAGGGACTTTTTTAATACCCATTTTACTCGCCGCACGCAAACCCGTTTTCAGATTTTCTTCAACGGTGAGTAGCGAGAAAATTTCACGCCCTTGTGGAACGTAGCCAATACCCAGTTCTGCACGTGATTGGGCTTTTGCATTGGTTAAAGATTTACCGTCCATTTCAATACTTCCGCCGCGAACGGGCACCAGTCCCATAATTGATTTCAATAATGTGGTTTTCCCGACGCCATTGCGTCCCATTAAACACACACAAGACCCTTCGGGGACATCAAGCCGTAAATCCCACAGCGTATGGCTTTCACCGTAATATTGTTGTAATCCATTTATTTTAAGCATCGTCCTTTACCCTCCCAAATACACTTGAATCACGCGTGGATCATTTTGAACCTCGCTCATCGTTCCCTCAGTTAACACAGCGCCTTCATGAAGGACGGTCACCTTGGTGGCAATAGAGCGGACAAACTCCATATCATGTTCAACCACAATAATAGAGCGCTCACCTTGCAGTGAGACGAGTAATTCTGCAGTACGTTCCACTTCTTGATGCGTCATACCGGCAATCGGTTCATCAACCAGCATCACTTTAGGTTCTTGCATGAGCAGCATCCCAATTTCAAGCCACTGTTTTTGACCATGTGACAAAATACCTGCTCGCTGTTGATAGTTCGCTTTTAAACCAATCGTTTCGATAATATGATGAATTTTATCACGCTGCTCACCATTTAAACGATGAAACAACGTCGCCCAAGCGCCTTTATTGGCTTTAAGCGCGAGCTCTAAATTCTCAAACACACTCAGTGCGTCAAATACACTTGGTTTTTGAAATTTGCGGCATATTCCCGCTTGCGCAATATCGGGTTCATCCATTTCGAGTAAATCAATGGTTTGACCAAAAAACACGGTTCCTGAATCAGGGCGCGTTTTACCGGTAATGACATCCATTAACGTAGTTTTCCCCGCGCCATTTGGACCAATCATGCAACGTAGCTCGCCTGCATCAATCACAAGCGATAAATTATTCAACGCTTTAAAACCATCAAAACTGACGCTGACATCATCAAGATATAAAATAGGTCCGTGACGCGTGTCAACGACGCCTTCATGAAACAGATGATCTGTCATGGGAATTTCATGTGGACTCATGCGTGCTGCTCCTGTAATCTGCGACGAAGTAATCCAACGAGTCCATCGGGCAGAAAAACAGTCACCACCACAAACGCCGCCCCTAATGTAAATAACCAAAGCTCAGGCATCAATCCTGTCAACACCGTTTTACTGTAATTGACCAGTACCGCGCCAATAATGGCACCATACAGCGTATTTCGCCCGCCAATCGCCACCCAAACCACAATTTCTAGTGAATTTAGCGGAGAGAATTCACTTGGATTGATAATACCCACTTGCGGTACATAAAGTGCACCCGCAACACCTGCAATCATCGCCGCAAATACAAAAATCCACAGTTTAAACATTTCAACGCGATACCCCAAAAAACGCACGCGAGATTCTTGATCTCGAATCGCTGTCACCACGCGGCCTAATTTGGTATTCACCAGCCATCGGCAGACTAAAAATGCACCAATCAACGCTATGCCAGACAACATTAAAAGCATGGAGCGCACTGCTTCGGATTGAATATTAAAGCCTAAAATATCTTTAAAATCCGTTAAGCCATTATTCCCACCAAAACCCATTTCATTACGAAAGAACGCGAGCATCAGCGCATACGTTAACGCCTGCGTAATAATGGATAAATAAACACCCGTTACGCGTGAGCGAAACGCTAAATAGCCAAACACGAACGCTAATGCCCCCGGCACTAAAACGACCATCAGCATCGCAAAGCCAAAATGGTCAAAACCAAACCAATACCAAGGCAGCTCTTTCCAATTTAAAAACACCATAAAATCGGGCAAACTGGCGTTGCCATATACTCCGCGTGTGCCAATTTGGCGCATCAAATACATCCCCATCGCATAACCACCCAGCGCAAAAAAAGCACCATGCCCGAGCGCTAAAATGCCGCAATATCCCCAGACTAAATCCAGCGATAAACCAAGCAGTGCAAAGGTTAAATATTTACCAAGCACCGATACGGTATATGCCGAAAAATGCAACGCTGAATCAGCAGGAAAAATCCAATTGCACAAAGGGATAACAAACGTCACTGCGGCTAATATGCCAAGGACGGTTATGCACGTTTTATCTTGACCTAATTTCATTAATTCCATGTATCACATCCACTAAAAATTTATTATTGTGTCAATATCCAAAAAACCTTACGAGTCCGCTGCTCTGCCCTTTTGAGGGAATAAACCGCGTGGACGCTTTTGGATAAACAAAATGATAAAAATAAGCACTAAAATTTTAGCCAGTACTGCACCGGCAAAAGGCTCTAAGAATTTATTGGCTATACCCAATGAAAAACCCGCCACCAAGGTACCCAGTAAATTACCTACACCGCCAAACACCACGACCATAAACGAATCGACAATATAGGCTTGACCCAAATTGGGCCCCACATTGGTAATTTGACTCAGCGCAACCCCAGCAACACCCGCGATACCCGAACCAAGACCAAATGTCATTGCATCGACTCTATCTGTTGGAATGCCCATGGCTTTTGCCATATTGCGATTTTGCGCCACAGCGCGAACTTCAAGCCCTAGGCGAGTATGCTTGAGAATTTGCAACAACACGAAAAAAACAAGCAAACAAAACACTAAAATATAAAAACGGTTCCATGTCAGCGACAGAAAATCATTGATTTGCCACGAACCACTCATCCATTCAGGTGTGGCAACACTGCGATTAAGCGGAGAAAAAATAGAGCGGACGCTTTGCTGCAAGACTAAACTGACACCAAACGTCGCAAGCAGGGTTTCAAGCGGACGACCGTAAAGAAAGCGAATAATACCGCGTTCGATAATTATGCCCGCCAGACCAGAAATCACAAATGCAGCGGGAATGGACAGAAACAGCGACACCCCTAAATGATTAGGCATTAATTGCTGCATCACGTATGTCGTATAAGCGCCCAGCATCATCAGCTCACCATGCGCCATATTAATCACGCCCATCACACCAAACGTAATCGCAAGACCAATCGCCGCAAGCACAAGCACCGCACCTAAACTCAGTCCAAAAAAGACTGTTTCGATAGTGCTGTAAAATTGTAAACGACTGTTAATTTTAACTAGGGCGACTTTCGCTAAATTGCGAACATCGGAATCGGTTTCAAGATAATTCCCATTTTCATCTTTTTCAACGATCACATTGAGACGATTAACAACGTCAATGCTATTTCGTTCTTTTAATTTATCTATGGCTTGAATACGCAACGCTTTATCGCTGCTATTCATATCTTTTAAGAGAAAAACAATGTCAATAGCCTGTTTTACATTGTCATCTTTTTCTACAGTGGCGCGCTTATGAAGTAGTGCTAACGCATTTTCATCATCGTCACCGCCCATGGCCTTGACTGCCGCCAAGCGAATGGCCGGATCTTGCGCATTTAATTCTAATTGACCAATTGTTTTTCTAAGCGATACACGCAAATTATTGGTTAAATTGATTTTAGTCGCATCGCTACGCGCAATGCTATCAAGTTCAAGTCCGCTAACCGCATCTGATATATCATAACCATGATGATTATCTTCACCAATAACGAGTTGATTATCTGATTTTAGCGTGAATAATTTACCGTCAAGTAAGGCGCGTAAAATCGGCAAACTGCGTTCACTTTGAATTTCTGAGAGTTGCTCAATTGCTTGTTCACGCTCTTTAATTGCGCCCTGCTGAAGATTATGCAAGGCATCAAGCAAAGGTTGCTGCGCCGTTGAATTATCCACAGCATGAACACCAAATGAGAAAACTAACAGAAAAAAAGCGTGTAGAAGAAAATCGGTTTTCAATGAATTCACTTTCATTTTCTCTCCAAGGGATACGTATTAAGCGAAATGATGGGGGCGACAACCCAGCTCAAAGCTTAGGTCATCACACCCCATCAGGTTAAAGCGTGACTGGTTTAGCTTAACTTAGTAAGTTTGACCTGAACACTTTTTAGTTTTGGTATTGTAGTTGCCACAATTAATGGGCGACGTCCAATCAGCAATAATGGGTTTGCTTTCTGGCAAGAAATCAGACCATGC
>CAINHP010000076.1 GCA_903848905.1 uncultured Pseudomonadota bacterium
CAAGCAATGCAAGCTGAAATTCGTGGATTAAAAGCGGCTGCAAATCATCACGCAGTGGATCCTGATACAGCAAAAGTTCAAGAGTTAGATCAGTGGATGAACACTGTCAAACACGAAGAACACCACGGCAAATCTAAAGACAACATGGTATTCTTCCGTGGCGGTTACGGCTATAACGAAGAAAAACGTGGTGGCACTTTAGATCCATCTGGCACTGCTGGTGCTTTAGGTGGTGCACTTCCAGGTGCAATTGGCAATAGAGATGCTTGGTACTTTGGCGCAGGTTTTGATTTTGGTATAAACGACAATTTGTTCGGATTAATGAAAGACACCGATGTACTGGCTGAATTGATGTTTGATTACAAACAGCTTGGCGAGAAAAAGAAGAATGGTCTTAATGCAGATGTTACAGGCGCATTATTAAATCCAGGTGTTTTGCCTACTGGTGCAGCTGTAAATGCTCAATCAGCAACAGTTAATTCATTATCATTAGCTGCATCGCCAAAAATTAAATTTTTGAAAGGCAGCAGCTTCCGTCCTTGGTTAATTCCAGCTGGTTTTGAAATAACAGTTATCAGTCCGCCATCTGATGCGATTACTGTACTTAACCCAGGCATGATGTTTGGCGCTGGTGCGGATTATAAAATCTGGAAAGATATTTATGCAGGCGCAGACGTTCGTTGGCACCAATCATTTGACAATATTGATGGTATCAACACCAATGGCTTAACAGCGGGTGGTTATTTAGGTTTAGGTTTCTAAGCATCGCTTAAAACCCTATCTAAACAAAAAAGAGAGCGTCATTGCTCTCTTTTTTTTGCCTAAAATTTATCTCGTCATAAATCGTTAATATTAATACGTTAAGCTATCAGTTAGCCTTGATTTTTTGGCCAACCTGCCGATAAATAAGAAGTGACTTTTATTTTAATATAAGGAATATCGCCATGAATTTTGAAACTTATTTTAACGTTTTCAATTTAACCATTGATGAAGAGCATTGCGCGAGCTTGACGCCTTCTTTTTGTCCTGAAATTATTGCATTACTTAATTCACAACGCAGCGCAAAACGCAACGTGAGTCCATTTAGTAACTCAGTTAAAGATTACGGTTTTGATGAACACGCACAAGGGTTAGTATAAATGCCTAGATGGATTTCTGTTTTTTCCGTTGATGATGTAGAGAATGGTCAACACCGTGTCGTTGATATTGACGACACGGAAGTTGTAATTTTCAAAGTTGATAATGATTTCTTTGCTATTGAAAATGTCTGCTCACATGACGGTGGTGAAATTGCGAGTGGCGTCTTAGAAAATGGCGAAATTATTTGCCCGCGACATGGTGCACGATTTTGCATTAAAACAGGCGATGTAAAATCCCCTCCTGCGTATGAAGGCGTTGAATCTTATGCCGTTCGCATCGAAAACAATATCGTTCAAATTCAAAATCACCTCGATTAAATTCCTTTTAAGTCATATTTTTCAGACAAAACGCGTTTAAGCCTTTATTATATTGACTCGTTTATTTGAAAATTTAAAGGGTTAAACATGCAAATCAGCAACAATACCGCCGTTTCTATTCACTACACACTCACAAACGAAGCTGGCGAAATCATTGATAGTTCCGTTGAAAGTGGCGAGCCATTGGTTTATTTACACGGCCAAGGCAATATTATTTCCGGTTTAGAGCATTCACTGCACGGCAGACAAGTTGGCGATAAATTTACCGCAAACATTCCACCTTCAGAAGCATACGGTCTTGTGTTCGAAGACCGCGTACAAGTCATTTCACGTGAAATGTTCGATGGTATTGAGAACATTGAAGTGGGCATGCAATTCCACGCAGACGTCAGCGAAGGCCCAGGTATCGTCACCGTTGTCGCAGTAGACGGCGACAATGTTACTATTGATGGGAACCATCCTTTAGCAGGCATGCCACTGACTTTTGAAATTGAAGTCATTGATATTCGCCCAGCAAGTGAAGAAGAAATTGAACATGGCCATATTCACGGCGCTGGCGGACACCACCACTAGTCGTTAATTTAAAGGAGTAGCGTTTATGGCTTTTATGCAAGGAAAACGAGTATTGATTGTTGGTTTAATTAGCAACCGCTCGATTGCATGGGGAATTGCTCAAGCAATGCACCGTGAAGGCGCAGAGCTTGCTTTTACCTATCAGAATGAAAAACTCAAAGATCGTGTCACCACGATGGCAGCTGAATTAGACTCTTCAATTGCAATTGAATGTGATGTGAGTAGTGATGAGCAAATCGATCATGTTTTCAGCGAACTTGGCAAACAATGGGACGGTTTAGATTGTATCGTCCATTCAGTTGCGTTCGCGCCACGTGAAGCGCTTGACGGTGATTATGTCAATGCAACCACCCGCGAGAATTTCCGTATCGCACACGATATTAGCTCATACAGTTTTACAGCACTTGCAAAAGCAGGACGCTCAATGATGACTGGACGCAATGGTTCTTTATTAACCTTGAGTTATTTAGGAGCAGAGCGCGCCATCCCTAATTACAACGTTATGGGTGTTGCAAAAGCGAGTTTAGAAGCAAATGTACGCTATATGGCGGTCTCTTTAGGTGCTGAGGGAACGCGTGTTAACGCTATTTCAGCTGGGCCAATTAGAACCCTTGCAGCGTCAGGCATCAATGATTTCAAAGCCATGCTCAGCAAAGCAGCAGATGCTGCGCCACTGAAAAAGAATGTATCCATTGAAGAAGTAGGTAACGCTGCTGCCTTTTTATGTTCGGATTTAGCGTCAGGTATTACAGGTGAATTAATGTATGTTGATTGCGGCTATAACATTATGGGATTAGCGGCAGTTTAACCACGTTTTCATCCACTATGCGATGTATTCATAAAACGGTGATATTTTCAAAAGTATCACCGTTTTTTTATGCCATTTTTTTTTAGACCATAGGTAAATTCATGTCAACTCTGATCATTAATGTTGGAAGTACATCCGTTAAAACACAATTAGTTGATAATAACCTGCAACGCAAAGCGGAATTAAATGCAGATTATGGAGCAAAAGACGGTCTAAAAATTTTCGGCACATCACTTAATGACATTCCTTTTTCACATCAAGATGACACTGTGCATGATGCACAAGCTACGCTAACATTTCTCTTTGAAACATGGCAACACTGGCTAAATGAACACAAAATTCACCTTTGCGGCATCGGGCACCGTGTCGTGCATGGTGGAGCACATTTCCGAACTATCACCCCGATTACACAATCCGTTTTAGATACGATTGAAACTCTAGACAATTACGCGCCACTACACAATCCACTCAATCGCCTTGGTATTGAGATGGCGGGGCGTTTTTTTGCGAATGTGACGCAATACGCGGTATTTGATACGGCATTTCATCGAAATATCCCCATATACGCGGGTCGTTATGCCATTGCGGAAAAGTTATCTGACCATGTCGATTTTTATCGCTACGGCTTTCATGGTATTTCATGCAAACACAGTGTGAGTGCGGCTGCGCAACTTCTCAATCAATCGCCAGAGAACCTGAATTTAATTATTCTGCATTTAGGTGGCGGCGCAAGTGCAACAGCCGTTAAACATGGCGTGAGCATTGATACATCAATGGGATTCTCACCAACAGAAGGTCTCATTATGGCGAGTCGCTGTGGTGATATTGATCCAATGATCCCCATCACCTTGGCAAAAGAAGGAAAAACGTTTGAGGAAATCAATCAACTACTCAATAAACAAAGTGGGTTAAAAGGCATTTGCGGTGAAAATGATATGCGCACCATTTTAGATAACGCTAATCAAGGTGATGTTATGTGCGAACTTGCACTAAGCCTTTTTTGTTATCGAATTCAAAAATATATCGGCTCGTATTTCGCAGTATTAAATGGCAAAGTGGACGCCCTTATTTTCACAGGCGGGATTGGAGAAAATGCGCCACGTATTCGTCAACGCATTTTAGAAAATTTAGATGGACTCGGATTTGTGCTAGATACAAAACTAAACAAACAAAAGTTACAACATAATATTGACGCGAGTGCAAAAAATAGTCTGTCACGTATTTTGCTCATTCACGCTCAAGAAGAACGTGAAATCGCAAAACAAATCCATGAATTTATCTCAAATGAAATAACTTAAAAATTCGTCGGTAACTCATCATTTATCGGATTGGGCGTATAAATATCATTGCCAAACTCTGGTGGAACATAAAAACCACCGCCACCTGCCCCACCAACACCACAACCGGCCGTTGTTTTAGGTTGCGAGCCGATAATATAAGGATAACTACGCGCATCTCCACAACTTGCATTCGCAAGTAGCCCAGTCGTTGCATCAACATTGACCATGGTAATATTATCGGGTGGAATTAAATTGACTGGCTGAGTAGAAATTTGCTTCATCAATGACAGCCAAACAGGCAGCGCCCCTGTTGCCCCCGTCAAGCCCGCGGGGTTATTATCGTCGCGCCCAACCCAAACCACAGATAAATAATCCCCCGAATACCCTGCAAACCAGCTGTCTTTAGCATCATTTGTGGTACCCGTTTTACCGACTAATCCATATTCTTTAGGAAAAACGTTGTAGGCTGCATGACCCGTTCCCTCTGTCATGACTTCTTGGAGCATCGTATTTAATATGTAAGTGACGGAAGGATCAATGACTTGTTTAACCTCGAACGGATAACTCTGCAAACGTTTACCATCTGACGCCACAACGGCACGAATACCCTTTAAATGCATTAAAAAGCCATCACCTGCAAGCGTTTGATACATTTGCGTGACGTCCATTGGCGTGAGCTGCGCTGCGCCAAGAAGAAATGAAGGGTAATTTTCAACCTCACGTGTTACACCCATTTCCCTGAGTGTATCAATGACATTATCTACGCCCACATCCATACCAACACGAACCGTCGCCAAATTATAAGAATGGGCAAGTGCTTTATGTAAACTCACCATGCCATGCTCACGATGATCGTAATTTTTAGGTATCCACGTTGCACTGCCTTTGTTTGGCACGACAATTTCGCTATCACTTACCATTGAGGTAATCGTATACTTCTCTGGATTATTGAGCGCGGTCAGATAGATAACAGGTTTAATTAACGAGCCAATCGGTCGCACCGCATCCAATGCACGATTAAAGCCTGATGACACCACTTCACGCCCGCTTGTCAATGCGGCAATTTCACCGCTATCACGTCGCGTCACAACCGCAGCAGCTTCCAAATCCTTCGTATTCGGCAATTTTTCAAGCTGTGCAAGTTGCGTTTTCACTGTTTTTTCAAGTGTATCTTGAATGTGAGTGTCAATGGTGGTGAAAATACTTAACCCTTCAGACGTTAAATCTTCCTCACGATATTCTTGCGTGAGTTGTCGCTTTACTAAATCCATAAAATACGGATAACGATTTGCTGAGCGATGCGTATTCGCCATAACACCCAATGATTTTGTTTTTGCGTCGTTGGCTTGTTTTTCTGTTAGCAGCTCCGCAGAGGCCATTTCATCCAAAATTAAATTACGACGCGACACTGCTCGATCCGCAACGCGACGTGGATCGTAATATGAAGGGCCACGTACAAGCGCAACTAAAGAGACCAACTGATGCAAAGGCAAATCTTTAAGGGTACTGTTAAAATAAAATTCACTGGCTAGTCCAAATCCATGCACGGCGCTATTTCCGTCTTGACCTAAATAAATTTCATTTAAATACGCTTCTAAAATTTCATCTTTACTGTAGCGATATTCCAAAATCAACGCCATCAACGCTTCATTCACTTTTCGCGTTAAACTCCGCTCAGAAGTCAGATAAAAATTTTTGACTAATTGCTGCGTAATCGTGCTGCCACCTTGAACCATTCCACCCGCACGAATATTTGCAAGCATTGCACGGGCAATGCCTCTAGGTGACAAACCAAAATGATGATAAAAATCACGATCTTCCGAGGCAAGCAATGCATCGATTAATGCTTTAGGGGTTTCTGAGAGCTTAATTAATACGCGATCTTCTTTGATATTGGGATATAAATTCCCAATTTGAGCTGGATCCATACGCAGCAAAGCAACGTCTTGTTTCTGACTTAAATCAACAATATTGACAACATTTGATTCAGTAAAGGTTAAGCGAAATAAACCACTATCTTGCGGCTGATCCCAAAAATCAAAGGGTCGTGTTTTGATTGTAATTTGCTGCGCACGTTTTACATAAGTGCCCTCGGCCACTAAATTGCTATCTTGACGATAATGCAATGTTTGAAGCAATTCTTCAAATTTAGACGCACTCATGTTGTAGCCGCTATAAAGTTCAACAGGACTTGCATATACACGTGCAGGAATGGCCCAGCGTTTTCCCTCAAATTGTTTACGAACGCTGTGATCTAGTATGCCCAGATAACCAAACAGGACAAAACCGCCAGCTCCCAATGCCACCATAAAAAAACTGGTAAACCAAGGAAAGCCTCTCTTCTTTTTTTTGCGTTTGCGTGGCGGTTGATCGTAACGCGAACTAGGTGTTCTCTTTCTTTCTGCCATGATGAAAAATGAATGTTAAAGTTGACTAATCATAGCATTGCACTGACGTTGCTACCACATACCCACGCAAAAACTCGTAATTGTTAGTGAAGAAATAGGTAAATTTAAGTAGAATTCTCGCTTTATCTCTATTAATTAACGTTATTTACTTATGAAAATACTAATTTTAGGCGCAGGATCAACAGGTGCATCTGTTGCAGAGGCACTTGCCGGTGAAGAAAATGATATTGTTGTCGTTGATTTTAAAGTAGATTTGCTCGAGGCCCTAAAAGAACGTTTTGATATTGCAACGGTAGCGGGAAATGCGGCGCATCCAAGTATCTTAGAACAAGCAGGCATTAGCAATATGGATATGGTTATTGCGGTAACCGATCGTGATGAAACCAATATGTTAGCCTGCTTAATCATCAACGCGCTTTATAGTAAACCGCGAACCATTGCGCGTGTTCGGGCTATTGATTACCTCAAGCACCCACGATTATTTAGCTCAAAAGGTATTCCTGTTGATATCGTGATAAGTCCTGAGCAAATTGTGATGCAATCTATTCGCAATCTCATTGAATTCCCTGGGGTTCAGCAAGTTTCTGAGTTTGCAAACGGCTTAGTGCGTTTATTCTCTGTTAAAGTGGTCGCAAATGGAGATTTAACCGGTAAGAAAATTAAAACCCTCAAAGAGCGTTTTGTCAGTGGTAAAACACGTGTTGTCGCTATTTTTAGACAAGGCCTTCCGCTAGGTGTAAACGGTGATGCCACCATTGAAACCGGCGATGAAGTCTTCTTTGTCGCACCGCGCAAAGAAGTGCGCCGTGTACTTGAAGAATTAGGTAAATTAGAAGCGCCTATTAAACGCATTATTATTGCTGGCGGCGGGCATGTTGGCAAACGCCTTGCTCTCGCACTTGAGGATAAATATCAAGTTAAAATTATTGAACGCGACCCCAATCGCGCCAAAAAGATTGCAAATGATTTAGACAAAACCGTTGTACTTCTAGGCGATTGCTCGGATGAAAAATTATTACTTGATGAATCCATTGAAGATACGGATTTATTTTGCGCCATTACCAATAATGATGGCGTCAATATTATTTCCGCATCACTTGCGAAAAGTTTAGGTGCAAGAAAAACCATTTGCCTACTCAATCACGCGTCTTATACAAAATTAGTGCACGGTACCAGTATCGATGCCGTTATCCTTCCAAATCAAGAAACGCTAGGTAGCATTTTAAAACATGTTCGTAGCGGTGACGTAGCGCAAGTTATCTCACTTTGCGGAGGAACCGCTGAAGCGATTGAAGCCATTGCGCATCATAATGGGCGTGAAGATTCGGTTGTAGGTAAACAAGTCGATTCTGTTAAATTTCCACCGGGAATTGTGATGGGCGCATTAATTCGAAATAATGAAGTCATTGAAGTTCATCATGACACTATCTTCAAAGAAGATGATCATGTCATTATGTTTGCAATGAATAAAAAGCTCATTCC
>CAINHP010000077.1 GCA_903848905.1 uncultured Pseudomonadota bacterium
CAACACCGTTAACGCTATCATTGGCTGAAAAGTAAAGCGTGCCGTTCACGTTAGTCAACGCGGTCGGTGAAGACGACCCAGCCCCAGCCGAAATATTTGTGACCAACACGGTGCCGGCGCTCGTGCCGTCACTCTTCCATAATTCCGTACCGTTAACGCTATCAGTGGCTGTAAAGTAAAGCGTGCCGTTTACGTCAGTCAAGTTGGCCGGTGAAGAATTCCCAGACCCAGCCACAATATCTTTGACCAACACGGTGCCGGCGATCGTGCCGTCACTCTTCCATAACTCTGAGCCGTTGATGCCATTATCCGCTCTAAAGTAAAGCGTGCCGTTTACGTTAGTTAAAATGGACGGCGAAGATGTATTCGTTTGAAGTGCAACAGGCGTCAGTAAATGGGTGTAATGCGTGCTGTTTAGGGGTTGTGCAGCAATGTTGCCGCCGGCTTGTGCTTCTAAAACCCAATCGCCGCCCAAACTTGCCGCGCCCGTAAAATCAATCGACGCGGCGACATCGGCTTTCGTTGCTTTCGCTAATGAATTGATAAAGGCTTGCCCGTCGCCACCTTTTGCCACTTCGCAACCATAAAGCAACAAATCGCCGTCTTTGGAGAGCGACGCACCAATTTTTTTGAGTTGTGATTGGTAGGTTGAGAGGTTTGCGCTGTTGATTGCACCACTTGAAAAATCTAATTCGCCTTCTGAGCCGTGAGAAATAATATGAATCGCGTCGAGATTTTTTTGACCTTTGAGCGCGGCGGCGATTTGGGTGAGCGCGTCGGTTTTGTCGTTGAGTTCGACGACTTTGACGTTCGCGGCAACACCAGCGATGAGTGTTTGTTTATCGGCGACGTTGGTGTCGATGAAAAGAAATTCGGTAGGTTTAATTTTCATTTTTTGGTGGATTTAATTAAAAGTAAATGGGGCAACAGTTATTTTTAATAAAGATTAACAAAAAAAAGATCATCAAATTCTTACAAATTCTTACAAATTCTTACATTTTCTTACATTTTCTTACATTTTTCAAAATGACTTGAAATCCTTTAAGAATTGCGTTTACGATTAACAAGTTTTTCCATTTTTTATACTCTCAAAGAGGTAGCGTGAGGATTTTTGTTTGTTTTTTTGTTATCGGTTGGACGCTTTTGTCGTCTACAGTTGCTTTTGCAGAAGCAAATGACCCAATATTTGAGCGTATACAAGTCATTAAAGAAGAGAAAGATCATTCACTGAGTTTTGCTCAAGTGCTTGAAAGTCAAGCATGGAAAACGCTGGATACTGAAATTCTTTCTGGTGCGTTTACCCAAAATGCGCATTGGCTAAAATTGACAATCGACCCTAAACGAAATGACGATCTTTTGCTGACCGTGCTTTTTACCAGATTAAACGATGTGCGCTTGTATGTGCCCAATGCGCTTTTGGATGCAAAGGCAAAAAATCCACCGATCAGCACAGAGATTCCACACTGGCAATATTATCAACAAGGTAATACCTTTGATTTTGGTTTACGTGAATTAAATTGGAGGGGGTTTAGTTTTGCTTTATTTAATAAAGATGATCAACCTCATGACGTCTATTTGCGTGTGCTATCTAGAAGTTCGCATTTAATCTATCCTCAACTATGGAAGAAAAACGACTTTTTTGAATATCAACGACTCGAATTATTAGTTTATGGTTATTTTATTGGCTTAACGACGCTGTTTTTATTTTTAGCGCTGATATTGTTTTACTTTATTCGCACGCGATTACACTTCACCTACGTCTTGTTTGTGCTGGCAGGAGGGTTTTATATTTTATTTGCGAGTAGCTTTTTGCAGCAGTGGGTCAGCTACAGTCCACCCATTGGGCTGTGCGCCTCTATACTTCAATTTTGCTCCGTTGCGGTATTGCGTGAAATGTTAATCAAATCGTTGACGTTATTTTATCGAATCCAAACGCTATTTATGCTTATTGGCTTGGTGGCGGTTTGTTATTCCGTCTTGGGGTTTTATGGGAAAATTGCGTTTATTTTTATCTTATTTAATTTAATTTCAATTATTGTCAGCGTAGTGGCTGGTTTTGTCATGTGGCGTAAAAAGTTGATCGATGGCAAAGTGTGTCTTACTTATCTGATGGTATGTATAAATTATATGATTACGGCATTACTGCTCATTCGGCGTTAAACGTGTTGGATGTAATTTGGCACCAGTGGTAACATTACCTAATATCATCATATCAGGATCATTCCAATGACCTGGGCCACCATAAGGTCCCCATTTATC
>CAINHP010000078.1 GCA_903848905.1 uncultured Pseudomonadota bacterium
ATGCATTTGAAAAATAGTGTGTATTAACCATAAATATATCTGATTATTGCCCTATTTACTTAATGACAAAAAAATAATTCAACGGAATTTAACGAAGATTATGGGAAATTTTAACCAAGTATCTTATTTGATGTTTGCCGCATTTACGATGGGTCTTGCCCTTAAATCTTATTTTGAATTCAATAATCAACTCATTTCTAGAGAGTTGAAATCGAATTGGGCGTGGTCACTTTTGTTTTTGGTGCTGTCTAATATGGGCTATGCCATTGGTGCGATGGGTTTTCACGTATTCTTATTGTTTGGAAATGTGTTTCTTATCTTCGCACTTTTAAAAATGGGGCTGTTTTTTAGAATTATTCATGGAACTATTACCTCTTCATTGATGAAATGGATGAAATGGATCATTTTTGTGTTTACGTTGATCTATAGCCTGTTGCTTATTGAACACTCTGTTTACTTTTGGCGGTTTTACCTTGTCAGTATAGCCATTGTTTTACTGACGCTTTGGCATTTAGACGAAATTGTTAGCGCATTAAAAAAAGAAATAACGCTGCATTTAACTGCCATTTTTTTTCTAAAAGTTGTACTACTTATGGTGGCGTTCATTCGTATCATGACAGCGCAAGATATTTTTGATGACACGGTTCACTATGTTTATCAAGAGAGTTTGCAAGGTTTATTTGCGAGATTAATGCTTTCGGGTATCAATTTAGCCACTTTTGTGCTGGTTGGCGGGTATATTTCCGAGAAAATTTTGCTTGGCGAAAGAAATTTAGTGGCTCAATTAAATGACACCATAGTGCAATTAAAAACGGTTACGCATGAGAAAGATGAAGTTCAACAACTCTTAGATGAGCGTGAGTGTCTTATTTCGTCACTTGTCAAAGCAGAAAAAATGGCAGAAACAAGCGCTCTGTCGGCGTCAATTGCTCACGAATTAAGTCAGCCCTTGTGCGCCATTCAACTGAATGCGCAATCACTACAATTTTTAATGCATGAACCCAAAAGTCAAGAGATCAAAGAGGTCATATTAAATAGAATTATTGCCGATAATCAACGTGCTTCAGACATCATTGTATCGCTAAAACAATTATTTACTTCGTCAGGGGGTCAATATGAAAAAGTATCTCTTGATCAATTAGTGGCGAAAATTGGCGTCATTGTGATGCCTATTGCAAAAATGAATTCAATTACCATTCATTATTCACTCAATGCGCCCGATGAGGTTGATTTGTGTGTGGGTGAATTACAGCAAGTCATTATGAATTTATGCACTAACGCTATTCATGCACTCGAAAACGTTAATCACAATGAAAAAAAAATTCGTATTCAAACTGAGCAAACCAGCAATTCATTGCGTTTAATGGTTATTGATAATGGCACAGGAGTACCTGACACCCTGGGCAATACGATTTTTGATTTAATGAAAACATCAAAATCAGAGGGTTTGGGATTAGGTCTTTGGTTATCACGCCATATCGTGAAACGTCATGGTGGTACTTTATATTATGAAAATCAATCAGATGGCGGAGTCGCTTTTATTATGGAACTTCCTGCATTACGTGATTGCGCAAATACTATTTCGTAATATTTATCCTTCGATAGGATGATGTTCAGTTTGCAAGCACTCTGTCAAAATAACGCAATATTAATTGCGAAGGAATAAAAAAATGCATTCATTAAA
>CAINHP010000079.1 GCA_903848905.1 uncultured Pseudomonadota bacterium
AGGCAGTGTAATCGCCCATTGACCGCCTGTTTTATGTAGCACAAAGCCGCGCTCTTGCTGAACAGGACCGCCCATATAAACAGGCGCCTCCGCTGCAGATACTGACGTGACAGGAATATCCATTTGCATGAAAATTTCCTTGAGTTTCATGTCAGATTGACGATTGATAACAATACCTAACGCACCATCAGCATTGTGCTGACATAGATAAATAGCCGTCTGCGAAAAATGACTATCGGCAAGCGTCGGCATGGCGATAAGAAATTGATTGTCTAAATAGTCCGTGTCATTCATATTTTTATGTATTTTTATTTTTCATTTTAAAAATGGGAAAACTATTGGGTCGTTATGCCAGATTGATCTGAAAATCGCAACACACGTGTAATAATTAACACATCTAGTTCTTTAAGTAAATCAGTAGGCAACGCAGGAAACGGGGCACTCATACGCACGATTTTCTTTGCAGCTTCATCTAAAGCCGAATTACCCGAGGATTGATTGATTCGAATACTGTAAACACTGCCGTCAGCTTTAATTCCTACGTCCATTGTCAGTGTACCGGAAAAATCTTTTTGCATGGCAACTTCGGGATAATTCATATTTCCTGTACGCTCAACTTTACTTTCAAAGTCTTTTAAATATTGCGCGGCTATGGCTTTACTTGCGCTCACTGAATCAATGAACTTCACACGCTGTGAAGACGTTTCCATGGTTTGCTTGCGAATATCGCTCCCTAATTGACTAATTTGTTGCTGTAATAATTCGGGTGACAATCGAGGTTTATCAGCGTCCTCTTTTTTCATTATTTCCGATGACTGCGGTGATGGCTTAGACTCTGATGATAAAGCTGGTGCCATTTTTTTAGCTGTTTTTTCTTTTACTGGCGAACTTGTCGCCTTCTCTTCTTTTTGACGAGCTACCCTTTCTTTCGCATCAGAAGCAGATTGACTGGCAAGTTGATTATCTGTTGCAATGGACTTCGCCTCTTTAGGCTTTTTATCCGCTGGTTGCGTAATCAGCGTGACATCCATGTATTGAGGTGCTTTTTGTTCACGCATAGGGAATTTGAGCAAGACATTAAAAATAAAAATGCCATGCAAAATAATAGCCGCCGCTAGCGTGATGAATACCTTCATTTAGCCACAATCGTTTCGATATGATCCATTAAAACGCCCGCGATATTGAGCCCAAATTGGGCATCCAATTCTTGCACACACGTGGGACTGGTGACATTAATTTCCGTTAGCGTATCACCAATAACGTCCAACCCAACAAAAATCAAACCTTTAGCTTTAAGTGTCGGTGCCACTTGACTCACAATCCAGCGATCACGCTCCGTTAATGGCCGACCTTCCGCGCGACCACCAGCGGCTAAATTGCCGCGTGTTTCGCCTTGCTGAGGAATACGCGCGAGCGCATAAGGAATCGCTTCACCATTGACGACAAGAATACGTTTATCACCGTCTTTAATCGCTGGCAAATAACGCTGCGCCATAATGTAGCGTTGATTGTAATTCGTCATCGTTTCCAAAATAACACTGATATTAGGATCCTCTAAGCGCAAACGAAATATCGATGTCCCGCCCATGCCATCAAGCGGCTTTATAATAATATCCTGCTGTTCTTCTAAAAACTGGCGAATCTGAACGGCGCGACTTGACACCAATGTTTCCGCGCAACACTGCGAAAACCAAGACGTAAAAAGCTTCTCATTCGCATCACGCAATGATTGCGGTTTATTGACCACATAAACACCTGCATCTTCAGCTCTCTGCAAAATTGTTGTGGCATAAAGAAACTCGGAGTCAAAAGGCGGATCTTTGCGCATTAATAGGACATCAAGCTCTGATAAATCAATAATTTGCTCACTCATAAATTCGTGCCACCGAGACGCATTGCGCTCAACGGTCAGTAGGCGTGTTCTTGCATAGGCACGCCCATTACGCAAGAAAAGATCCCCCATTTCCATATAGTAAAGCTGCCATCCACGGCTTTGCGCCTCAAGGAGCATAGCAAAACTGGTGTCTTTTTTGATGTTAATTTGGTCAATACTGTCCATGACCATACCGAGTTTAATAGACATTAGCGTTTTATCTTCTGAGTGATTTAGTGTAAAGTAGTGTTAATTATATCGAGTTTATTATTTACCTAGAAAAGAAATTTTGGTATAAAGCCAGATTATATTTTAAATTTATACAGCTACAGAGGTTTTTCATGTCAAGAGTATGTCAAGTTACGGGTAAACGCCCGATGACTGGAAATAACGTTTCACACGCAAACAACAGAACAAGAAGACGTTTTTTGCCTAATCTTCAACACCACCGTTTTTGGGTTGAGAGCGAAAACCGTTGGGTACGTCTACGCGTATCAACAAAAGCAATGCGCATTATCGACAAAAACGGCATTGATGCAGTTTTAGCGGATTTGCGTAAAGCAGGCCAAAAAGTTTAACCCCTATTTTTGAGAGGATAAAATCATGCGTGATAAAATTAAATTGATTTCGACAGAAGGTACGGGTCATTTTTACACTACAACAAAAAATAAAAAAACGATGCCAGAAAAAATGGAAATCAAAAAGTTTGATCCATTTGTTCGCAGACACGTTATTTATAAAGAAGCTAAAATTAAATAGTTTCACTGCGTTATTAGTTTCAGGTTAACGCCATTCGAGCTGCGTTAATCTGGCTAATACCAACACCCCTCACTCTGTTTTTTTTCGCTTCTTGTGTGTCCCCATCCAATCGATTACTATTTATCGTGTAATGCCTATTTTTTAACCTCTCACGGTAATGTTTATGACATCGACAACTAAAATTAGCTTTCTTCTAATCAGTACACTTTCGCTTGCAGGTTGCTATAGCCAAGGTGGCTGGACACCTACCGTGGACGCTTATGGTGACCCTAATGCACAATTCATCAACCGAGATATGGGCGACTGCCAGCAATTAGCCACACAGGCCTCTGGTGGCACGGCAAAAGAAACCGCGATTGGCGCTGGCGTAGGCGGTCTGCTTGGTGGCGCAACAGGCGCAGCACTTGGCGCAATTACAGGAAGCACAGGAACAGGCGCAGCACT
>CAINHP010000080.1 GCA_903848905.1 uncultured Pseudomonadota bacterium
GTTATTTCTTTAGTCATCATGACGAACAAAACAACGAGATTGGTCAACTTACCGCCCCTCTATCTAATACAAAAGACGATTTTACCCATTTACTTTTTGACGCAAAAAGTTACATTGCCAATTTACCGACACTACAATCATCTGCACTTTCCGGTGGATATTTAGATAATGCAAACGTTGATGAAGATGGTGTTTACCGTCGATTACCGCTCATTACAAGTTATAAGCACCAACTCTACAGTACGCTTTCGCTTTCACTTTTCCATCAATTACTGGGTACACCTCCGGTAGAATTTATCACTAGTAATGATTATGGTGAAAATCGCCTTGAAGGATTAAAAATAGCTGGATTTACTATTCCCGTTGATAACAGCGGCAATTTACTCGTCCCCTTTCGCGGCAAACAAAAAAGTTTCCAATACATTTCAGTCACTGACGTTTTAAATGGTGAAGTGGCGGTTTCTGAGCTTCACGATAAAATTATTATTATCGGCACATCTGCTGCAGGTTTACTTGATTTACGCTCAACGCCTGTTCAAAACGTTTATGCGGGTGTTGAAGTCCATGCAAATATTCTCAGCGGCCTGCTCGATCAATCCGTAAAATCACGCCCCACATACATTATCGCGGCGGAAATGCTTGAGTTAGCGCTATTATTGATACTTTCCATGTTGTTATTTCCGCGTGTTAGCATCATCGCTTCAGCATTAATATTTCTTTTTTTTTCTGGCGTTATGACTACCTTTAATTTTTATTTATGGTCACTTAAAAACATAGACACTCATCTAGCCACGCCATTAATTTTATTTTCACTGCTTTATGGTGGCCAAATGTTCTTTGGCTTTTTCTTTGAAAATCGTAAAAAGAAACAATTAAGCAATATTTTTGGTCAATATATCCCAAAAGAATTGGTCGACGAAATGAGCAATTCAGATGAGGAATTTACCTTAAAAGGTGAAAGTCGTGAAATGACGGTTTTTTTCTCTGATGTACGCGGATTTACAACTATTTCAGAATCACTCGAAGCGGCAGAATTATGCGATTTAATTAACGCTATCCTTACGCCTGTTACGCGCATTATTCATGAAAATAAAGGCACTATCGATAAATACATTGGTGATGCCATTATGGCCTTCTGGGGAGCGCCAATGTATAACGATAAACACGCCTACCTAGCAGTAAAAGCTGGATTATCCGTTATCAACGAATTTGATACCATCAATGCGCATTTCAAATTAAAAAATTGGCCTGAAGTCGATTTAGGCATAGGCTTGAATACGGGCGATATGGTCGTAGGTAATATGGGATCGGAATTTCGTATTGCATACACCGTTATGGGGGATACGGTGAATTTAGGCTCAAGACTTGAAGGATTGACTAAACAATACGGCGTCAAAATGATCGTTAGCGAATCGACGCGAAAAGCGGCACCCGAATTTGCATATCGTGAACTCGACTGGGTACGTGTCATAGGTAAAAACAAACCCATTAAAATTTATGAGCCCATATGTGAACAAGCCTACCTTAAAGAATCTGATCAAAAAACGCTCGATCTCACCTGTCATGCCATTGAATTTTATCGCAAACAATCGTGGAATGAAGCACAAACATTATTTTCACAACTGCATAATTTAAAGCCTCATGACTTGTTATATACAATTTATTTAGATCGTATTGCCTATTTTAGAGAAAACCCACCAAATTCAGATTGGGATGGAACATTTACCCATACCAGCAAATAATTAACAAACGACTCAGCGTCAAATTCACCCTTGCCGCTGACGTAACACTTCATAAAGTAGCACACCCGTTGCAACGGATAAATTTAAACTTTCCACCGTACCTAGCATCGGCAATTTCACTAAAAAATCACATTGTTCACGGGTGAGTCGACGCATCCCCTTTTCTTCTGCGCCAATCACTAAAGCCATTGGCACTGTAAAATCACTTTTAAACAGTGTACTTTCCGCTTCACCAGCGGTGCCAATCACCCAAACACCTTCCGTTTTTAACCAGCGCAACGTGCGAGCAAGATTGGTAACAACATAAACAGGTACCGTTTCAGCGGCGCCACTGGCAACTTTGCACACCGTAGGCGTAATACCCACCGCATTATCTTTTGTAATAATAATCCCGTGCACACCCGTTGCATCCGCTGTACGCAAACACGCGCCTAAATTATGTGGATCTTGTACGTTATCTAACACTAAAAACAACGCATTTTCTGATAAATGCTCAACGGCCACTTTTAAATCATTTTCAGATAACTCTTCAGGCAACGCGACTTCCAACACAACGCCTTGATGATTCATTCCGTCTGCAAGTTTATCAAGCTTTTTACGCTCAACTTTTTCGATTGAAACGTCTAATGTCGATAGTGTTTCAAGCAACGTTTCAAGACGTTTATCATGACGTTCACTGTCAACCCACGCGCGAGAAATTTTTTGTGGTGAATACATCAGCGCAGAGTGCGCAGCATGCAAGCCAACAATTTTAGTCAGTTTCATAAATCAATCTTTTTTAGCAGGTGACTGCGTAATGGGTAGCAGCGGAATATGGTATTGCGCCAAAATAGCGGCAATATCGGTAGATTTTTCAACGATCAATTTATTGAGCGTTTCTTGACGTACTTTGTCGCCTCGACGCACCCCCATTGTCATTTGATAATCAAACTTAATGCCTGATTCTGAGTGCATTTCAATAACATGATAATCGCTTGGATGCCCAGAAATAATATGACCAGCAAAAACTCCCCAAAGCATGACCATATCAATTTTTTTAGCTTTTAAATCTTGATCAATTTGCATGGCAACATTATGTTGACTGTCCCCAGTCATGCTTTGATAAGGAATACCTTGATCGAGTAAATCATGTTTTTGTAGCCAGTCAGTACCCGGACCGCGATCAAACATAGCAATTTTTAATTTTACTTGCTGCACAAGTGGCAATTCAGCAAGTTGTTGCGCCGTTCGAATATGATCCCATCCACGACCTTTGGCAATGAGAAGCACATAAGTTGAGTGATAATAAGGCTGCGTTGTGAGAACCATATCGCTCCCTTCAGGCATACCCATCACAATATCACATTTAAAGTCTTTACTTTCAACCGCATTCTCGTCGGTAAAGGCATTAAGCGAGTTACGCAAAAAACCAATACGTTGTGGCAACCAAAAATACTCAAGTTCCTGACCTAATGATGACGCAAAAAGCGCCGCAATTTCATTTTCAAAACCGGTCTGTGCTTTATCTGAATAAGGCGGATTGAGGGGATCTGCACACACTTTGAATTTCTCAGCATGCGCAGCTATAGTAATTACAGTCAATGCAGCACCTAAAATAGCAGAAGACATTTTCATGATAAATCCTCAATATAGAATGAATAAAAAAGCCCTAACCAACGAATTGGCTAGGGCTCTTGATTTGACTAAATAAATTGAGTTAAAAACTTAACTGTGATTTATTAGTTAGGCAATGCAAATACAGTGAATGTTCCACCTAATTTGGTGAATGAACTCAAACTTCTATATGCACCTACAGCGCCCAAACCTTCTGAGTTTGTGCTTGCTTCGCCGTTATCTAAACCAGCTGCGATACCAATACCAGCCCAACCGCCGATACCTGAAAGAACACCAACGTATTGTTTACCGTTGAATTCCCATGTATTCACGTTGCCGATAATGCCTGATGGGGTTTTGAATTTATACAATTCTTTACCTGTTTTCGCATCAACGGCTTTCAAGTAACCTTCAAGTGTACCGTAGAATACAACGCCACCAGCTGTTGCAACTGAACCAGACCAAACAGAGAATGTTTCTTTATTTGACCATGCGATTTTGCCAGTTTTAGCATCATACGCAGTGAATTGACCTAAGTTTGTTGTACCGTCAGCTTGACCCGTCATCGCATCAGCGCCGGCAGGACCCATAGTCAAAGTAGCACCAACGTAAGGTTGACCTGCTGTGTATGCCACTTCAAATGGTTCATAGTCCATACACAAATGGTTGCCTGAAATATAGAACAGACCAGTTTGTGGAGAGTAAGAAACAGGTTGTTGGTTTTTAGAACCTAACGCTGCAGGACAGATACCTACTGAATTAACATCTTCACCATTTTGCTCTGTTGAGTATTTAGACACAACTTGTGGACGACCAGTTTTCATGTCAACATGACTTGCCCAGTTAACTGATTTGTCGAATTTTTCAGCAACAAGCAATTCACCTGTTTCACGATCTAATGTGTAACCAAAACCGTTACGGTCAAAATGCACAATCGTTTTATGCATTTTGCCTTTTACTTCTTGGTCTACCAACACAGTTTCATTGATACCATCATAGTCCCATTCGTCATGTGGAGTCATCTGGTAAACCCATTTAACTTCCCCAGTGTCCGCATCACGCGCCCACAAAGACATAGACCATTTATTGTCACCTGGACGTTGTACTGGGTTCCAGGTTGATGGATTACCTGATCCGTAATAGACCAAATTCAATTTTGGATCGTAAGAATACCAGCCCCAAGTTGTACCGCCACCAATTTTCCATTGGTCACCTTTCCAAGTGCTTGTGCTTGAATTCTCACCAACTGGTTGAACGCTTCCATCTTTCCATGCAGTCGTTTTTTTAGCGCTGATCAATGTATCTTTATCTGGACCGATACTGTAGCCTTTCCAAGCTAATTTTCCAGAATTGATATCATAAGCTGCTAAAAAACCACGAACACCAAATTCACCACCAGAAATACCTGTAATGACTTTATCTTTTACAACGATAGGTGCGTTTGTGTTGGTCATACCCAATTTTGGGTCACCGTTTTGAACGCTCCAAATACGTTTACCTGTTTTCGCATCTAATGCGGTTAAAACAGTGTCTGATTGTTGTAAGAAGATTTTTCCATCACCGTAAGCAAGACCACGGTTAACGGTATCGCAGCACATAACAGGAATAGTTACGTCAGCATCTTGACTTGGCGTGAATTCCCAAATAACAGACTGTGTTGATTGGTCAATTGCATAAACTGTGTTTGGAAATGGTGTGTGAATAAATAATACGCCATTTACTGCTAAAGGACCGCCTTCATGACCACGCAATACACCAGTTGAAAAAGACCAAGCAGGTTGCATGGTTTTAACATTGTCAGTTGTGATTTGGTTTAATTTACTAAAGCGAGTACCTGCATAATCACCACCCCATGTTGCCCAGTTAGCAGGGTTTTGAGTCAATTTTTCAAGATCAGCATTTGCTGTCGCAATCGCGGGAACCGCTAATACTGCTGCGATACTCGTTGTAAGTAAAAAACTTTTTAAATATTTCTTCATTAGGTTCTCCTGATATTCTGTTGCATGACAGAACAGTAATTATATTTACAACTAACGTTAGTTCTAAGAGGGCTTTTATCTAAATTTTCATTGTAGGAAGCGACTCTGGAGATGTAAATTTAACGTTTTTAACTAAAATGTCAACTTTAAAAAAATCCGCTGAAGATTTTATTCATAAAATCACTCTTAAAATAAATCCGCTGGCGTCATTATCTTCATGACTTTCAAAGTATATATGTCAAACATACGCAAAAAATTAGCGTGATTTTTTGAAAAACACGCACTTAGAAATAGTAAAATATTTTTTTTATGGAATTAATAAGTTTTCTGAAGTATTATTATGTTTCGATCCATGCTGAATTTTTAGCATGATTTTAACAACTATAAAACACAGGAGAGTGCTCATGGGAGCAATTTTAGACGTTACTGAAATGTTAAAAACACCAGCTGGTGCAACAATTGGTCTTGCGGTTGTTGTAATAGGTTACTTCTTCGTGAAGTGGGTTTTCGCAGCACATCCAGACGAAGAGCAATAAGCGACATTTTTGTCCCTATTTGTTTAAAAAGGTCGCAACAAGAAATTGTTGTGGCCTTTTTTTATTCCTAAAATCCACATCTCATCTAACGCACACACATTGCAATGACCAAACGTCTTTTCAATAAAATTCACTCATTAAGAAACAAACAAGTGCCTGCTACCGCATTAGGTTTATTACGGATAGGCTATGGACTAATCACACTCCAAGAAATTTTCTTTCTTTGCTATTTTAATCATTTAATTTTTGATCCCATCCCTTACTTGGATGTCGAGTTCCCAATGATTCCTGCTTTTTTAGGAATATGGGCACTTGTTGCATTCTGCGTGGTAGTCGGTTACCACTATCAAACTGCAATGATTTGGAATTATCTACTCTGGATTGTATTCGTTAATTTCACGCCTATGCAACGTGATTTTGATGGTGGATTTGATACATTTATGATTGGAGCAGGTTTTTTCTTTCTCTTCATGCCTTTAGATAAAACATTTTCGCTAGATAATTTACGCTACAAACTCAATCGACCTTTTGTTCATTACAGTACCTATCAAAAACCAACTGTCACTGTCCTCGCGTATTACGTACCCATTATTGTTTGCCTTGGCTTTCTGTACGTTGATTCTGCTATACACAAATTATTTGCAGAGCATTGGCGCAATGGTCTTGGTACATGGCTACCTGCCACGCAACCCTACTACGTCTCAGCTCTTGATATGTCGCCTCTACTCAATCAAGAATGGCTGCAAAATGTGCTGGGGTACACGATTTTAGTTTTTCAATTTACATTTATTTTTTTGTTTTGGCAGCGCGAGTTGCGCATCATGTATTTATTTATCGGCATGGGTTTGCATTTAGGCATTACGATATCATTTAACATCTACCCGTTTGGCCTTGGGATGTTATGTTTTTACTTACTCATGGTTCCATTTGCATGGTGGCGTGCAATAAATACATTTTTTGTCGCAAAACAACCCACATTGACCGTATTTTTCGATAAACTCTGCCCATTATGCAATCGAACTGTATTAATTTTGAATCACTTCGATATTTTTAAACGCATTGATTTTCACAATGCACAAGAAAACGCCGCAAATCACCCTGCATTGTGCAATATAGATAATTCAGAACTACTGAAGGATTTATACGCAATCGACGCACAAGGGCACGTTTATGCAGGAGTAAATACTTATATTCAAATATTAAAGCACTCACGCTACTTAGCTTTTGTAGGCACGATACTTTCAATACCGTTAATTAAATCCGTAGCGATCAGAAAATACCGAGCCATTGCGGATAATCGTGTCCGCATTACTTGCGATGTGACTTGTTTACCACCGGCAATGCCATTAACTAATAACACTTGGTATACCCAACTTTTTGAACAACATACTGAGCAAAAACCTAAAGCATTTTCGCGAAAACTCACGAAAATTTTCATTCTGATACTTTTGCTGCAGCTTAACAGTACGATTCACTACGGCTTAATTTATCGCTTGAAATTACATAACCCCTTACTATCTCCAGTAACGCAGGTGAGCAATATGCTCATACTATGGTCACAGACATTTATTGGCATTATTCCGCATCCACTGTATTTACATGATCATTTCCAAGGCTACGATCACATACTCGCCATTACCTATATTGATCCACAGGGAAAGGAGCAATGGCTACCATTCATCAATGAAGAAGGACGCATGCTTGCACCTAATTGGGGACGTGTTCACTCAATGTGGGCAAACATTGCCGTCACACCTAATATTGATAGCGTCCGTTTACAAAAATTCATTATGAAGATAACGGCATTTTATGGCTATCAATTAGGACTTGATTTACCAAAAACCACTTTTCATATCCAAATGAAGAAAATCGCTGCACCCTCTTATTGGGTATATGATCAACGCAATCTAAACATGGCTGGAGAGTGGATAATCATTGGTGAGGCGCACTGGCAAAATAAGCAAATAAAAATCAGCTTGCCTAATGACATTAATCGACTTTAATTAAATCGAAATTATTAGGCTTTTTATTATTGCAATGACACAATAGTTCATGATATAAATTGCCCGTGCTTAGAAATTTGCGCAACAATAATTAAAAAACAACTTGGAGGATTTCAAAAATGAAAAAAGTAATTTCTGTATTAGCTTTAGCGTTAATGATTGTTGGTTTGACAGGTTGCATCGATGGTCAAGACGACAGCAAACAAAAAGTGTCTAGCTCTATTCAACTTTAATTTTTTTTGTTGAAAAGGTTAAACAGTTTTTAACTGTTTAGAGCTTTCAGAAAACCCAGCACTTGTGCTGGGTTTTTTGCGTTTAGAACATCCAAAAACTAGATAATCTTTTTTTCCGACAATAAAAATACACGGTATAGCAAACAACCGCTAATAAATCCCCCCAAATGTGCCCACCACGCCACACTAGCACCAACCCCTGTAAATAACACTGCCTCTGTTGCGTTATGCAATTGTAGCATCACCCAAAGCCCTAAAAAGGCAATCGCAGGAATAGGCAGTAAAATTGGATAAATAAAAGGAATCCACACGATGACACGCTCAAGAGGGTATAAACAAAAATAAGCCGCTAAGACACCTGCAATAGCGCCAGATGCACCGATAACAGGAATAGCGAGCGTCGGATCAAAATACCACTGCAATAAAGTTGCTAATGCACCGCATATCAGATAAAACGCTAAAAATCGCCAGCGTCCCATTCTATCTTCGATATTATCCCCAAAGATCCACAAAAACCACATATTGAAAATCAAATGTAACCAATCGTTATGCAAAAATAAATTACTAATAAACGAAAAACCATAATCAGGCGGAAGACCAAAATCTTTTGCCCAAGTAGGATTGGAATAGCGAATAGGCACCATCCCATATAAATTCACTAATTTATAACCTAGTGCATCGGGCAGAAATTGCATTGACACGAATATAACGCTACAAACCAACATAATAGCCCATGTCATAATAGGACGTGAGAAACAGGGTGCGGTATCTCGAATAGGAATCATCGTTTTTCCTCTCAAATTAATGGATTTAAAAGGAAATAAACGCATTTCCCTTTATTTAGTTGACATAACACGGAGATAGAGAACGAGAGCGGGCAAAATCCATTGCCCTAATGCGATATCCAGCAAATCTTTAGACGTAAGTTAACCAATCTGCGTACTGATCACCACGTCCATGAACCGCATCAAAATAAAGTGATTGCAGCTTTTCAGTCACAACACCACGACTTCCAGAACCGATTTTACGATTATCGAGTTCCCGAATGGGGGTCACTTCTGCCGCAGAGCCTGTAAAGAAGGCTTCATCTGCGACATAAATTTCATCGCGTGTGATACGCTTTTCAACCACTTCAAATCCTAAATCACGCGCAATGGCCATCACTGAATCGCGAGTAATCCCCTCTAAGGCTGACGTAGTTTCCGGTGTGTAAATTTTGCCATTGCGAACAATAAATAAGTTTTCCGCACTCCCTTCTGCCGCAAAACCTTCATGATCGAGCATCAACGCTTCATCGTAGCCATTCGCGCGAGCTTCTTGGAGAGCAAGAATCGAATTAATATAGTTACCATTGGCTTTTGCTTTACACATGGTGCTATTGTGGTGATTTCGCGTGTATGATGAAGTGCGAATACGAATACCCTTCTCAATACTTTCCGCGCCTAAATACGCACCCCAAGACCATGCAGCAACCATCACATGCACTTTTAAATTATCTGCACGCAATCCCATGCCTTCAGACCCTAAAAAACACATGCTACGAATATAGGCGCTATCTAATTTATTTTTAACTAGTGCGTCACATTGCACCTTATTTAGCTCTTCTTTGCTAAAGGGCATTTGCATATTCATAATATGCGCTGAGCGAAACAATCTGTCTGTATGTTCTTGCAATCGAAAAATAGCCGTGCCTTTTTGCGCATGATAAGCGCGAATACCTTCAAAAACACCCAAGCCATAATGTAGTGTATGCGTGAGAACATGTACTTTCGCTTCGCGCCAATCAACCCATTCACCGTCTAGCCAAATATAACCGTCGCGGTCATCCATACTCATATTTGTATTCTCCAAAATTATAAAATTATGTTTTTTTAAGCGCGATTTTCACCGCCAAAAATGGCAATCAAACGAGGCAGAAAATTGGCTAATTCTGCCGTCATAATTGAAAAATTTACATCAAATTTTTCTTCTAATGTTGCTGCATCCGACTCGCCAACTTGCTCTTGAATTAAATCAAGAAACTTTAAGCGTTTAACGGCTAAATTTTCATCTAAGACAAAAGAAAGGCGATCTTCCCAATTTAGGGCTAACTTAATAACTTGTTTGCCACTATCTAAATGATTTTTAATTTCAGGCAGTGCTAAATCATGACGTTTACAGCGGATAATACCGCCATCTTCTTCAGGTGCACGCAATTCACATTCATCTTCAATCACGATATCTGCGGGAGGATTTTGATCAAGTAACCATTGCGTCATCGTTAACACCGGCTTGTCTATTGTATTCAATGGAATTGCAGGTAAACCGCCTAACGTTTTACGAAGTGTACTCAGTAAATCTTCTGCCTTTTTAGCCGATGCACTATCCACCACAATAAAGCCATTTTGCGTATCTATATAAGCATAGGTTTTATGTGTAAACGTAAACGCGCGGGGAAGTAATTCAAAAATCAAATTATCTTTTAATTCCGTTTTGGATTTTTTAGATAATTTACGCCCTTCTTGCTCTTCAATTTCTTCAATTTTTTCTTGAAGCATTTCGTTAATCACAGACGCAGGAAGTACGCGCTCTTCTTTTTTCGCACAAATCATCAAATACCCATTTGTGCTATGAACCAACTCTTCTGATCCTTTTCCTAAAGGCGCTGTCCAGCCAAAACTAAACGCTTGCTGACCTGTGCAAGGTGAAAACGCCAACGTATCGAGTTTTTCAGCTAGTGTTTGCGCATCCAATGCGAACGCTTCCGTTAAACGAAAAACGTTCAAATTTTTAAACCACATGGTTATTTCCTAAGTCTCTATTTTGAAATATATAAGTGCATCATTATTGCACAATTTACCGTATTATTTTTGTACTACAATATTGGGGAATTTACCGCTAAAATCTTTAGGCTTGAGTGCCAGTCTCGCTGACATTTTACGTGCAATGTCTAAATAAATTTGGGCAATACGACTATCTGGTTGCGCCACCACAATCGGCTCACCACTATCCGCATACTGGCGAATATGAATATCAAGGGGCAGCTGCCCTAAACAATCAATTTTATTGATCTCAGACATCGCAGCTCCGCCACCCGAACCAAAAATTGCCTCTTCATGCCCACATTGACTGCAAATGTGCAAACTCATGTTTTCAACCAACCCTAATACCGGCACATTCACTTTTTCGAACATCCCAAAACCACGTTGAGCATCAAGCAGCGCAATATCTTGTGGTGTGGTCACAATTATTGCGCCGCTTACAGGGACATTCTGCGCCAGAGTGAGCTGGATATCACCCGTACCAGGAGGTAAATCAATGACTAAATAATCTAGCGCCTCCCACTGAGTCTCTTTAAGTAACTGTTGCAAAGCAGTCGTTACCATCGGACCACGCCAAATCAACGCTTGATCTTCAGCCACTAAATAGCCTATAGACATGGTTTGCACACCAAAAGCGACTTTAGGCTGCATGGTTTTATTGTCAAAACTTTCTGGCTTGCCTGATAGACCTAGCATCATAGGGACACTAGGCCCATAAATATCCGCATCCAAAATACCGACTTTTGCGCCTTCTTGAGTAAGAGCAAGCGCTAAATTGACCGCAGTTGTAGATTTTCCAACACCGCCTTTTCCCGATGCAACAGCGATAATGTTTTTTACATTAGGCACTAATTTCACATTTTGTTGAACGGCATGAGCAACAATTTTCACGCTAATATCAACAACAATATTACCAATACCTTCAACCGACTTTAAATGTGCAATAAGATCTGATTTTAAAGTTTCTAAATAACTTTTTGCTGCATATCCTAGCTCAACAACAAGATGAACATTCAAGCCATCTATATCAATTGATTTAATTGCTTTTGCAGTCATTAAGTCTACACCATAATGGGGCTCAACGAACTGGCGTAAACGGCTTTCTATCTCTACTTTGGTCATTTGTGTCACTGGTTAGGAAAATAAAAGATTATTTCTGTGTCGTTTTAATTGGAAATCCAGCATCTTGCCAGCCTTTAATCCCACTGGTCATACGAAATACGTGATGATACCCCAATTCTTTTGCCCACAATGCCGCTGTATTTGAACGCCCACATTTATTTCCCCCGCAATAAACGACCACTTTGCGATTCAAATTCTCACCTAAAAGGGCTTTATAGGCCTCTTGCGAACCACTCGGCGCATCTTCATTCCATTTATGTGTAAAAGTACCTTGAAATTCAAAATTATCTGCACCATCTATATATGCTAAGTCAAATTGATTTTTTGGATGCGCATCAATTAACACAAAATTTTCTTTGGAAGCAAGCATTTGATTAAGCTCATTCACTGACAATAAACCATATCCACCTTGCTCTGCCTCATGGTGAATTTTGACAATAATTTCTTCAATCTCGTTTTCTTTGAGTGTTTGAGATTCGGCAAAAATAGATGAAGTAAATAAAGCTGTTAAAGCAAAAACCAAGACCGTTTTTTTCATGATGTCATCCTCGAATAAAGTAAATGAAATTTGTATTTACAGATTTAGGTGTAATTATCGCGTCGTCTCTTCTAAAAAAAGAAGTAACGCAGGCAACAGCTCATCATCTTCCAATTGAAGTAATTGAATAAATGTGGATTGCTGTTGAGGTGTCGCATTAAGGTAATCGTTTTCTAAATATTTTTTTAGTAGCAAATCTAATTCTAAACAACCACGTCGGCATTGCCAATAAAGCCGTGTTAGCTTCATTTCTGTGTAACTAACAATTGCTTGATATTTGCAATGGCCTGCGCTGGATTGAGCCCTTTTGGGCAAGTATCAACGCAATTCATAATAGTGTGGCAGCGATAGACTTTAAATGCATCATCTAGCGCCTCTAAGCGCTCTTTTTTTGCCGTGTCTCGACTATCCGCAATAAAGCGATAGGCTTGCAGCAAAACTGCCGGGCCTAAATAACGATCACTATTCCACCAATAACTTGGGCAACTCGTCGAGCAACACGCACAAAGCACACAATCATAAAGCCCATCAAGTGCCGCGCGATCAGTTTCAGTTTGGAGTTGTTCGCGCTCATGATCGAGGTGATTGCTTTCAAGCCACGGTCTAATTGATGCATATTGCGCGTAAAAATGCGTCATATCAACCACTAAATCTTTAAGTACATTCATGTGCGGCAAGGGATAAATACGCAACGTATTTGAAGGATAATTCGCCAGTGGACTAATACACGAGAGTGTATTTTTGCCATTCACATTCATCGCACACGACCCACACACCCCTTCTCGACAGGAACGTCGAAAAGTCAGCGAGCCATCTAGATCATTTTTAATTTTAAACAGAACATCCAGAACCATTGATCCACATTCATCTCGTGAAAGTTCAAACACGTCAATATGAGGATTTTCATGATCATCTGGTTGCCAACGATAAACCTCAACACGATAAATGGGCACATCATTTCCATGTGCCTTTATTTTCTTCTCTTTTTTCACTACTGAATTTTTCGGTAAACTAAATTCAACCATTGTAGTATCTCTCCAAAACTTGGCACGCTGATGAAAAAGGAAAAGGACGTTGTGACTATTTTAGCGCGATTGTTCAAAAAATTCTTTTGCCGTTGCGACATCTAAGCGAATTTGCATTTGCAGTTGTTCTAAAGAATCAAAACGCATTTCATGCCTGATCTTGTGTTTGAAGTGAACACTCACATAACGTCCATAAATATTTTGATTAAAATTAAATAAATGCGTTTCTAAAATGACTTTACTATGTCCATCAATTGTTGGCCTTGTCCCCACGTTTGCCACACCTTGGAATTCAACACCATCAATCCCTGTCATAGTCACCGCAAATACGCCTTTGATTGGGGTGTTTTGACGAAGCATTTTAATGTTTGCTGTTGGGAAACCGAGTGTGCGTCCCAATTGATTGCCTTGTGCAACACGTCCGCATACAGCGTAATCTTGCCCTAAAAGTCGACGAGCCTGCACCAAATCATCCGCATTCAGTGCATCTCGAATGAGTGTACTACTTACCCGTAAATCGGTTAATTGGTAGGATTCTGATTTTTCGACAGAAAAACCATGTTGTTTTCCCTGCGCACAAAGTAAATTAAAATTACCTCGTCTCGCTTTGCCAAAGTGAAAATCATCGCCAATGACTAAATGTTTTAAATTGAGTTTATCAACTAAAATATCAGAAACAAATTGTTCAGGCTCAAAATTTGCCAAAAGACGATTAAATCGCAAAATGACGACGTTATCGATAGGCAAAAGATGCAGTGCCAAGATTTTTTCACGCAATCGCATTAGACGTGAAGGGGCATTCTCCCCCAAGAAATATTCTAGCGGCTGCGGTTCAAATAACATTAACACGGTTGGCAACTGTAATTGGCGTCCACATTGCGCCAATTTATCAATCACAGCTCGATGTCCCAAATGAACACCATCAAAATTACCAATCGTTAAAACACACCCTTGAGGGAAAAGTGAGCGTTGAGAAAAATCGCGAATTAAACGCATTATAAGTAAACTTAGAAGAGGTAAAAATGAATAAAACGAGTAGTCAAAAAAAAACCCAGCGAGCTTACTCACTGGGTTTTTTCAGCATTCGATGAAAGAATGAATTATTTCATCATTGATTTTTTGAACAAACTGTCCAATTTGCTGTTTGTGTCTTGTGCGTATTGTGCTGCTCTGTTAGCTGCTGATTCAGCCGCTGCTGCACGTGAAGCTGCTTCTGCAGCTGCGCTTTGTGCACTGTGTGCATCAGCAGAAGCTTGTGCAACAGAAGTTTTCAATGTATCAACTTGTGATTGTAAATGTGTAATGTCATCTGTGCTTGCACAACCAACAACTACCATAGAAACTAAAGCGATCATTGATAATTTAACGATTTTTTTCATGTGATTTTCCTTTAAAAATGGGATTTAACAAATGTAACTAGAATCTTTACTACAAAAAATACTATAGCTGCGGGTAATTCTAACCACCTACAACTATATTTTCCAGTTTTATTTTATTTTAACTACCGTTCCCGTATCCACTAATTGACTCAAATGGTCAATTTGTGAATTGGTCAAGGCAATACAACCATGTGTCCAATCAAAGACCTCATGTACTTTAATATCACCGCTTCCTAAGCCGTGAATACCAATTTGCCCACCCAACGCTGTATCTTGGGGGGGAATTTGTTTTAACTGATGCGCATGCAAAATTCGATTATAGGCGTTTTCGTTAATAATGCCTTTTTCAAATGCTTTTTGAGCATCATCAACAGAAGGGTACGTTAAGCCCAAAAATCGACGAAACATACTTTTCTCACCAATCCATCCAATCCGATACTCACCAAAAGGCGTAATATTATCACCGCGATGGTTTTTAATCCCAGCACCACCACGACCAATAGCAATACTGTGAAGCGTTTCTAACGTCTGCTCACCTTTTTTGACTTCAATTTGTTTCGCCTTCGTATCAACGAGCAGCCAAACTTCATCAGGGCGAACTTCAGTTGCCGCCATCGCATTAATAGTTAATAAACTCAGACATAAGATTAAATAAACGCGTAACATAATCATCCTGTATTAAATAAACATCTTAGTGTACTTTAACACAAAATTGTAAATTATTTTCTAGGAATATTATGCACATAAAAACGATTCTTACTCAAACTTATCATGATCAAAATCCAGGCACCTCCGGCCTAAGAAAGAAAGTCAGCGTCTTTAAACAAGTGAATTATCTGGAAAATTTTGTTCAAGCCATTTTTGATTCACTTGAAAATTATCAAGAAAAATCGCTCGTTATTGGCGGTGATGGACGCCATTTCAACCGTGAAGCGATTCAAATTATCATCAAAATAGCCGCAGCAAATGGCTTTGGTGAACTGATAATTGGACAAAACGGCCTACTTTCAACACCAGCTGCATCACACATTATTCGAAAATATGGCGCCTTTGGTGGTTTAATTTTATCTGCAAGCCATAATCCAGCCGGTGAACACGGGGATTTTGGTATCAAATATAATGTATCCAATGGTGGACCAGCACCAGAAAAAGACACCCTAACGTTTTTTGAGCGCAGTAAAACACTAGAGCATTATCAAATTGCTAAATTTCCGGAAATAAATTTAGATACGATTGGCGCACAAACCGTTGAAGGGGTAAAAATCACTATTATTGATTCAGTAGTCGATTATGCTGAACTGATGCAATCGATTTTTGATTTTACTTTACTCAAACAAAGCATTCAAAGTGGCTATATGACGCTCGCTTTTGATGCAATGAGCGCCATTACAGGTCCTTATGCGAAGCATATTTTTGTGGATATTCTCGGAGCACCAATTGACTCACTCCACAATGCAGAGCCTTTAGAAGATTTTGGCGGACACCATCCCGACCCTAATTTGATTTACGCACATGAACTCGCTGACTTGATGTTTAGTGACAAAGCGCCCACATTTGGCGCAGCATCTGATGGCGACGGTGATCGCAACATGATTATGGGAAAAGGCATTTTCGTTACACCCAGCGATAGCCTTGCCATTTTAGCCGCGAATGCGACCCTTATTCCTGGTTATGCAAGCGGATTAAAAGGCGTTGCGCGTTCAATGCCAACTAGCCAAGCAGTGGATAGGGTCGCTAAAAAATTGAATATCCCTTGCTATGAAACCCCTACTGGCTGGAAATTTTTTGGCAATTTACTCGATGCCGACAAAATTACGTTATGTGGCGAAGAAAGTTTTGGTACAGGTTCACAACATGTTCGCGAAAAAGACGGTTTATGGGCTGTGCTATTTTGGCTCAATTTAGTGGCACGTCGTCGCCAATCAGTCTTAGATATTGTTGAAGAACATTGGCAAACCTACGGACGCGACATTTATAGTCGCCATGATTATGAGGCGGTTGAATCGTCAATTGCACAAGAGATTATGAGTAGTTTACGCGAGCAAATTCAAATCCTGCCTTATCAAACGTTTGGCGACTATACCGTCAAATATGCAGACGAATTCTGCTACCACGACAGCATTGACGGCAGCACGAGTGCTAACCAAGGCTTTAGAATTGGTTTTGAAAACGGCTCACGGATTGTATTTCGTTTATCAGGAACAGGGACGGTAGGAGCAACACTGCGCATTTATATCGAGCGCTTTGAACCTGATTGCGCAAAACACAATCAGGATCCACAGATTGCATTAGCGCACTTAATTGAATTGGCAGAGCAATTCTGCCGAGTAAAAGAGCGAACTGGTTTAACTGAGCCAACCGTCATTACTTAACATATCAGCTAAAAGGGCGAGAACTATCTCGCCCTTTTTTGCTTAAAAAGCACTATTTCATCAAATTCATAAAATCAAATAAATTTCTATCCGCTAATTGCGATGGCGCCACATTTTGTAAACTGGTGAAAATTGTTTCAAGTCGCCCTGGAAATTGTCTATCCCATGTTTTTAACATCTCTTTCATTGCCTGACGCTGCAAATTTTGTTGTGAACCGCACAAATTACAAGGAATGATCGGAAATTTCCTAAAGACTGCGTAGCGCTCAATGTCTTTCTCGCGTGTATACGCCAGCGGCCGAATAACAATATTTTTCTTATCATCGCTCAGTAATTTAGGCGGCATGGCTTTTAATTTTCCGCCGTAAAAAATATTTAAGAAAAACGTTTCCAAAATATCATCACGATGATGCCCAAGTGCAATTTTAGTGACATTATTTTCTTCAGCAAAACCATACAGCGTCCCACGTCGCAGACGCGAACAAAGTCCACATGTTGTCTGTCCTTCAGGAATAACACGCTTTACGACGCTGTAAGTATCTTTCTCAATAACGTGATAGGGCACCCCTAAAGCTTCAAGATATTGCGGAAGGACATGCTCGGGAAACCCAGGTTGTTTTTGGTCTAAATTAACAGCTAATAATTCAAAATTGACGGGAGCTGTTTTTTGTAAATTCAATAAAACATCAAGTAGGGTATAAGAATCTTTACCACCCGACAAACACACCATGATTTTATCGCCATCTTCAATCATATTGAAATCAGCAATCGCATCACCCACCGTGTGACGGAGGCGCTTTTGGAGTTTATTGAATTGGTAACGTGTTTTTTGATCTAAATCAGAATGCTCTGTCATTTTTGGGGAATCTGTAGGGGGCACATGTTGTACGTGCCCGATAATACGATGTTTTTGAGGAATACAGCATCAAGCGAGCGTATAAGATACGCTCGCAAAAATGAATTAACCGTTGTATCGTTGAAAAATCAGTGTCGCATTTGTGCCACCAAATCCAAAACTATTCGACATAATGGTATTGAGTGTTACATTATCTTGACGCTCACGCACAATAGAAATATCCGCTGCACCAGGGTCTAAGTGCGTTATATTGGCCGAGGCACTCAGGAAATTATCACGCATCATTAAAAGTGAATAAATGGCTTCATTCACGCCTGCAGCACCCAGTGCATGCCCCGTTAATGATTTCGTGGAACTTACCCAAGGGACATTACCCGCACCAAAAACGTCACGCAATGCGCCTAATTCCTTAGTATCTCCAACTGGCGTGCTCGTTCCATGCGCATTGATATAATCAATTTTACCACTCACTGTCGCCATGGCTTGCTGCATGCACCGCACTGCGCCCTCACCTGACGGCTGCACCATATCATAGCCATCAGACGTTGCGCCATACCCGACAAGCTCAGCGTAAATTTTCGCACCACGCGCTTTTGCGTGTTCGAGCTCTTCAATGACTAAAACACCACCGCCACCAGAAATAACAAAACCATCACGCGTTTCATCATATGGACGCGACGCAGTTGTTGGCGTGTCGTTATATTTTGAAGATAAGGCGCCCATAGCATCAAACAGGAGCGACATTGTCCAATGCACTTCTTCACCACCACCAGCAAATACGACATCTTGCTTACCCATTTGAATTAATTCCATCGCATGTCCAATGCAGTGCGCACTGGTTGCACAAGCAGAGCTAATCGAATAATTCACACCCTTAATTTTAAATGGCGTTGCAAGGCACGCTGTGTTTGTGCTCGACATCGTACGCGGCACGCGATAAGGTCCTACTTGTTTAATCCCTTTTTCACGTAAGATATCAGCCGCTTCAACTAAGTTTGACGTTGATGGACCACCTGACCCCATAACAAGACCTGTGCGGAAATTCGAAATTTCATCCTCACTTAAACCTGAATCATCAATCGCTTGCTGCATGGCAACATAATTAAACGCCGCGCCATCGCCCATAAAACGACGCACTTTACGATCAATTACGTCATCAAGTTCAATATTAATCGAGCCTTCAATATGGCTACGCAATCCCATTTCCTTATAGACTTCACTAAAACCAATTCCAGAACGTCCCTCTTTTAAAGATTCGACGACTTCTTGTTGATTATTACCTATGCTAGAAACAATACCCAACCCAGTCACTACCACGCGCTTCATGGTTTTCGCCCTTAAAAATTTTCTGTAGAAGTAAATAAGCCAACACGTAAATCTGTGGCTTCGTAAATGACTTTGCCATCCACTTCCATCGTGGCATCTGCAATACCCATCACCAATTTACGCATAATAACGCGTTTTAAATTGACACGATAAGTGACTTTTTTATTGTGCGGAAGTACTTGACCCGTAAATTTCACTTCACCAACGCCTAGAGCTCGACCTTTTCCTGGTCCACCCATCCAACATAAATAAAAGCCTACCAACTGCCACATTGCGTCTAATCCAAGACATCCAGGCATAACGGGGTCCCCTTGAAAATGGCAATCAAAAAACCACAAATCAGGCGTAATATCTAGCTCTGCGATGATTTCTCCTTTTTCATAAGTACCACCTTCATCTGAAATATGCATGATGCGGTCCATCATTAACATATTTGGAAGTGGAAGTTGCGCATTTTCTGCGCCATATAATTCACCGCGACCGGATTGCAATAATTCCTCGCGGGTAAAACTCGATTGTCTCGGCATGTGTCTTAAAACCTAATTGTAGTTATTCTTATAAGTTGCGCGTCATTATCTAACAGTCACTAAAAAAAATCAGCTCAAATTTTGCGACATACTAAGCAAACAAAATCGCTATTGTATTTTATAAATGCTTATTTCATTTTTATATTTTGAATTTACTAAGGCAAATTTAGTCTTCTAGCCTTTATTTTCAATAAAAATATTGCAACCAACTACCCCACCATACCATTAAGATATGCACAGTGAATTCGTGTAATATTAATATAGTAATTGCTAAAAATAATAAACTATCCTGTATTTTATCAGAAAACAACAGAAGGAGTAGTGCGATTAAAGCGGAGAAACAACGAATAATGGGGAAATACGTCAAAGGCTGACGATTTTTTTGATGTTGAATAGTAGAAGATGTCATATACACCTTCTACTCCTCTCAGTATTATTTACTCTTTATCAACAAATTTTGCGGCATAACTACTTTTGTGAGGGATGTCAAATCGAATGCCTTTGAGCATTAAATCCCAATACATCCAAGGGAACCCGATTTTTTTGCCTATCCACCAAACCCAACGCCCAACACGCGGATCTAAAAACGGAAACGAAGGTGTAATTCGGCTATCATAACTAAACTCTGCCAAAATAACGGTATTGAGCGATATGACGAGCGGGCATGAGCCATAACCATCGTATTTGCCTTCAACCGATTTTGCGTGAATTAAATTCAAAATATTATCCACAACAACCGGCACCTGTTTACGTACCGCGGCCGCTGTTTTTGCATTGGTCGTTGATGCAGCATCGCCTAATCCGAAAATATTTGTATATTTATGGTGCTGAAGCGTATTAGGGTGAACATCAACGCGACCATCGACATTGGCTAGTGGACTGTGTTTAATAAAATCCGGGGCACTTTGGGGGGGCGTTACATGAATCATGTCAAACTTTTCAACTGTGTGCTGATTATGTCCATCCGCATCGGTAAATTCAAACGTAGCGGTTTTTGCATCACCGTCAATAGCAATCAAATTATGCGCAAAATGCGTTTTAATACCATAACTTTCCACCACTTTTGCCAATGGCTTTGCAAAGAAGGGAATACCAAACATCGTGCCACCCACGTTGAAAAATTCCACGCTGATTTTATCTGCAATACCTTTTTTACGAAAACGATCCGCTGCCATATACATAATTTTTTGAGGTGCACCCGCACACTTAATTGGCATAGCGGGTTGCGTAAATAGTGCGCGACCTTCACCCAGATTTTTGATACATTCCCATGTGTATTCAACTGTGTCAGGTGAATAATTACTGCACACACCATTTTTACCTAGCGCCTCTTTTGCTCCTGCAATCTTATCCCAATCCAGCTGAAATCCAGGGCAAACAACTAAATATTCATAACTAAGCGATTCACCTGATTTGAGCGTCAAGGCATTCTCTTCAGGTTGAAACGACTCCACATAATTTTTAACCCATTTCACACTCGAATGAATTAAATCTGCTTCATTGCGCGTTGCTTGCTTGAGTGTGTATTCACCCCCGCCCACAATGGTAAATGCCGCTTGATAATAATGTTTGTCACTCGGCTCAATTATAGCAATATCAATATCTTTGGTCATACGACGCATATTATTTGCAACCGAAACACCTGCCGCACCACCGCCAACAATCAGTAAAGTATGATGCTCTTTCATCTTATATCCTCTATTTTTATAATTATTTTACGTGATAGGAAAAGCGTAGCTTTAAATTAAAGGCACGCTCTACAATATGATTAATTAATTACTTCCAACCTTCAAAGCCACTCGCTAGCGAAAGCACATTTGTATAACCTAACGTTTGCAGTGTTTGCGCAGCAAGCGCAGAGCGCCCACCCGTGCGGCAATAAATTAGCACTGCTTTCGACTTATCTGCCAACTCAGGTAACGTATTGATTTTAAATTCAATCGTGCCGCGTGGCAATAAAATCGCATTATCGATATGACCCGCACCAAATTCACTTTCTTCACGCGTATCGATTAGCGTGATATTACCTTCAGATAATAATTGCCGCGCCGTATCGGCAGTCACCTCTGTAATGTGTTGTTTGGCGGCATTCACAAGGTCTTGACCTGTTGTGCCACTTTGCATCATACAGAAATACTCGGGATGTGTTTCACGTTGCGCAATGGCAATAGCACGTTCATTTTCATCTAGACCACAATAACGATTGGCAGGCACCGCCTCATCAATTAAGCGTGGGCGTGGCAAATTCAAATTATTCATAATGTCGATGAATTGCTCGCGGGTTTTATTGGCTAAACGCGGATTGGTAGTGCGTTCTTGCATAATGTTACTAATCCAACGCTGTTGGTAATCATGCCCTGGATAAACAAGCGTATCACCTGGCAGCGTGAAAAGACGCTGCGTAATTGCATCATATAATGCGCCTGCATCACCACCTTGAAAATCTGTACGACCACATCCGCCAATCAATAACGAATCACCACTAAACAAGCGATCACGCCATAAAAATGAAGTACATCCTGGTGTGTGACCCGGTGTTGGAATGGCCTTGATTTTCTCATCACCTAACATAAACACGTCACCATCATTGATTTCAATATCAACTAATTGTGCCCCACCAAATTTACTCACACACGTTTGCGCCCCTGTTTTCTGGCGAAGTAAACCACTGGCTGTAATGTGATCAGCATGAACATGCGTTTCAAAACTGTATTTCAGCGTTAAACCATGTTCTTTGAGTAAATCCAAATAAAGCTGCAAATGCGTATTAACGGGATCAATAAAAGCCGCTTCTTTGCTTTGCTCGTCCGCAATTAAATACGAATATGTCCATGTGGTGGGATCAAATAATTGTTTGAACATGATGATGGTAACTCCTCAGTTTAAAGGTAATGTTAATTTTTTTGTATATTTAACGCGGCTTTCTGCCACGCATTTATGCCACCGTCTAAATTATAAACAGCTGAAAATCCGGCATTTTTGAGTACTTCCGCTGCTTTTGCAGAGCGAGCTCCACTGCGGCATTGCGTAATCACAGGACTGTCTTTGAATTTTTCAAGTTCTGCGACACGATTTTTCACGTCACTTAATGGA
>CAINHP010000081.1 GCA_903848905.1 uncultured Pseudomonadota bacterium
ACTATAGCCTTTTTGAAATTGTACTTGGTTTTTCATGACCTTATCCCCATGCCAATACTTATGATCGCAGTATAGTCCTTATTTGCTAGAGTAGCTGTTCTTTATGAGTAATCAAGAAACTTTATGCAGGCTCGTGGAGTGAATGGATTCGCAATCAGAATAGACCCATTGCAAAGTCAAAACAGTTATAGCGGCAAATAAATAAACAATGCAAATGCAAAATCCTCATCATTATTGGCGAGGATTTTTTATTTTTACACTCGCATTAAAATCATCTCGAGGACAAATTTACTGCCAAAATACCCAAGTAGGAGCAAACTAAATCCCGCTAAAGTCCAATTCACCGCCACACGACCACGCCACCCGTAACGTGCTCGCCCAATTAAGATAGCGCAAAAAATGGCCCATGCGAGCATCGATAAAATCGTTTTGTGCGCCAAATGCTGAGCAAATAAATCGTGTAAAAATAAAAAACCGGTCGTCAATGCAATCGTGAGAACAAAAACACCTACGGAAATCATTTGAAATAAAAATGTTTCCATCGTTTGCAGTGACGGTAATAAACGAATAAATCGTGTAGGAGGATGACGTTTGAGTTGCGTATTTTGTATGGATAATAAAACAGCCTGCATCGCGGCAAGCGTCAACAAACTAAACGCAAGAAGTGAACTGAGTATATGCACACCCATCGCACTTGTATGGACGGGCAACATATGAAGTGCCGTATGCAAACTCACATCCAGCCCCAAGATAAGAGCGGCAAGCGGAAAAAGGAGCAACCCTAATTTTTCAACAGGCTTCGTTAATGCCGTAATCAAGAGAACTAAGGTCACCCCTAAAATATTAAGCGACGCCACGCTAGATAAGCCAAAACTAAACCCATTATTTTGCTGACACAAAAGCCCGATATAGAGCGTATGCAAAGCCGCGGCAAGCCAAGCAAAACGCAGCGAAACACGCGCTGTATTACCCGTTTTGATTTGCGTACCTAAAGTAAACGTATTGAGCCCGTAAGCAACAATAGAACTTACTGCAATAAATCTGACCATACAAAAATCTCTAAGCTAATAAAATGCCATGCGCCATTATAGTCTGCGCCTTTTGACTTGTTTCTCGTTGTGATAATATACCACTGAACTTCGCGCTGATTGTTTTTTGTTAGCGTGTTTTATTTTTCGTGTTATTCATTTTTAGAGTCAAATCATGTTTGATAATTTAACCGAGCGCTTAAGCGGCACCCTTAAAAAACTCAAAGGTCAATCCCGCTTAACCGAAAGTAATATACAAGACACGCTCCAAGAAGTGCGCGTGGCATTACTTGAGGCGGATGTTGCCCTACCCGTTGTTACCGAGTTTTTAGAAAATTTAAAAACAGGTGCCTTAGGACAAGAAGTCCAAAACAGTTTGACACCGGGTCAATCGATGATCAAATTGGTGCATGCAGAACTGATCAAAGTCATGGGCGCACAAAACGAAACGCTCAATCTCAAAGCCCAGCCACCCGCCATCATTTTAATGGCCGGTCTGCAAGGGGCGGGGAAAACCACGACGGTGGCAAAACTCGGTCGCTGGCTACAAGAAAATAATAAAAAGAAAGTCGGTGTAGTCAGTGCGGACGTTTACCGTCCAGCCGCGATTAAACAATTAGAAATGCTCGCCAAAGAAGTCGATTTAGTTTTCTTTGAAAGCGACATTAGCCAAAAACCAGTCGATATTGCACTGAGCGCTATTGACGCAGCAAAACGTAAATTTTTAGATGTCATCATTGTCGATACCGCAGGTCGTTTGCATATTGACGATGAAATGATGGGTGAAATTAAAGCTCTTCACAGCGCAATTAATCCCGTTGAAACGTTGTTTGTCGTTGATAGCATGACGGGGCAAGATGCTGCAAATACCGCCAAAGCGTTCAATGACGCCCTGCCACTAACAGGAATCATCCTAACCAAGGCCGACGGTGATGCACGTGGCGGGGCGGCACTGTCAATTCGCCATATCACAGGCAAACCGATTAAGTTTATCGGTATGGGTGAAAAAACAAGCGAACTTGAGCCGTTCTACCCTGATCGGATGGCGTCACGCATTTTAGATATGGGTGACATGCTCAGTTTGATTGAACAAATTGAGAAAAAAATCGACAAAGAAAAAGCCGAAAAATTGGTTAATAAAATCAAAAAAGGCAAAGGCTTTGATCTTGAAGATTTCCGTGAACAGCTTGTTGAAATGCAACGCATGGGCGGCATTGGCTCAATGATGGACAAACTACCGGGCATGAAATCTATGCCGGCAGATATGAAAGAAAAAATGAACGACAAAGTACTCGCACGTCAAATTGGCATTATTAATTCCATGACCATGCAAGAGCGTCACTTTCCCGATTTAATCAAAGGCAATCGCAAAAAAAGAATTGCTACGGGTTGTGGTCAAGAATTGCACGATGTAAATCGGATGATTAAGCAATTTATGATGATGGAAAAAATGATGAAAAAACTCAAATCCGGCAATCAAGCTAACATGATGCGTGGGATTAAAAGTAAAATGCAGGGCTTGCGTCGTTAATTTTACGGCCAATTTTTTCTATTAGTTGTTTTATGTATAAAAATGCGTAAAATAACGCGGTTTATCTCAGTTAATTTATATTTAAGGATTTTGGAATGGTAACTATTCGTCTTTCAAGAGGCGGTTCTAAGAATCGTCCGTTTTATCAAATCGTCGTAACAGACAGTCGTAACAGTCGTGACGGCCGCTATATTGAACGCGTCGGCTTTTTTAACCCATTAGCGCGTGGCAATGAAGAACGTCTTCGTTTAGACAACGAACGTGTTGATCATTGGAAAGCAAACGGCGCTCAACCATCTGAACGCGTTGCGAAATTGATTAAAGATTCATTAAAAGCGGCTGCATAATTGTCTTCAACGCAAGAAAACCCACTGCACGTTGGAAAAATTTCTGGCGTTTTTGGCATTAAAGGTTGGGTGAAAGTTTTTTCATACACGGGTGAGCGCAACGCCATTTTAAAGTACTCACCTTGGATTTTGAAAAAAAATAACGTCACGCAAACAGTTGAGGTTCTTGCGGGACAATTGCAGGGTCAAGCGGTTGTTGCTCAGTTAAAAGATATTAACGATCGTGATGCAGCTGGCGCGTTGATTGGGTGGGACATTTTTATCGATTACGCGCAACTCCCCGCATTAAAACAGGACGAATATTATTGGTCTGATTTAATTGGGCTTCGCGTTGATAATACAGAAGATGTCACACTTGGCGTCGTGGAGAGCTTACTCGAAACAGGCGCAAATGATGTACTCGTGGTGCAAGGTGAAAACCGTCAGCACGCTGTGCCCTTTATACGGCAACACACAGTACTCAATATCGATTTAGTTGCACGGACAATCCTCGTTGATTGGGATGTTGATTTTTAAATGCGTTTTGATGTCATTAGTCTTTTTCCTGACATGGTGCAGCAAGCTGCGCGTGTTGGTGTAACAGGCAAAGCCATTGAAAATGAAACAGTGATACTCAATGTGTGGAATCCGCGTGATTACACATACGATAAACACAACACCGTCGATGATCGCCCTTTTGGTGGCGGACAAGGGATGGTAATGAAATATCAGCCTTTGCATGACGCAGTCACTGCGGCAAAGGCAGACAGTTTTTGCGAAAGCAAAGTGGTTTATTTAAGTCCGCAAGGCAAACCGCTAACACAGTCATTGCTTCAGGAAGCGAGCAAGTTATCGCAGCTAATTTTGGTGGCAGGACGCTATGAAGGCGTTGATGAGCGATTCATTGCACGCGACTGCGATGAAGAGTGGTCACTTGGCGATTATGTGATTAGTGGTGGTGAGTTAGCCGCGTTGATTGTGATTGATGCGATCACACGTTTACTACCCAATGTACTTGGTAACGTGCAGTCTGCATTGCAGGATTCACATAGCGATGGACTGCTAGATTACCCACAATTTACACGCCCTGAATGTATTGAAAACGAGGCCGTACCCGATGTGCTCTTAAGTGGCCATCATAAAGATATTGAGCAGTGGCGAATGAAACAAGCGTTAGGGCGAACGTGGCAAAAACGCCCCGATTTATTGAAAAAGAAAACATTAAGTGCCGAGCAAGAACGCTTATTGGCACAATTTAAAGTCGACGTAGACTAATAGACTAAGGTGTAAAAAATGAACATTATTGATCAAATTGAACAAGCACAATTAAAAGAAATTCCAGCGTTTAAATCAGGTGATACCGTTGTTGTTCAAGTACGCGTAAAAGAAGGCGAGCGTGAACGTATCCAAGCATTTGAAGGTGTGGTTATTGCAAAACGTAACCGTGGCTTAAACTCTGCGTTTACCGTGCGTAAAATCTCACACGGCACAGGCGTTGAGCGTGTATTCCAAGCGCACAGCCCTTTAATTAGCGAAATTATCGTTAAGCGTCGTGGTGATGTTCGTCGCGCTAAACTTTACTACTTACGCAACTTGACCGGTAGAAAAGCCCGTATCAAAGAAAAATTATCATAAGATTTCTTATCGACAACTTCGTGAGTTGAAAAGGCAGCTTTCACGCTGCCTTTTTTATTGGTAGCCAATTAAACACCATGACGCAACATACGCTCTCAGAAAAACACATCGATCAATTTTTAGACGCATTGTGGATGGAACAGGGATTAAGTAAAAATACACTTAATGCGTATCGCAGTGATTTAGTCATTTTTCAAACATGGCTCAAAAGAGATTTACTGCAAGCGCAAGCACTCAATATTAGTGATTTTTTAGCCCATCGTTTTAAAAATGGCATCAGTGAGCGGACCAGTGCACGAATCGTCTCGAGCTTACGGCGTTTTTACGGCTACTTTCTGCGTGAAAATCACATAAGCATCGATCCCACCATTCATATCAGCACACCACGTATCACTCGCTCGCTGCCGCAGACATTAACGGAAGATGATGTTGAACGTCTTTTAAATGCACCAGAAGTGAGTGTTCCGCGAGGTATACGCGACAAAGCGATGTTTGAGATTCTCTATGCTACCGGTCTTCGCGTCTCTGAGCTAGTGGATTTAAAATTCGAACATTTCAATTTACGCCAAGGCGTGGTGCGAATTATGGGTAAAGGCAATCGAGAACGCTTGGTGCCCATTGGTGAAGAAGCGTTAAGTTGTCTTGACACTTACTTGCATTCAGGTCGCATTTTGCTTTTATCGGGTCGACAAAGTGACTATATTTTCGTCACGCATCGTGGCACAAATATGACTCGCCATGCGTTCTGGCATATTATTAAACGCTATGCACTCAAAGCGGATATTCAAAAACCGCTATCACCGCACACGCTCCGTCATGCGTTTGCAACACATTTAATCAATCATGGTGCAGATTTGCGGGTCGTACAGCTACTGCTTGGCCATGTTGATTTATCAACCACTCAAATTTACACGCACGTCGCCCAAGAGCGTCTGCAATCGCTACACGCACAATTTCATCCGCGAGGTTAATTTTTTATGACACATATTATTCATCCTACCGCCTATATCGCCCCTGACGCGCAAATTGGTGACAACACCCACATCGGTGCATTTGCTGTCATTGAAAGTGGCGTTAACATTGGCGCAAATTGTACTATCGGTGCGCATAGCGTCATTCAACCCTATGTCGTCATGGGTGACAATAATACCGTCCATCCACACGTCGTTTTAGGCGATTTACCGCAAGATTTACAATTTAACGCTGCGACGGTCACTTATTTACACATTGGCGATGGTAATGTATTCCGTGAAGGCTTTACCGCGCATCGCGCGACAAAAGAAAATAGTGCCACCGTCATTGGTTCAAATTGTTATTTCATGAACAATAGTCATGTGGCGCACGATTGCCATATTGGTGATAAAACTATTTTTGCCAATAACGTGGCGATTGGTGGTCACGTTGACGTGGGTAATAATGTGTTTATGGGTGGCGCTGTCGTGGCGCATCAATTCTGCCGTATTGGCTCGTTTGCGATTGTACAAGGCACGACTGGACTTAATATGGATGTTATCCCGTTCACGTTAATTGGTGGGCGCCCAGCGAAGCATTACCGCCTAAACAGCGTCGGTCTGCGTCGTGCGGGGATTGCGGGTGAACATTATGATGTACTGTCTAAAGCCTTCCGTCTGCTTCGCACACGCCAATCTATCGATCATCTGCCCGAAACGGCTGAATTAAAAATGCTAAAAGAGTTTATTTCC
>CAINHP010000082.1 GCA_903848905.1 uncultured Pseudomonadota bacterium
AATTAACATCCTTAAGGCAGAGAAAGATACTGAAGTGTTATTACAACCATTGCAAAACACTATATTGCAAAATATAAATCACCATTTGATTAATAAATGGTAACCTAAAGTCCAGCCCTTCCATACCTCTCTCAATCAATCTCAAGTGCTTGCCAAATTAAGCACTTGAGATGTGCCATCTTAAAAATAAATTCCTATTTCTTCTTTAAAACAATCAATTACAGAAAAATATTCAAACAAGTTGTTGTCGTAACATCGCGTTGTAACATCGTACTGTTTTATCGTTTCATCAAAATTACTGCGTGCTTTGTTATCAATTAATGATTAATTCTCAAACAGAGCGTTGTCGTAACGTCGTGTTGTAACATCGTGCTGTTTTTGCAAAATGGGATGATGTGTGTCAATTTGAAATGAACTTTCATATTAAAAAAAACATATAGTTGTAACAAAGCGATCAAACAGAACGTTGTCGTAACATCATGTTGTAACATCGTACTGTTTTTCATAATCGGGTTAACCCATTTCAGAAATGCACAATGTTGTCATGCATCAAAAAACTCACACACATATAGTAATAGAACATATTTGTTTTCTATTTGTTGTTTTATAAAAAATACAAGTGAAGTGAAGAACAATACGAGCGTAAGCGAGTGTTGTGATGAAGTGAGCTTGTTAGCATGCAGCGTAGCTGCTGCTTGTTACTTTAGTTTCATTGCAGATCAATATATTATTGCAATTCCAACATCTCAGTTCCTTTCAAATCAATCAGTCAGTCAAATTCAAATCAATCCTTTATATTAAGTCATTGACGTCAGTTGTCCAGTCCGAAGCTTTTATCTAAAGCATTTTGATTTAAAAAGTTACGCCTTAAGGTAACTATGGAAAGTTCAAACAGCGAGAATTACTAAATTGTGCATAATTCATTTTTTTTAGAGGATGTAGTGCTTTAGAAAGTTTCTCTATGCAACACCAAAAAAAATGATATAAGTTCTCAAATAAAGAACATACAATTTAGCCAAACGAATTATCTTTACGAGAATAGCTTATGATCGCAATACCCGAACACTTAGAGCAAGCAGCTGCTTATATTGCAGGCATTGAGAATACACCGGTTGATGAATGGGTAACAAAGCAAATTGAAAAATCAATTGAGGATTATTTAGATTTGCAAGCGGCCGACGCTGCCATGCAAGATCCAAAAACATTATCCATGTCTGAAGCGATGAGCCTGCTTGATGACTTGGACAATTGAGTTTAAACCTGCGGCAATCAAATCATTATCAAAAATCAATTCAGTTGATAAAGCTAAGATTAAAGAATTTCTCACAGTCACGCTGCCCGAAATGGATAATCCGCGTAGTAAAGGCGAAGCATTGCATGGTGTGTTAAGGAATTATTGGAAGTACCGAATTGGCAATTTCAGAGTTATCGCGTACATTGAAGATAAGGTCGTAACCATTACGATTGTTGAGATTGGGCATAGACGTGAAGTGTATGATTACAAACCTAAAAAATAACAGCTTGCTTGTTAGCTAACTTCAATAGTTTTGATATTGCGCAGAGCACTGCCATTTTCAAAACAGCAGTGCAAACATAGAATTAAATCAACGCCACCGCTTGACGTTTCATGTCGTCATTTACATCAATATATCTCTGGGTATTGGGATGAAGCGATGCTTGCAAGCATGCAGCGTTAGCTGCTGCTCTTTACTTAGTTAAATATGACCTGCCACTTGCCAAGTCAGTTCCATACCAATCAATTGCTGCTGTCAGTTTCAATTATCAATCTTTACTTGCTCAAGTTATTTTTTGTGCATACAATAAATTTATGAATATTACATTTGATCCAGTTAAAAATGCAATCAATATTGAAAAGCACGGCTTATCACTTGCTGATGCAGAACATATTGAGTGGAATACTTTATGGGCTATGATTGATACAAGACAGGATTATGGAGAAGTACGCATAATGGGTTACGCGCTTATTCAATCACGCTTACACGCTATCGTATATGCCGATAGAGCAAATGAACGTCGTATTATTAGTTTACGCAAAGCAAACAAACGCGAGGTACAAAATTATGTTACTAACTACTAAATCGGGACGTGTTGTTGAAATGCCAACTGATGAAGAGGATGCACTCATTAATGCAGCTATTGAATCTGATTCAGATACTTATGAAGTATCAGCTGCTGACTTTTCCAAATTAAAACGTATTGGAAGACCGCCTGCTGAAATGACAAAAGCGCGAATCACCATGCGGATTGATAGAGATACGCTTAGTATTTTTAAGTCGCGTGCTGAAATGACAGGAGATAATTATCAAACATTGATAAATGATGCTCTGCGTAAATATGCACAGCAGGAATTACAGTCATAATGGATGGTAGTTAAAACGCCAAAACGAGCGAATGCGTCACATCTGAATGGTCGTTGCTTTATAATTGCATTAGGCTTATAAATTACACCTGCTGAGATAATGAAATCATAAGCCGATTGGCTAATGATCATCTCAAATTATATTTAAGAGGAAAATAATGAACGCACTCACATTTAGCTATGCACATCAGCATTTTGCAGACGTTATGCAATCAGTTAATGATGACCATTCGCCTGTTATTGTTACGCATCAAGACAGCAAACCTGTTGTGATTATGTCGCTAGAGGACTATGAAAGTTTTGCGGAAACGGCTTATTTGCTCCGCAATACTACTGGTGCAAAACGGCTAATTGACTCGGTTGAGGAACTCCGTATAGGTAAAGGTACTGTTAGAGAGTTATTGCATGACGCTTGAATTTTCCAGTAAGGGTTGGGAGGATTATCTTTTACTGGCAGTCAACAGATCGAACCACGCTTAAACGTATCAACGCACTTATAAAAGAAATTCAGCGCGAACCATTTTCCGGTATAGGAAAACCAGAGCCGCTAAAACATCAGTTATGTGGCTTTTGGTCACGTCGCATTGATGCTCAGCACCGTTTAGTTTATAGCTACGAAAATGGCACGCTACAAATAGCGCAATGCAGAGATCACTATTAAAAAGCTATGATGCTTGCATTGCTGTGTATAGCAAAAATCAACAATGCCAGCACCTCAGCTCTTACTCCATTCACGGTCATACAGCACAAAGCAAGTTTGAACCAATAAACGACGCATAACCAAAACAGCCAATTCCAAAAACAATCAACCCACTTTTAAGTAAGGCTCAGCGCAACTCACTGCACGCATTAAGGATGCTTGGCTCAAATGGCTATAGCGCTGCGTCATAGCGCAACTTGAATGACCTAAAATTTTCTGCACTTCATACAGAGCGCAACCCGCATTGACTAAAAACGACGCAAAGCTATGACGCAGATCG
>CAINHP010000083.1 GCA_903848905.1 uncultured Pseudomonadota bacterium
AAAGCTATGACGCAGATCGTGCATGCGGACATCTTCAAGCCCCGCTTTCACGCGTGCAGCATGCCATCCGTAATAAACAGTATTAAAGGGTTTGAGCGTTAATGGATTGGCAAAAATATAATCACAACGTTTGGGCACTTGACGCAGTAAAGCGATCGCAGCAGGACTGAGGGGTAAATGACGCTCACTGCCAGACTTGGTACTTGGAATACGCCAAAACTCTCTCTGTTCGGGTATAGAAAAATGGCGCAGTTGGATTAATTTCGTTAAACGTGGCAACGTAGCGTTGCAATTCAGCTTTGAGTCCTTTGTATACTGTAACGTTGTGTTCACGTTTGTTTTTGGCTTGCTCAGGTCGCAAATGGATTACGTCTCGCACCTGCCCAAATTCGTCAACGACATCGCCAACAAGTAATGCAGCAGTTTCTTTTACGCAAAGCCCTCCGAGAACCGTAATCATCAGGAGAGCACGATTGCGTTCTGCGTGTATCATTTTTGAAATGAAGTTAAGGACTTGTGCGAGATCGTCGCAGGTTAATATTTTTGCTGTTTTGACGTGTTTCATAATGCTCCGTAAATAAATTGTTTTTCTATTTATTTATCAAACAAAGCAGCTGAAACGGATAGCTGATGGATTCCTGTCAGCAGTTCAGGCTGAATTTACACTTATTATATATAGGCGAGATTCTGTGTTCTTTTGGATTGATCATTTAGCTGTATAGCTCATTGCTGCTTTTAACTCCGCTTAATTCCTCATGCAAAATCTTACGCAGCGTTTCAGCAGTGAGTGGAACTTCATCTTTTAGATTAGCACGTAAGGTTTCGTTGATTAGCGTTTGATATCCTTTGCCGCTTTGTGCAGCGCGTGCTTTAAAGTTAGCGAGAACATCATTATCCAAACAGATCGTAATACGTGTTTTATTGATTTCGGCTTGGAGTTTGGCTAAATGGGGCACTTCGTAAGCACGTTTTGCTTTGCTAAAATCATATTCATCACGCATAGTAGTTCTCCTCTTTTTGGGTAGGTTTTCTTGCTGAAATCAAACGAATGGAATCTTCCCGTGTAGTATAAATGACAACCAGTAATCGGGCTTGATTGCTCATGCCAATAAGTATCCAGCGATTCTCGTCCTCAGCATCATAATCTTCTTGCACTAAAGCTTGATCGTCAAGCAAACACGTAGCAGCTTCATCAAAACTCACGCCATGTTTTTTTAAATTGATAGCGGCTTTTTTAGGGTCAAATTCTATTTGCATAAAAGCAATTATACATATTAAATATGTATTGAAAAATGATTTTTTTTGGCAAATTCATTTTAAGTGCTGCGTGTACTAATGAACAATGGATTCCTAATTATCTGTATAGCGATGATAAATGCTAGTCCGAAATGGGTCTATAGCTCAGAAAAAAATAGTTTTGCAGTTTTTTAGTACCAATTACTTTCACAATTCCGGTGGTGATTTCCTGCCTATACACCTCAAAATTGCTGGGTTGTTTGCGTTGCTGCATATAGCAAAAATCAGCAATACAGCATCCCAGCTCTTACTTCATTAACGGTCATGCAGCACAAAGCAAGTTTGACCCACGCAGCGACATGATTAAAAAAAGAGTTGGGCTACTTCAAGTTTATGACAGCAACCATTCGCCTTTTTGTGAAATGGCCTCATACATACTGTCAGGTGCTAAATCAACTTCATCCTCACCCCAAGACACAAAACCATTTGCTACTTGCAGTTGATTAAAAAAATCGGGGTTCTTTAATTTTTCAAATACACCATAAAGATACGACGGCAAAAAACGGACTGTGCCACTTAAGCCATCAGCGAATCTAACAGTAAAAGATAATTCACCAATCACTTGTGCTTCAACAACATCGTAGTGCATAGCAGCTCCTTTAGGTTAGGGGTTTGATTTTATCTGGATTGTGATGCAAGCGGCATTTATCCCAATCAATCATAAGCTCGTCTTGATGTAACTCTGCCCAATCCAATGTTAAACTCAATGCCCGTCTAGGTAAATTGCCATCCAGCACTTCCAATGTTTGAATGTTAATGGATGCTTTGTGCTCTCCATATTCTGCATGGAAATGAGGTGGCGCATGCTCTGCAAAAAACATGCGAATGATAATTCCGTAAAACTGGCTAATAGTTGGCATAGTTCTCTTCCATAAAATGATAGTTATGTATTTTAGTCAATCGTAAGCCAAAATGCACAGAATACAATTTATCGCTATTCTTCCTATTTTTACAAACCCACTTCTAAGTAAGGCTCAGCGGAACTGACTGCACGCATTAAGGATGCTTGGCTCAAATGGCTATAGCGCTGCGTCATAGCGCAACTTGAATGACCTAAAATTTTCTGCACTTCATACAGAGCGCAACCCGCATTGACTAAAAACGACGCAAAGCTATGACGCAGATCG
>CAINHP010000084.1 GCA_903848905.1 uncultured Pseudomonadota bacterium
GGGGGGATTTGCTTTACGCACTATTTATTTGTGCGATTGGTCGACTAAAAACAAATTTCCCCTAACCAAGATTGAAAAAAGGGGGGGGGTATTGGGTGTGAGCGGTGCTGCCTTGGTAAACAGCGATGTGATATAATTGAGGGAGAGGTATGGTTTTAAGGGTTTAAGCATGACATAGGTTTTGCGACCTGTTTTTACAGGCGAATTAAAAGGAAAATTCAATGGTCAGTAAAGAAACAGTCATTTTCGCCTACCGCTTACTTTTTGGGCGTGAACCTGAGAGCGAAGCGGTTGTTACGCATTATGCAACAGAAGTTAAAGACGTGAGTCAGTTGCGAGAATTGTTTATCAATTCGACAGAATTTCGTGAAAGTCTTGAGCAAATTCAAAGTCCTCGCCCACCACGATTACCTTTCAATGGTCCGGCCATGGACGTTGAGTTAACAGCGTCTTCTGAAAAGTTGACCGCGTTATTTATCAAAACGACTAATCAATGGCAGCATTTAGGTGAAACGCAGCCTCATTGGTCTGTGTTAACGAATGAAAGTTATTTCCAAGAAAATTTCCATCAAAATAGTGATGCGTTTTATGCGAGTGGTGAGGCAGAATTGACGCAATTTGATGCGATACTTAATTGCGCGAAAATTAATTCATCTCATTTTAAGCGATGTGTTGAGCTAGGTTGTGGTGTTGGGCGAGTGACGATTCCTTTGGCACAGCGTTTTGAGGAGGTTATCGCGTTGGATATTTCGCAGGCCCATCTGAGCGTAGCGAAACATTATGCCAATGAAAAGGCGATACATCACATTTCATTTGAGCATTTGAGTCAAATTCACGCTATTTCGCAAATGGACGAGTTTGACGTGCTTTATTCACGTATTGTTTTGCAACACAATTCACCGCCGGTGATGGCCATGCTTTTAAATCAGCTCCTCGCAAAACTGCGCCCTGGTGGTGTGGCTTTTTTTCAAATCCCAACTTATAAAGCGGGATATCGATTTTGTATTGATGACTATCTTGCTCAAGAAAATACGACAGCGATGGAAATGCACTTTTTTCCACAAACGGCATTGTTTGAGTTGATTACAAATCAGCATTGCCGATTGCTTGAAATTCGTGAGGATGACGCGATAGGGCTATCTGTGACAGCCGTATCTAATACGCTTTTGGTTCAAAAAAATTAAGAGTTTAAGGTGGATTTGTCTTTGATGATGACAATTTTATGATCCAGTGAAGGAGCAAGTTAAAATGACAATTAAAGAATCGAGTGTACGCTTTGGTACAAGCGGAGTCCGTGGCTTAGTTTCAGATTTGAGTAATGATGTCTGTCAATTATATGTAGATGCGTTTTTACAAAAAATTGTACCTATGTCAAAGCGCATTGTATTAGGCTGTGATCTGCGCGATAGTAGTCCGCGTATTGTAAAAGCTTGTGCTGGCGCTATTCATGCGAGGGGAATGGATGTTTTTTTCGTTGGTGCATTGCCAACACCCGCACTGGCTTATTTTGCATTGAGCGAAAAAATACCTGCGGTGATGGTCACGGGCAGTCATATTCCTTTTGATAGAAATGGCATTAAATTTTATACCTCAGTAGGTGAAATTAGCAAGGAAGACGAAGTAGCTATCACGCAAACGGTCACAATGAACAGAATGAATTTCATTGGTTACGATCCGCTTCAAAATTTAACCTTATTATCTAACGCGATAGCACTTTATAAAAAAAGGTATGTAGATTTCTTTCCAGCCTATTTTTTAAAAGGTTGGCGTATTGGCGTTTATGAGCATTCTAGCGTTGCACGTGATTTTTTATCGGAATTGTTAAGCGAATTTGGCGCTGACGTTGTTTCGTTAGGTCGAACAGATGCGTTTGTCCCTATTGATACGGAGGCAGTGAGTGAATCTGATCAAGCATTAGGTCAAAAATGGGCAACTGAATATCGACTTGACGCATTATTGTCAACGGATGGCGATGCAGATAGACCGTTAATTGGCGATGAAACAGGGAATTGGTTGCGTGGTGACATTGTTGGTTTGTTGTGTGCGATGTATTTAAATGCCGATAGTATTGTAACCCCAGTAAATAGCACAACTTCCATTGAGCGTTGTAGTGCGTTTTCTTATGTTGCGAGAACAAAAATTGGTTCACCGTATGTGATTGATGAAATGAAAATGTGCTTGAAAAAAGGGTTGAGTCGCGTCGTCGGTTTTGAAGCGAATGGTGGTTTTTTAGTTGGCGATCCTTTTGTGCGACATGACCAGCATTTACCATCATTGCCAACGCGAGATGCCGTACTTCCAATGCTTGCGCTGTTAGCTTTTGCTAAAGAAAAGGGAGTGAAATTATCACAATTATCCACGAGTTTGCCTCAGCGATTTACGGCAAGTGATCGTATTCAAAATTTTCCAAATGATTCTAGTCGTCTTTTGATTGCTCAACTTTCTTCATCAAATGAGGCAATTCAAACTTTATTGGGTGGCATGTGTGGAGAGATTATTACACGCAATACAACGGATGGTTTGAGATTGACGTTTGATTCTGATGAAATTGTACACTTACGACCCTCAGGTAATGCGCCAGAACTACGTTGCTATGCTGAAGCTAATAGTGATTGTCGCGCTAACGACTTAGTGAAACGTATTTTAGGTGATATTTCACGTCTCGCTGCGCCATTATAATCAACATGATAACGACTTCATCCTCTTGGCTAGTCTCGCTTATTGAGCGATTGAGGCCAGATTTATGTAAAAAATTTCCTGTCAATGACATCGGTGAACGAGAAGGCTTTGCATCGTGGCTGGTGACGTCCGGCATTAAAGAATATCGCGCAGTGTGTGAAGATAGCGCCTTTTTAACGTTGTTAAGAACCTCAAATTCTCACAGTGGATTAACCGCGTTGCAAACCTTGGTTTATGAGGCAAGACCTGATGTTCAAGCGGCATATCCCTTGAGTCATGGTGTTGAGTTAATCATTGGTTGGTTTGAGCGACACGGCATTGAAGAGCATAATTTATGGCCGCTATTGTCGCCTATGGAGCGAGAGAGACTTTTAGCACGAGCAACGTGGTTGCACGAGTATGCAAGGCATTTTCAAGAGACGTCGATTTTACCAATCCACAAACGTCCATTTGGCGTTAATTTAATTGGATACGTTTTTGGGCAATTAGGGATTGGCGAAGATTTGCGAATGGCAGCACGTGCCATGTTGGCGGCAAATATACCTTTTACACTCATTGATTTTCCTCCGGGAAAAGACATTCCTCAAAATGATCGCACGATGGCGGAATATGTTTCCACTGAGGGGGAATATGCGATCAATATTTTTTGTATGACGGCACTAGAGCATGGGCGTTATTATGCAGAGCAAGGAAAACATCAAATAGAAGGGCGCTACAATATTGGCTATTGGCCTTGGGAATTGAGTGTTTGGCCAGAGGAATGGCGTGATTTAACTGGATTGGTTGACGAAGTTTGGGTATCAACGCAACATACTTATGACGCATTAGTTAGCGTGTCAGATGTTCCTGTTTATATTATGCCAATGGCTGTGGAGTTAGGCGAAATTAGTGCGCTAGGTACACGAGATCAGACAAGATCGCATTTTAGGTTACCACAAAATGCTACGTTATTTTGTTTTTCTTTCGATTTAAATTCGTCGATTCATCGTAAGAATCCTCAAGCCTGTGTTGATGCTTTTATAAACGCATTTCCGATGACTTCGTTTAATAATGATCAAGTTGGATTGGTTATTAAAGTACATAAACCTAAACGCCGTCACATCGCCTGGGAAAAACTCAAGGATCTAGCATTTCGAGATGGTCGTATTCATATTATAGAAGAAACACTTTCAAGACCCGATCTATTAGCGCTGTATCAATGTTGTGATAGTTTTCTATCGTTGCATCGTGCTGAAGGATTTGGTCGTGGAATTGCTGAGGCAATGCAACTTGGTTTGCATGTGATTACTACGGGGTATTCTGGAAACGTTGATTTTTGTCACCCGCCTTATGTCGATTTAGTTAACTACAAATTAGTGAAAGTGAAGAGGGGGCAATATCCTTTCGCAAGTCATCAAGTCTGGGCGGAAGTGAATGTGCAGCATGCTGCAGAATTAATGCGTTCATTCTATGGTCAGTCAGTAAATAAAGCGCCTACAAAAAACGATTGGCTCCAGTTTTCAGCAATAAAAATTGGAAGGCGTTACAAAAATCAATTATCCAAAGTCAATTTTTCTAAAGTACATTAAATGTGAAAAACGCATGAAACTAATAGGTGTTATAATTTTAATAGATGATAAAATAAAATGATTATTCGTTTTTTTGATAAAGAGTGGAATTTGCAAATTTGGAAAAAAATATCGTTTGGCAATTAGGAAAAATAACGAAAGCTCAGCGCGTTAACGCATTAAAGCAAAAAGCACAGTGTATATGGCTCACTGGTCTTTCGGGATCGGGAAAAAGCACACTTGCTCAAGCGCTTGAAATGAAATTACATACTGCTGGCCAGCATGTGTATATTTTAGATGGTGATAATATTCGTCATGGACTCAGTTCTGATCTGGGTTTTTCAAGTGCCGATCGAGTTGAAAACATTCGCCGCATTGCTGAAGTTTCACGTTTGATGGTGGATGCGGGTTTAATAGTGATTGTTGCTTTTATTTCACCTTTTCGAGCAGATAGGGCGCTTGCACGACAGCTTTTTGAATCAGATGAGTTTGTAGAAGTCTTTGTTGATTCGCCTTTAACAATTTGTGAACGGCGTGATACCAAAGGACTATATCTCAAAGCGCGTAATGGGACAATTAGTGAGTTCACAGGCATTTCGTCGCCTTACGAATCACCTGAAAATCCAGAGGTGCATTTAGATAGTGCGAATTTACCCGTTGAAGATTGTATTGAAAAAATTTGGTGTAAAATGCAAAAGTTGGATGAATTTTTTCAATTTGATTAATTTTAATCTTTTGATAAAAAACACACTAAACATTTTAGCAGGAATTTTTAATTATACTTAAGGCACGACCGAATTAGTTACAATGGTCATATTAAGTAAGAGGTTTTAGTAAGTCGATTGAATAAAAAAGAGGGATTTTTTATTGCTCCTCACTCTATGATATATGCGGGGCACATTTGATAAGTACCCCCTAGATTTTAACCTAAAAAACGCCCTGATTCAAAATAGGCGTCACCCAATATTGAATCCCCGCACCAGTGAAATCTTCTCGCAACTGAGTGAGTAATTTTTCTAAATCGGGTGTGTTGACGTGCATTTGAAATTGCAGGCGTTTTTGCCTTCCTGTTACCTGCTCGGCAAGCGACAAACCTTTATTTTCATGATGATGTGCAAAAACGGGAAGACTACTAAAGCCTTTTTCACATTCAAGCATAAGCAGGCAATCGACGATGATTTCTTCCAGTGCAGGCGGTACATTAAGTGTTACTAAATATTCATTATTCATATTGATGCCTATCCGTTAGTTTTGTTTTGTCTGGCCAAATAACCGAAATAAAATCGGCAATAAAAATAAGGTCAAAAAAGTGGATGACACTAAGCCACCAATCACAACAACAGCTAACGGCCGTTGAATTTCTGAGCCAGGCCCTGTTGCAAAAAGCAGTGGAATCAAACCAAAAGCCGCAATACTGGCTGTCATTAACACGGGACGCAAACGACGCGATGAGCCAATCATGACTACTTTGCCAATTTCCATACCGGTGACGAGTAGTTGGTTAAAATAGCTGACCATGACCACACCATTTAAAACGGCAATTCCTAAAAGAGCAATAAATCCCACTGAGGCTGGAACGGATAGGTATTCACCCGATATCCACAGAGCAAAAACACCGCCAATCATGGCGAGTGGGATATTTGACAACACCAGCACCGCTTGTCGCACTGAGCCAAACGTGGAAAATAAAAGTAGAAAAATCAATCCAATTGAAATGGGAATGACAATTGACAGTGTCGCGGCGGCGCGTTGTTGATTTTCAAATTGCCCGCCAAATTGAACGGTGTAGCCAGTGGGTAGTTTCACTTTTTCTGCAACGCTGCGCCGCGCTTCTTCTACAAAACCGACCAAATCACGTCCTTCAACATTACTGCGAACCACCGTATATCGTTGCCCTTTTTCGCGTCCAATAGCCACGACACCTTCAACCTGCTCAATTTTGGCAATTTCCTTAATCGGGACACGTCCGCCATGATTGGGTAGCGTAATTTGTAGGCTATCGAAATTGGCATTATTACTATCACCACGCAAGATCAAAGGTGTTCGACGGATACCTTCTTGCACAATGCCTAATTTGAGTCCTTCTATTTCTGAGCGAAGTAGCGTTTCAATGGTGTCGCTATCAATGCCAAGGCGACCTGCCGCGGTTTTATCAATGTTGACTTGTAAAAACTTCATGCCGTCATTTTGCTTGGTCACGACGTCGCTTGAACCTGAAATCTGCTTCAATACCGCGGCAATTTCGTTCGCTTTTTCATTTAATACCGCTAAGTCTGAGCCAAATAATTTAACGGCTAAATCACCGCGCGTACCCGTTAACATTTCAGATACACGCATTTCAATTGGCTGCGAAAAACTAAAACCAATGCCTGGGGTGTTTTCCATTACGGTGCGAATTTTTTCAATTAATTCGGGTTTATCGTGGACCAGCCATTCTTTTTCAGGTTTGAGAACCAAAAAAGTATCTGTTTCATTAAGTCCCATTGGATCAAGGCCTAATTCGTCTGAACCAACTCGCCCTAAAATAGAGTCAATTTCGGGTATATTTTTGAGTAAATTCTTTTGAAGTTGTTGATCTAAAATAATAGATTGGGCAAGCGTAATAGATGGGAGTTTTTCAATTTGTAAAATAATATCGCCTTCGTCCATATTAGGCATAAACGTGCTACCAATTTGACCAAAGACTAAAAAAGTCACCATAAGTAGACTTCCCACCACAGTAAATACTTTTTTGGTATTATCAAGACACCACGCCAGCGCAGGTTTATAGAGTTGTTGAAGTTTTCGTGGTAGCCAAGGCTCTTCATGCGAAACTTTTGTGAGTAAATAAGACGCTGCAACAGGAATCACGGTGAGAGACAAAATCAGTGATCCGCTTAATGCAAACACAATTGTCAGCGCAACGGGTGTGAATAATTTTCCTTCTAATCCTTGCAGTGTCAGCAAGGGTAGGAAAACGATAATAATAATTAAAATGCCCGATGTAACAGAACTCGCAACTTCTGCTGTTGCGCGATAGATAACGTGCAAACGCGGTAGACGCTGTGCGGTTTTTTCATTCGTTAAATGGGTGATCAAATTTTCAACCACTACCACGGCTGCGTCAACAAGCATCCCAATAGCAATAGCAAGGCCACCTAAACTCATCAAATTGGCGGACATATCCATCTCGTGCATTAGAATGAAGGTAAAAAGCGCCGATAACGGTAAAACAATTGCCACCACGATAGCCGCGCGTAAACTTCCTAAAAACAAAAGCAATAAAATCATCACTAAGAAAATAGCTTCACCCAATGCGTGAAAAACGGTTTCAACGGCTCGGTTGACTAAATGCCCACGATTGTAAAAAACATCTAAATGCACGCCTTGGGGTAAACTTGACGCAAGTTCAGCTAATTTCGCTTCAATACCTTCCACAGTTTGCCTTGCGTTCGCACCACGTAGACTTAAAACGACACCGGTGACCGCTTCATCAACGCCATTTTTACTCACGGCACCATAACGCGTTAAGGCACCAATTTTAACTTGAGCGACATCGCCAACTTTAATAGCTTGATGACCCTTTGCATCAACCACGATGCTGCGGACATCATCGAGTGTTTTAATGCGTCCTTCCGCTCTAACAATGAGCGCTTCTTCGCCTTCGGTAATACGTCCTGCGCCATCGTTGCGATTATTTTTTTCTAGTGCTGAAATTAAATCCGTAATGGTCATGCCACGAGCGGACATTTTCATATTATCGGGCATCACTTCAAAACTGCGAACATAACCCCCTAAGGCATTGACATCCGCGACACCTTTAACGGTGCGTAGCGCGGGGCGAATGACCCAGTCGAGTAAATCACGGCGTTGCATGAGCGATAAATCACCACCATCAATAGAGAACATAAATAATTCCCCAAGTGGTGTGGTCATGGGGGCAATACCGCCTTCGACCCCTGCAGGTAAATTTCCCCACAAGGTATTAAGACGCTCTGCAATTTGCTGGCGCGCCCAATAAATGTCCGTACCTTCTTCAAAATCAATGGTAATGTCTGTTAGCGCGTATTTGGCGATGGAACGCAACATACTTTGATGGGGAATACCCAGTAGTTCAACTTCAATAGGGGCTGTAATGCGTGACTCAACTTCTTCAGGTGTCATTCCTGCCGCTTTGACAATAATTTTGACTTGCGTGGGTGACACTTCGGGAAACGCATCAATGGCTAAATGCTTAAACGCATAAAATCCAACGCCACTAAGCAGTCCTACCAACACAAGCATGAGTAAGCGTTGACTGAGCGAAAAACGAATTAAACCTCTCATTGCTCAGCACTCCCAACGCCTAGCCAATTTGCTTTGAGTACGGCGGTTCCTTTCAATGCAATGATTTCATCGCCTTTGATTGGACCACTAATAATGGTTTCTTCGTCTTGTTTGCTAATAATGGTGACGGGCGTTATCGTAAAGCCAGTGTCGTTGTGAATGAAAATAAACGCTTTTCCGTCATGTTGAGCGACGCCTGAATTGGGAATACGAAATGCAATTTGCTTACTGAGTTTTTTGATTTGGACGTTTAATTTTTGTCCTGCTCGAATTTCGCCTTGCACATTTTTGACAATCGCACGAGCAAGAATCGTTTGATCTTCAATATTGACACTTTGTCCAAGTAGGCTAATCTCAGCTGTAAAGGGCGTATTATCAATACTGACTTGATCGCCAACACTAATTTGCGCGATGTCTTCTTGTGGAATGGCAATTTCCAGCCAAAGGGTTTGCAGATTGGCAACGCGATAAAGCGGCGTTAACATATCAACGCGTGTCCCGACAATCGCCATGCGTTCAATGACCACTCCTGAAATCGGTGAGCGGATGGTTAAATTACTACTTAAATTTTCGGGTGAATGGGTATTTCCACCTGCCATTTCAAGTAATCGTTTCGCTTCTTTCATATCAATTTCAGCGGCATTGAATTGGCTTTGCGTTTCTTGTACACGACGTATTGCGATAATGCCATCTTGAGCAAGGGATGTATCGCGTTGATAGGCTGAATTAGCAAGTTGCAGGGCGCTAGTGGATTTTAAATAATTGCTTTGCAAAGAGAGTAAATTTGGGCTGTCTATTTGCGCGAGAATATCGCCTTTTTTAACCACATCACCTGTAGCGGCGTTGAGTTGATGAATAATGCCGGCTTGAGAAGCACTGACGACGTATTCATTATTATTGGGAATAAGCACTTTTGCTGGGGCGTAAAGCACAGGGATTTGCGTTGCACGAATCAGTTTTCCTTGCACAATGCCTAAGCTTTCAATATTTTGCGCGGACAGTTGGATAGTTTGTTGTGTCTGCGCCGCTGAAAAAGTGGGATGAACTAGAGTAAAAAGACTCAAAACAAAGATATTTTTTTTCATGGTAGCACTCCAACTGCTTGATTATATGAAGCGTAATCTCTTTCTTGCACAAGGGCGCGCTCTTTTGCGGCAAGTGCGGCAAGTTGTGTTTGAGATTGAATTTTGAGTAAATCAATTAAATCTATTTCGCCCATTTTGAAACTTAATTGAGTGAGTGTTAAATGTTTTTGAGCGACGGTATTTAATTCAATGGCAACCGCTAATTCAGCTTCATTGATTTCTAAATTATGTTCGGCTTCGTGGTGATTTTGTTCTAAATCTCGAAATAGTTGATCACGTTGGGCACGAAGTTGGTTAATTTCAACATTTAGCGCGGCAAGTTGGGGATCAAGATGCGCCTGCCCACCAAAAGGAATGGTGACACCAACATTGAAACTTTCTGTATTATTACTGCGTGAATCGCGGTTACTTGGACGATCACTATTCACACCGACGGCGACAGTGGTTTGCCCTGAGCCAACTAAATTTAAAGCCTCTAATTCGGCTTGTTTGCGTTCAATTAAGTTTTGAATCGCTTGCAAAGCGGGATGGGATGATTCAACTTCTTTCACTTGACTTAATTGCTCATGATAATTAGCAGGAATTTTGGTGGACTGTGTCAGTGAGGTGTAGCGTTTTCTCGCGTGCATGACCTCCGCCTCCGCTAACGTCAACGCAGAGCGTTTTTTTAATACATCCGTTTGAATTAAAAGCGCGTCGGTTTGCGCTAAATCGCCAGCCTGGACGCGACGTGTAATATCATTAGCTAATTGCTGCGCGGCACGCATATCAATTTCGGCTTGCTGTAGTCGTAATTCTTGTAGGGCAATGTCCCAAATAGCCGAGCGAACTAAACCGGTTACGCGCCAATGTGTTAATGCCGTTTGTGTGATGGTGCTATTTTCAGCGGTTGAACCAATACGTTGATTTGCGTCACGTTGCCCAATATTCCATAATGGGACTTCAATGTTGCCGTCAAAATAGTGCAATGTTCCACTTGTGGCTTCTTGATAGCGAAAACCTGCATTAGATGCGCCTGCTGACCAACTTTCGCCACGTCGTTTAATGGCTGCTGTTTCTGCTTCGAGTGAATTGAGCCATTGTGTATCAGGATGATTTTCAAGCGTCAATGTGATTAGCGATGAAAGTGAGAGTTGTTGGTCGACAATAATGGGGTCGTGATGTTCAACATGCGGAAAATGATCCGCGCCTATACTGACGAGTGGCATAGAAATGAGCGTGAATAAGCTCATACGTAAGAAAAAAACAGGAAACATAAAAAACTCGCAGTGTGATTAAATTAGCGCAAAAAAACCATCGCGCGGTGACTAATAATCAAACAAACGAAGGTGGGGCGCGGGGCGCAAAAATAGTGAGAAGGCGTTTGGATGCAATGGGCTCTGTTTGATTAATGAAGCAACGTATTAAAATACGTCGATTGAGTATAATCAACATGAAAAATAAGGCGAATAGACTATTTTCAGTAGTATATTGGTGATTATTTAGGTCGTTTTTGATGCCGATACTCATCACCACCATATTACTGCTTTGAAGTATGGCGTTACTGATGGATGGTGATTGTTGACGAAGTGAATCGACTTGTTCAAATTCGGGTAGATGAATAGAGGATTCAAAACAGTCATTGTGAAACGTGTGCGCATGAATTAACGGTGCGGCAAATTGCAGCAGTGTTAAAAGTAGAATAATGGGCAGTCGAATCAATAAAATCATAAATGAATGCTATGCGATAAACGCGCAGAATGCAAATGACAAAAACATTTCGGGTGAAATTAACGTGGTAATAAAATGATAGGGAATTTCGAGCTTTATATTGGTTTAATGTCAGGCACGAGTGTTGATGGGATTGACGCGGTATTGGTCAATCTTACTGACGATAAAATGGAAGTCATTGATTTTGAATATATGCCATTTTCTCAAGAAATTCAATTTCGACTGCATCAACTCAGTGGATCTAATGCGCAAGTGACACTGCAAGAGTTTGGTGAAATGGATACCGCGCTAGGCTGCTTATTTGCTCAAACGGTAAATACATTATTGTGTAAATCCAATCTGGTACCATCGCAAATTGAAGCGATTGGCAGTCATGGTCAAACTGTGTATCACTCGCCTTTAGGTCAATTTCCCTTTACGCTGCAAATTGGCGATCCTAATTGCATTGCGCAACACACGCGCATTACAACGATAGCGGATTTCCGTCGGCGTGACGTTGCCGCGGGCGGGCAAGGTGCACCTTTAGTTCCTGCGTTCCATCATGCGGTTTTTCACTCGCCCTTTGAAACCCGATGTGTGGTAAACATTGGAGGTATTGCGAATGTGACTTTTTTACCTGCCGATACGCATCAGTCTGTCATTGGATTTGATACTGGACCTGGAAATGTACTTTTAAATCAATGGATACAACGGCATTTACATCATAACTACGATGCACAAGGTGCATGGGCAAAAACAGGGCAAATCGATTTTAAATTAGTCGAAAAATTAAAAAATGAGCCTTATTTTCAGGCGCAACCACCCAAAAGTACCGGTGTGGATTATTTCTCTCTTGATTGGCTTGAGTTGCAATGTGAAACAGGCGATTATACGATTGAGACTATACAAGCCAGTTTAACTTATTTAACGGCGATAACCATTTGCGAGGCCATTGCGCGGACTGCACCGCAAACGTCACGAATTTTAGTTTGTGGAGGTGGCGTGCATAATAACTTTTTAATGCAGTTACTCAATGAAAATGCACATTGCGAAGTGCAATCGACTGCTGAGTTTGGGCTACATCCGGATCATGTTGAAGCCATTGCCTTTGCGTGGCTGGCAAAACAAACACTCAATCAAAAAACAGGAAATTTAAAAGCCGTGACGGGAGCAAGTTGCAACGTCATTTTAGGTGGAATTTATCCCGTTAATTGATGTAAATTATTTTATTAATTTTTTTATTTTTAGGTTTTATATCATGACAGTGATTACTCGTTTTGCACCCAGTCCAACTGGCTATTTACATGTTGGTGGTGCGCGTACAGCTTTATTTTCTTGGCTCTATGCGAAAAAAAAGGGGGGTAAATTTATCCTGCGTATTGAAGATACTGATTTAGAGCGCTCAACTCAAGAATCTGTTCAAGCCATTTTAGATGGTATGGCGTGGCTTGGGCTTGATTACGATAATCCACAACCTTTTTTTCAAACAGCGCATTTTCCACGCTATAAAGAAATCATTGTGCAATTGATTGAAAATGGACATGCCTATTATTGCGATTGCAGTAAAGAGGAATTGGAAACTTTGCGTGAGCAACAAATGGCCAATAAAGAAAAGCCACGCTACAACGGTAAATGTCGAGAAGTAAATAAGTCAGTAAGCGATAAAACGGTAGTGCGCTTTAAAACACCTATTGAGGGCGCGATACATATTGGCGATTTGGTGAAAGGGGAGATTGTTGTTGCCAATAAAGAGCTTGATGATTTGGTTATTGCAAGAGCAGACGGCTCGCCCACCTATAATTTGACCGTTGTTGTGGATGATATGGATATGCAAATTTCGCACGTGATTCGCGGTGACGATCATATTAACAATACGCCACGCCAAATTAATATCCTCAACGCACTCGATGCAAAATTACCAGAGTACGCGCATTTACCGATGATTTTAGGTTCCGATGGCGCGCGACTATCAAAACGTCATGGCGCGGTGAGCGTGATGCAATTCCGCGACGAAGGTTATTTGCCACAAGCGTTGCTGAATTATTTGGTGCGCTTAGGGTGGTCGCATGGCGATCAAGAAATTTTCTCTATTGATGAAATGATTGCCTATTTCGAACTTGCGGATGTGAATGGCGCGGCATCGACGTTTAACATGGAAAAATTATTGTGGCTCAATCATCACTATTTAATGCACAGCGATCCAAACGATATTGCACCGCATTTAACATGGCATCTCGCGCAACTGGGTATTGATGCAAAAAATGAATCCGTTGATATCTTAGAGCTGATTAAAGCGCAACGTGAACGCTGTAAAACACTGGTTGAAATGGCAAATGCCAGTGTTTATTTTTACCGCGAATTTGAGGATTATGATGAAAAAGCGGCCAAAAAAGCGTTTGTTGACGGCAGTGATGTGGTTCTTGCTGCACTTTGTGAGGTATTTTCACCTGTGTCAACGTGGGAAGCGCAACTACTTCACACCATCATCAAAGACGTTGCTGAAAAGTTAGAGCTTGGACTTGGTAAAGTTGCCCAGCCACTGCGAATTGCGGTATGTGGGACAGGTGTTTCGCCTTCAATTGATATCACGCTTGCTATTTTAGGTAAAGAAAAAACGCTAGCACGTTTGCAACGTGCAGTAACATTTATTCAAGCAAAAACGGCTGTTTAGTTTTCATGTTTAAACGCCTACTTGATAATTTGAATACTGCCGTTTTAGTGTTTGATGAGCAATTATATTTGCGGTATCTCAACACCTCAGCAGAAGTTCTGCTAGCTGAAAGCACACGCCAATTACTGGGAGTTTCAGCTAAAAACTTATTTAAATCATCAGATAGTGCGTTTTTAACCAATTTATCCCATTGCCGTGATACAGGATCACCCATTATAGATTACGCCCTTGAGCTGCATCATGGTGATAATCCTAGTGCGTTTGTCAATGTGAGTATTACGCCTATTGGTGTCAATAATGAAAGCATTAACGAGTTAATTGTTGAATTGCAGCCGATTGATAATCGAATGCGTATTTCACAAGAGGAACAGTTATTGTCGCAACAAAATACCGCGCGTCTGATGGTGCGCGGTCTTGCGCATGAAATTAAAAACCCGCTAGGTGGGTTGCGCGGCGCGGCGCAGTTGCTTGATTTAGAATTGTCTTCAGCTGAGCTTAAAGAATATACGCAAATTATTATTGATGAAGCAGATCGTTTAACGGATTTAGTCAATCGGATGCTGGGGCCAAATGAGGTGCCCAATAAACAATTTCTCAATATTCATGAAGTGCTAGAGCGAGTGCGTTGGTTGGTTCAAGCGGAAGTAAGTCCAACTATTCGTTTGCGCTGTGATTATGATCCGAGTTTGCCTGAAATTTTAGGTGATAAAAATCAATTGATTCAAGCAATATTAAATATTGTACGTAATGCGGTGCAAGCACTGGGCGAAAAAGGCACGATTACGCTTAAAACGCGCATTTGCCGTCATATCACCATCGAGCGTAGGCGCTACAAGCTGGCTGTTCGATGTGAAATTATGGATGACGGCATTGGCATTGCGCCTGATATGCTCAATAAGATTTTCTACCCCATGGTGACAGGTCGCGCCGACGGCACGGGGCTAGGTCTATCCATTGCTCAGGCTTTAATTACGCAACATCAAGGCGTCATTGAATGTAGCAGTAAGAAAAATCATACGGTGTTCGCGATTACGCTTCCGGTTCTTTCGCCTTAGGTACGCGTCGTTTGCCGATATTCTTTTGATCGCGGTGTCGGACTTTTATTTTAGGTGCTTTTTCTTTTTTGGCTTCCACTTTAGTTTTGCCACCCACGGATTTACCAGAGGCTTTGAGTTTTTTGGGGCCTTGGAACTTTCCTGCTAATTCGTCAATTTTGCGACGAATAAAGTTTTGGCGTAAAAAACGCTCAATGCTGGCCATCAAATTCCATTCCGTATGTTTCACGAGCGTAATGGTTAAACCGGTTTCGTCACTACGTCCTGTGCGCCCAATTCGATGCAGGTAATTAATTCCGTTGCGCGGCACTTCGAAGTTAATGACTAAATTGATGTCTTTGATATCCAGTCCACGCGCAGCTAAATCGGTTGCCACGAGAATATTTACGACACCATCACGGAATAGTTTCATGACGCGCTGGCGTTCTTTTTGATCCATTTCACCATGAAGCACAATGGCGCGAAGGCCTTTGTCTCGAAGTGGATCACACAGAGCGCTGGCTTGCAATCGGCTATTGCTAAAAACGAGTGCTTTTGTGTACGTTTCATTTTCAAGCAACCACGCTAGCACTTTTTGTTTGTGCGCGGTATCGTCGGTTAAGACTATTTGTTGCTCAATATGGGGGAGTTCATCGCGCAGTGTATTGAGCGCTATAAGCTCGAAGCGTTTAAGTAATTTATCGGCCATTTTAAGCACACCCGCATGGGTGAGCGTGGCTGAGAAAAGCAAAGATTGGCGTTGTTCACTGCAATGTTTTGCAATGGTCAGTACGTCCTCGCTAAAGCCCATATCCAGCATGCGATCCGCTTCGTCGAGAATTAACGTTTCTAAATTTTCAAAAGGCGCTACATCAAGCGTTAATAACTCAAGTAATCTGCCAGGCGTTGCAATAATAACAGCCGTATTTCGGCGGAGCAGCGTTTGTTGTTTTTTGAAATCTTCACCACCCGTAATTAAACCGGCTTTTAAAGGCGATCCGTCGAGTAGTTGTTGGCATTGCAAATAAATTTGCTGCCCCAACTCTCTTGTTGGCACAAGCACTAAAGCTCTTGTGCCTGCGTAGTAATTGGCATTAACCAGTAAGTGATGCAGGGTTGGCAATAAAAAGGCTAAGGTTTTGCCACTCCCCGTTTTTGCGCTGACAAGTAAATTTTGGCGCGCTAAAATAGTAGGAATAGCTCGCTGCTGAACTTGCGTTGGCTTTTCAAAGCCATTTTTGGCTAAAGCTTGAGCTAGAATTGAATGTAGATTGAAACTAGAAAAGTCTGCAAGTGCAGGCGCTTGCTCTGCTGGAAGTGTGTCTGTCATTAAAAATACAAATAAATAGAAAAGTTGCGCTCATTGTACAGCAAGCGTTAGGAATAGAAGGATTGTATTGCACTAATGGTGCTTGTTTTTCTTCAAAAATAAAATCAATAAACGATAATAGGCTGAAAATAATTATTCAGAATAGTGTTATTGAGAAAAGGAAGGAGAAGAATTTTGATTTTATTGATAGGGGTATTTTGTGAGGTTGTAATGATGGCGATGGACTAGGGATTCGAACCCCAGGAACCTTTCGGTTCAACGGTTTTCAAGACCGTCGCTTTCGACCACTCAGCCAGTCCACCTAAACATTACTTGATTATTATATCTTGAATATTTATTTTTGCAACAAAAAAAGTCAAATTTACATGTATATCATCATAGGGTTTTAGAACAGATCCACGGGATCAACATCAATTGACCAACGTACTTTTTGACGTGCGTTAAGACCGCCGATAAGTGGGACAAGTTGACGTAGTAGATGATGGAGTCCATTTCTGCTTTCATGTTGCAACAGTAATTGATAGCGATATTGTCCTGCGCGTCTTGCCATGGGTGCTGGAATAGGGCCTAAAATCTGAACGTGTGATTCATTGACTGTTTGCGCAAGATCGGCAACAGATTGCAGAAAGTTAGCGGGGACTTCTTCTTTTTCGCTATGGGCGCGAAATAGTGCTTGGTAACTAAAAGGGGGGAGTTTTGCCAGTTCTCTTTCTTGTAGTGCAAGGGTTGCAAATCGACTATAACCGTCTCGGAGCAGTTCAACTAAAAGGGGATGTGCAGGTTGGCGCGTTTGCAACATGACTTTACCTTGCTTTTGTTCGCGTCCAGCGCGTCCAGAAACTTGCACAATAAGCTGCGCTAATTTTTCGCCTGAATGAAAGTCGGTGCTAAATAATCCACTATCTACATCTAAAATAGCCACTAGTGTGACATTGGGAAAATGATGTCCTTTGGCGAGTAATTGCGTTCCTAGAATAATATGTGCTTCACCAGCATGAATTTGCGCTAAATAGTCTTCGAGTGAGCCTTTATGTGATGTGGAGTCTCTATCTAAACGAATAACGGTTTTATCGGCAAATAATGATGCTAAAACGGATTCAATACGCTCAGTACCTAGACCAATAGACACTAAATTGTGCATCTGACAGGCAGGGCAAGTGTTAATTAATCGATGCTCAGTTCCGCAGTGATGACAGCGCAGTAAGGATTGATGGCGATGAATGACTAAATTAGCATCACAATGGACACAACGTGCAACCCAACCACATTCATTGCACATCAGTGTTGGCGCAAATCCACGGCGATTTAAAAATAATAAAACTTGTTCATTACGCGCCAATGTTAAGTGCATTTCACTCAGTAAAATGGGTGATAAGCCTTCTTGCAGTTTTTGCTGTCGAATATCAATAATGTCAATTATAGGCGGGAGGGCATCACCGGCGCGTTCGGGCAAAGGCAGATGATGGTAACGCGCTTGATTGACATTGTATAAGCTTTCAAGTGAAGGCGTTGCTGAGCCCAGTAATACAGGAATGTGAGTAAATTTTCCGCGCATAATGGCCACGTCTCGCGCTGAAAAACGAAACCCTTCTTGTTGTTTAAAGGAGCTGTCGTGTTCTTCATCAAGAATAATCAAGCCTAAACGCGGCATAGGTGTAAAAAGGGCTGAGCGTGTCCCTAATAGCAATGAACACGCGCCACTTTGCATCAGAAGCCACGCATTTTTGCGCTGGGTATCGGTGAGTTTTGAGTGGGAGATGGCAATTAAGGTATTAAAACGGGATTCAAATCGTTCTTGAAGTTGCGGCGTCAGTGTGATTTCAGGAACGAGAACAAGCACTTGTTGCTTTTTATCCAAGACCGTTTGAATAAGTTGCATGTAAACTTCAGTTTTACCACTACCGGTCACACCATCAAGTAAATAAACCCCAAATTTCCAAAGGCTATGGGTAATTTCATCAATGGCGTGTTGTTGTGCAGGATTGCAAACAATGGGATTGCTGGTTTTTTCATTTTCGCGTGAAGCAGGCATTTTTTTGATGACGGCTTCTTTGCCTTGTCGCAAAGCAATGGGAAAAGCCGCGCTCATAACTTCACCAATGGGATGATGGTAATAACTACTCACCCAATGCAAAAGCTGTAAATCAAGATCGCCAAGTAAGGGTTCGTTGTCGATGACGCGTAGAATGGGTTTTAATTTCTCAAGCGGGTAGTGGCATTCAAAACTCGTTGCCATTAAAAAGGCAATTTTTGTCCGTTTACCAAATGGGACTTCAAGGCGAATTCCTGCCCGCAAAGGCTCTAATGTACTATCGTTTGGTGCGAGATAATCAAAGAATTCAAAAAAAGGAACAGAGGGGATGGCTACATGGAAAATACGCGGTTTAGTCATGATTCCAAATTTGCAGAACACTTAATGTCGCCAGCATGAAAAAAGCCAATAATGTCCACGCAGGCATGCTGAGTCCAAGCAGAGTCCAGTCGACTTTTGCGCAATCACCCGTACCTGATAGCATGAGTTTTATCGTGTCAAGAAGCGGAAAATTATTCAGGACATAATCTAGCGACGGACCGCATTCAGGGACTTTTTCGGGAGGAAGATGTTGTATCCACAAATGTCGAATTGAAATTGAACCCCCTGTAAGCGCACTTAATGCGCCTAAAATGGAAACAATAATTACTTTTTTTCGTGGATGATGCGTCATTCCACCTACGGCAAAAATAAGACCAGTAGAAAAAATGGCAATCCGCTGAGTAATACATAGCGGACAAGGCTCGAGCCCTTCTTGAAATTGAAAATAAGCCCCCATACTCAGCAAAAATATACACCCTAAACTGCCGAGTAAAAACCAAATTCTTGGCGTGAGTTTTAGGTTATTTAGTGTTACTGCCATGATGGAGAGCCTTTTTTAAATTTTAAAATTAATTACACAACATTACGCTGTATTAATTGCGTGACAAAATCTTCTATTTCATAAATGCGGCGTTTTTCGATGATAGTACGCAATAATTCATCTTTTCTACTATCATTTAACGGTTCAACTAACTCCAAAATTTGCTCAACTTTGGACATGCCATTGATGTCAAATTTTAACATTTCATCTTTTCCCGTCAAAAGCCATTCGATATTAATATCGTTAAAGGCGTTCGCAATGCCGGCAATGAGTTCACTGGAAGGTCTATTCTTTCCGCTTTCAACTTCAGATAGCGTGCTCCGTGCAACACCTGTTATTTCCGAAAATGTTTTTTGATTTAACAATTTATATTTTCTAATTAAGGTGATTCTATCATTTATTTTATTTGTTGGTGTCGTCATATCGAATTAAATTAATCTTTGTGGTTGTTTTTTTTAAATTAAATAAGTTTCAATTTCATGTTTTATAAGCTTATTTTACCAATTAACACACAAACCACCTAGGCCTCAATTATTAAATAGGGTTTTTCATGCTTTATACAGGATAAATTTCCCCTAGCATATAATCGCTGGCGATTGTTTTCAGCTGGCAAGGCGTAATCTTATTTTCGAGTATTTGCTCATTTGGGATGTCACATGCAACACGCAGGTAATTAGGTGTGTAACCAAAAACACGCACATGATTGTCATCTAAAATATCGCGCTGTCCTTCCCAAAGCACATCAAATTTTTCGTCAATATTTTGCGTATAAAAATCCTGTTTCATTGTTTTGGCTAAAACGTGTAATTCTTCGCTACGTTGCTTTTTGATGTCATGCGGGACGGGATTGGGCAAGGTAGCGGCTTTTGTACCTTCTCGCGGTGAGTACGTAAAAATATGAATATGGCCAAATGTACACGCCTCAATAAATGCCAAACTCGTTTGCCATTCTTGCTGTGTTTCGTCAGGAAAGCCAACGATAATATCAGTAGTAATATTAAAATGTGGGATTTGCGCTCTAAGTCGCGCCACAATTAGTGCATATTCCTCTGTTTTGCAGCGACGTGCCATGCGACGTAGAACGGAGTCCGAGCCGCTTTGCAGAGGCAAATGTAAATGGGGCATTAAGCGTGAGTTTTTGAATAATTCAAAAAAATCGTCGGTGAGTTCCCATGGCTCAAGCGAGCCTAAGCGTAAACGGGCAATTTGTGTTTGATCTAAAATAGCGCGAATGAGCGACACAATGTTTTCGCCATTATCGCTGCCATAACCACCTAAATGGACGCCAGTTAAAATGACTTCGTTAATACCTTGTGCGTGAAGTGTATTGATTTCAGTAATAATTTCATCTAACGCGCGACTGACTTCTTCGCCTCGTGCAACGGTTACAATGCAAAAAGTACAGCGATAGCGGCAACCATCTTGGACTTTCACAAAAGCGCGTTGACGTCCACGTGTAAAAAGGGCGTTTTCTGATGGTTCTGTTGCCATTTCAGGCATGCTA
>CAINHP010000085.1 GCA_903848905.1 uncultured Pseudomonadota bacterium
CAACCACGGATTGAAAATACGAAAATAGGGCTGCGCATCACATCCCGTTGACGCTGCCCACTGCCAATTTCCATTATTTAAACAAGGATCGTAATCGATTAAATGTTGTGCAAAATAGCGCTCACCCCATCGCCAACTAATACGCAAATCTTTTGTTAAAAACGACGCGACAATCATTCGTACACGATTGTGCATAAATCCTGTTTCGTTCAATTCGCGCATCCCCGCGTCAACAATGGGAAATCCTGTTCTGCCTCGCGTCCACGCGTCGAAATAATCCCGATTATTTTCCCACGGTAAATGGTCAAATTTCTCGATAAACGCGTGACCAAACACATGGGGAAAATGATACGCAATATGCGTCATAAAATCCCGCCAATATAGCTGACGAAGTAACGGATGATCTAGCTCTAATACTTGAGCAATACCGCTAAATACTTCACGCACAGAAAGCGTTCCAAATTTCAAATGGGCTGAAAAATGACTGGTACTTTGCAGGGCCGGAAAATCACGCGTTTTTGTATAATCCACACATCGATGTATGCTGGCTAATTGCTTGAGTGCTTGTGTGCGTCCGCCTTCAATGATGCCATGTTGAGAAACGGTTTTTTGAGTGAACTCATCCAAATTAGCCGTTGACTCAACCGTTAAAAAGGCACCATTCGCTAAAGGCGCGGGCAAAGCAACACCAAAGTGACGCGCATTATTATAAAACGCCGTAAAGACTCTATAAGCACTGCCGTCACTTTTCACCGCTTGCTCAGGCTCATTTATTAGTGCGTCTGGCGTGACAATTAAATCAATTTGTAATGATTGGCAAACTTGTGCAATTTCAACATCCCGAACTCTGCTAAATGGCGTGTAATCACGGTTAAAAAATACGGCGTTAATGGCGTATTCATGATGCAAACGCTCGATAATATCAACCGGCAATCCAGAAAAAAATGCTAAATCTGCCTGAATAGATTCAAATTGATTGGCTAAATCCCTAAGTGATTGCAACATAAAATGCAAAGCAGGTTTGCTCTGATACGCGTGTGCTTCGATTTGGCGATCATCAAAAATAAAACAGGCAATCACTTTGTGCGAATCACGAAGCGCTTCATTTAACGCCGTATTATCTGCCATACGCAAATCACGGCGAAAAATGAAAAGTGACGTATCGTAGCGCGGCATATTAATAAATCACGTTTTGTGCTTTTAAGTCACTGTAAATGCCGTCAATAGATTGGGTATCCGCATCAAAATGAATCGGCGTAAAACCTTTATTGGTATTGACACAAATCGCAATTAAACCGGCATGATTGATTGCTTCAATGAGAACATGATTCGCTGTTTCTAAAATCGTGCAGGCATGTCCGTTGTCAAACAAACGACGTTCAAGTAAATAAGCAATTTCAAGGCTTTTCTCACCCGTTAAATTGATTGATGTGGCTACTTGGCTAAAGCGTGCAGCACGCTCCTGCGCACTCACTGGATGCAAATTCACATTATCATCACTACCAATAATCATACCGGCACCAACGGTGCTATTGGTTAGACGATCAATAATAATAAATGAGCCTGTGCCTTTATGGGTTTTATAGTTATCAAACACCACTGGCGCGTTCACGGAAAAATTACACACGCCAATTTCATTGAGCTGCAACACATTCGCATCGTGATGCTCAAGCGTATTGACATCAATACGATGATCAATAAGTGATACGGAACCTGACACGCTGCGCGTGGCTAATTTAATAACATATTGTTTACCGATACTCAGTGGTTGCTCTGCCATCCAAACGATATTGGCTTTGAACTTATCTGCAACCGTAGGCGCAAACGCCTGATGGCCAATTAACGTATCACCGCGACTCACGTCAATTTCATCATTAAGCGTCAACGTCACCGCCATGGACGCGAAGGCTTGTTCAAGTTCGCCATCAAAGGTCACAATGGATTTAATCGTACTGGATTTACCTGAAGGTAAAACTGTAACAGTGTCGCCTTTATGGAAAATTCCAGCTGCAACAGTACCGCAAAATCCGCGAAAATCTAAATTGGGACGATTCACATATTGCACAGGAAAACGGGCATCTTCAAAATTTCGATCATTGGCAATTTCAATCGCATTGAGCGCTTCCATAAGCGGAAGCCCATCAAACCATGACATATTTTCGCTAGCATTCACGACATTATCACCATCAAGCGCCGACATCGGAATAAAACGAATATCGTGCAAATCAAGTGTTTTCACAAAATCCAAATAATCTGCTTTGATTTGATTAAATTTCGTTTCACTGTACTCAACCAAATCCATTTTATTAATCGCAACAACAATGTGTTGAATACCCAGTAAAGACGCAATAAAACTGTGGCGTTTCGTTTGCGTTTGAACGCCGTAACGTGCATCAATCAAAATAATGGCAAGATCACACGTTGATGCGCCAGTTGCCATATTACGCGTATATTGTTCATGTCCGGGTGTATCGGCAATGATGAACTTTCGCGTTGACGTTGAAAAATAACGATACGCCACGTCAATAGTAATGCCCTGCTCGCGCTCGGCCTGCAAACCATCAACTAACAGCGCTAAGTCAATTTTTCCTGCGCCCGTGGTGCCGGATTTCACGCTATCGGCTTGCACGGCAGCAAGTTGATCTTCATAAATCATTTTTGAATCGTGCAAAAGACGACCAATGAGCGTACTTTTGCCATCATCGACATTGCCGCAAGTCAGAAATCGCACGAGCTCTTTGCGTTCGTGTTGCGCTAAATACGCGTTAATATCGGTACTAATTAAATCAGATTGGTGTGACATGACTTATTCTCTAAAAATAGCTATTTTGTGTGAAATTTAAAAATACCCTTCGCGTTTTTTCTGTTCCATTGAACCCGCTTGGTCGTGATCAATTAAACGTCCTTGACGCTCTGAAGTGGTGGTTAATAACATTTCTTGAATAATCTCAGGCAACGTGGTCGCTTCTGATTCAACGGCGCCTGTCAATGGATAACAACCCAAAGTGCGGAAACGTACTTTTTTCATTTCCACTTTTTCGTGCTCACCAATGGGCATACGATCATCGTCCACCATAATTAACATACCGTCACGCTCAACCACAGGACGCTCTTTGGCAAAGTACAGGGGAACAATAGGAATACTTTCTAAATGAATATATTGCCAAATGTCGAGTTCCGTCCAATTTGAAAGTGGAAAAACACGAATACTTTCGCCTTTATCAATTTTACCGTTGTAGATATTCCAAAGTTCGGGGCGTTGATTTTTAGGGTCCCAACGGTGATTTTTATCACGGAACGAATACACACGCTCTTTCGCGCGTGATTTTTCTTCGTCACGACGGGCGCCACCAAATGCCGCGTCAAATTGATATTTATTTAATGCTTGTTTCAAGCCGTCGGTTTTCATCACGTCAGTATGTTTTTTACTGCCATGTACAAACGGACTGATATTCATATCAACCCCCTCTTGATTCACATGAACAATTAAGTCTAAACCAAGTTCTTTCACCATTTTATCGCGGAATTCAATCATTTCTTTGAATTTCCATGTGGTGTCAACGTGCATCATGGAAAACGGTGGACGTGCTGGATAAAAGGCTTTCATGGTCAAATGCAACATCACCGCTGAATCTTTACCAATCGAGTACAGCATGACAGGTTTTTCAAATTCAGCAGCCACTTCACGAATAATGTGGATACTTTCGGCTTCGAGTTGTTTTAAATGGGTTAATTTATAATCAGTCATTAAAAATCCGTTGAAATTAAAGGCTTGAATGCGTTTATTCTAACACGTTATCGATAAATTTAGTGGCGACCTGTATGGCCAAATCCGCCTTCACCACGATGACTAGCATCAAAATCACTCACTTGTTCAAATTCCACTTGAACAACCGGAACAAAAACCATTTGAGCAATGCGTTCACCGACATTAATTTCAAATGCGTCACTGCCACGATTCCAACACGATACAAACACTTGGCCTTGATAATCGCTATCAATTAACCCAACCAAATTACCTAGCACAATGCCGTGCTTATGCCCAAGACCTGAGCGAGGAAGTAACACCGCTGCGAGTGAATTATCGCCAATATGAATAGCCAATCCTGTTGGAATTAGCACTGTTTCGCCAGCATGAAGTGTCATTTTTTCATCTAAACACGCCCGCAAGTCAAGACCTGCAGAGCCTTGCGTCGCATATTCGGGGAGTGGAATACTTTGACCTAAACGGTCATCTAAAATTTTGAGTTGGATAGTTGGCATAATGAACAATGTCTAAAATGAAAAATAAAAGATTTTAGTTTAGCACAGAAAATGATGCCATTTTTTCAAGTCTTGCAAATTAAAAATTCCCCCTCTATAATCGCCGCTCGTTTTTAGGTTCTGTTATATTTTTGAAAATGTAATGGATTAAACGGGAAATCGGTTCAAGTCCGATACTGCCCCCGCAACTGTAAATAAGTTAAGAATCATCGTATTACCACTGTGCAATAACGGGAAGGTGATGATTTCAGGTCATAAAAAACCGCTTATAAGTCAGGAGACCGACCTTGAAATGCGCATTCTATGCAGCGGAGGGCTAGCATTCAAGAAAACATCGAAGTGTCCTGCGCGGTTTAGTTGCCCCGTTTTATTTTTTTGTTTTTTTCGTTTTACGCCTTTCCTTTCGTCTGCTTTTTTAAATCCATTCATGCGCGGGCGGCGCACAGGATAAAACGTTATCATGTTAAAAACTCTCCCACTTGCCACACTTTTTGTGTGTGCGAGTTTTTCACCCATTTTATTTGCAGCGCAATCTGCAGAACAAACGCCTGAAAATCTGCCTGAAATGGTTGTGACAGCCACACGCTCAGAAATTGACAAACAATCACTATCTACCGCAGCAACAGTTTACACACGTGCTGACATTGAGCGTTTGCAAGCCAAATCCATTCCTGATTTACTGCGCGGCAGTACCGGTGTTGATATCACGCAAACAGGCGGTTATGGACAACTGAGCAGCGTATTTATGCGCGGTACGAATTCGAGTCACGTCTTAGTTCTAATCGATGGCATTAAAGTTGGCTCCGTGACAGCGGGACTTACGCAATTTGAATTTTTACCCATTGACCAAATTGAGCGTGTTGAAATTATTCGTGGCCCTCAATCCAGCTTATATGGCTCGGAGGCGATTGGCGGCGTTATTCAAATTTTCACGCGCAAAGCAAAAAATGCCACGCAAACACCTAAAGTTACCCTCGATGCAGGGGGTGGTTCGTATTACACCAGCAAAACCGCAGGCACAGTCAGTGGCAAAATTAATAATTCTTGGTATAACATCGGCGCATCGCATTTTGATACAGCGGGCTTTAATGCAAAGCAACCTGATTCTAGTCAATACGGTGTAAATCAACCTGATAAAGATGGCTTTCAAAATACGGGCGTTAATGCGCGTGCAGGCCATCATTTTAATAATAACGCTGATATTGAAGCCTTTTTTATACATTCCGAAGGCACCACGCATTTTGATGGCAGTTTTCAAGATAAAACGAATTTTATCAACCAAACTGTCGGCACTGAAGGCAGTATTGATGTCATGCAACATTGGCGATCAACTTTGCGACTCGGGCAAACACTCGATCAAACTGACAGCTTTGCGCCCATGACAAACAAATTAGCCAGTCGATTTGATACCACACGCTGGAATGCCAGTTGGCTCAATCAACTGCACCTTTCGGATAATCACCAATTCACCACCGGTGCAGATTATCGTTTTGATGAAATTGATAGCGATACCCAATTTGTTAAATCATCACGTTATGACGTGGGTGTATTTGGTGAACTGCATAGCCGTTTATTTGATAATCATTTAATCAACGCATCCGTGCGTTTTGATAATAATGAATCATTTGGCAATTACGTTACCGGCAGCGCCGGATGGCGTTATAATTGGGATTATGGAATTAGTCTGCTTGCTAATTTTGGGAATGCTTTTAAAGCGCCTACTTTCAATGATTTGTATTATCCCTTTGGCATGGGAAATTTAAATTTAAAACCCGAAGAATCCACCAGTTTTGAAAGCGGCTTAGTCGGTAATCACGCATGGGGAAATTGGGAATTGCGCGCTTATCACACCAATATCGATAATTTAATTGCTTGGAAACCCATGCCAACAACGGATGATCCTTGGGCAGGCATGGTGGAAAACGTCAACAAAGCCCAAATCGACGGCATTGAAGCCGAAATCGGCACACAGATTATGGGCTGGCAAGGGAAATTAACGGGCAATTTACTCAATCCTCAAGACCGAAAAACCAACCATCGACTAGCGCGACGCGCAGATAAAACGCTTTCTTTTGATGTATCGCGCTCATTTGACAAAATTGATGTTGGCGGGGCAATTCTTGCGCAAGGTTATCGTTTTGATGACGCAGGAAATCAAACGCGTGTTGGTGGCTATGCGACTGTTGATTTGCGCTCTGCTTATCACTTTAATCAAAACTGGATGCTCAGTGCAAAACTGGGGAATTTATTAGATAAAAACTATCATACCGTAAACGGTTACAATACCGCAGACAGAAACTTTTTCTTATCCATTCATTACACAAATTAATTACCACTATTAGCTATTTTAGGAATGTTCATGACCAAAAATTATTTCATTGTTGTGCCGCTTATTTTACTCATGGCACTCACGCGCTCACACCATGTAGGCAACGCAGTTTCACTGCCAGATGCGTCACTTGCTGTCTTTTTCCTAGCGGGTTTTTTCTTTGCAAGTCGCTCATTATTTTTGATGTTACTTGCTCAAGCCGCAATGATTGATTATATTGAAATCTCGCAATTAAACGTCAGTGATTTTTGTATCTCATCCGCTTATATCTTCTTGATTCCCACTTATTTTGCCATGTGGTTTGGTGGACGTTTGAGCGCAAAATTACACGCTATACATGGCAATAAAATGGCGTTTTATACGTCGAGCATAGGCATTTTAGCCCTAGCGACTGTCAGCGCATTTTTACTTTCTAGTGGAAGTTTTTATTTGTTTTCAGGACGGTTTGACACGCTATCTGTCAGCACATTTATCGAAAATAGCCAAATGTATTTCCCCTCTTATGCTAATTCGGCTATCGCTTACGCCATATCGGGGTTTGCGATACTTTATGTGATTGAACGTTTACCTTCATTGATAACGAAAAAAGCAGCGTAAATTTAAAATTTCAGTCAATAACAAAACAGAGCGATGAACAATCGCTTTGTTTTGACGTTTTGAGCTTTTATCTTAAATCGTTACGTTGAGCTGTTTAATGTAAAAAGTTAAGCAGCTTTTTTTTGTCAATAATTTTAACCTGCTTAGATTTTATTTCGAGCCACTGCTTATCCTGAAATAAATGGAATATTCGACTAACGGTTTCATGCGTAATTCCTAAATGATTACCAATTTCCTCTCTTGACATGCTCAAACGAAACTCCGCGCCAGAATACCCTCTAAGCTGCAAACGATCAGACATTTGCACTACAAAGCTCGCCACTCGCTCTTCCGCAGAACGTCTACTTAACATCATTCGTTCAACTTGTGCATCAAATTGACCACATGATCTCTCTAGTAATAGCTGGTTGAAATGGGATTTCTGTGAGTCTAAAGCATTTATTTTATGTGCTGGCAAATGACAGTAATTGACCGTTTCAAGAGCAACGGCTGTGCAATGATAAATTTGCGTCGATAATCCATCAAATCCAAGCACCTCACCTGGAAGGATAAAATCAACAATTAATTCATTGTCATGTTGTCCAAAACTAATTAATTTCACGCTTCCAGACCGGATTGCAATCATCCCCCTATACGGGCTTCCAGCATGATAGATTGCTTCACCTTTTTGGCGGATATTGTTGCGATTAACTAATAACGCAAGTTCACCTACCTCAAATCTCTCAAGACCTCGAGGCATGCAGAAATCATCCAGATTGCAATTTTCACAAGTAACTGAATTTCTTAAATTTGATTTAACTGTGCTTATGGATTTATTCATTAGCTATGATTTATTTTGTAATAATTTTATAGGGAATTAATAGCATTAGCCATTAGCCATTAGCCATTAGCCATTAGCCATTGTTATTGTTATTAAACAAGAATAACAAAAAAAATTGCAAGCGTTATTTTGTTTCTCTAAACGTGTTTGAAGTAAAAAAGAATTTTTTAAGAAGCGTTGACTATTGCTAATAATAATCTAAATGCTGTGCCTCTGCTAAGCTCTGTCTTTTTTGATTCTACAATGATGTGACCATCTGCTTTGTATATTTCTACCCAACCTAAGAAATTGAATTATCCATTAACTTTTGTCATAAAAAACAATAGATTAAAATTAAAGTAATAATTAAGTTTTTTATTTCGAGGCACTTTCAAAACATAACTCGATATTTATTGATATAGATCAATTTTTATAATTTTAATCTTGTTTTAATAGCAACCGTGTTGAGAGAAATCAACATCAATATATTCTTAATTAAATTCTTAGCGGAGAATTAACATGACTACAAATTCAGTGGAACTTCCAGAAGAAAAAGATAACTTTTGGTTCATTGTCGGCGGTATTGTGGCAGCAGCAGTAATCATTGTGGTACTTGTCAAAAGTAGTGAACATGGGAAGTATGTTACTACAGCAAATGCCATTGCTGAGAGTACAAATTATGTAGCGCATAAATCAGAAAATAAGTAATCGTATTTTATCGTTTTATCATTTTTCGTTTTTTTCATTTGCACTCATAAAGCACATGATGATTTAGTCTTTTTATGTTTCATATTCACAATTCCTTTCAGAGCTGTTTAATTTATGACTTTAAGCAGCTTTTTTTTGTTTACTATTTTAATTTTCTTTGAGGAAAAATTATGTCTTTAATTACTTGGACAGCTGAACAATATGGTACACAGGTTGATTTTGCTGACGAAGAGCATCGCGTTTTATTCGATAAATTAAATAGTCTTTACGATTTAGCGATTTCTGGTGCTGAGCGGACAGCCATTGGCTCACAACTAGATGATTTAATTGGTTATGTTGTGGAGCATTTTGCACATGAAGAACGTGAAATGGTAGCCAAAAACTTTACAGGCTTTGATGCACACAAAGCGGAACATGTCGCTTTCATTTCTATCGCCGCTGATCTACAAAAAAAATTCCATGCTGGTGAAGCAGATGTAACGGAGGAAGTGGGTCAACTCATAAAAGGCTGGTTAGATAGTCACATTCCTAAATTTGATTTTGGATACAGTGCAGTAATCAGTTAGACATTGATAAAGGGCTTGCGATCAAATCACGAGCCTTTTTTGTAAATGTTTATCACTAAAGTGTAAAACCAAACCGGTCTGCTAAGAATAATAATAACAGCGATGACAGGCGTTACCGGTATAGGCAGGATATCTACCATAAATAAGCAAAATAAAAATAGGAACGCCTTTTTACGTACATTTTTTGCTAATTTAAGATTTTCTAAAGCATTATTCAATTGATGATTGGCATATAAATTTTGAGCTAATTTTAAAAACCAAAATGGTCTCATGACGACAATATACATACCAATCAAACACCCTGGTGAAATTGGCCCAAAACCAATTACCGCAAAAATTGAAAATACCCCAAGACATTTGACTTGCGTTAAATTCATTTTTCAATGCCAACCACCATATTGCGAGGTTGTATCACCTCGCCAGCCTGTACTGGTTTTATTCGCATCAGGCGTATTCACACTATCACTTGCCGCTGACACTATATTTTTACGTGTATATCCGCCCAAGGCTTTCGCGCTTGCGGCAATAGTTGTCGTCAAGGAATTGATGTCGTAATTCGTCACATCCGAGTCAATAACTACTGATATAAACTCATCAGATCGCAGGACAATCGGTAATTTTGTTTGAGCCGGTATCTCAAGTTGATAACGCCCTTTCTCTTGTACTTGAGTGGAAACAATCACATTCTGTGTTGCGTCGTCGAGCGCTTCAACGATTTGCGATGTGCCTTGTACTTTGCCCGTTAATAAAACCGTACTAGCGGTATATTTCTCAGCAGAAGGTTTAGCGGGTTTGGATTGTTGCATATCATTACAGGCTACCAACAAAAGACCACTTAATAAAATAAGTAGTCGACTCTTTTTCTTAATAATCTGCATCTGCATCCTCCCCAAGCTCAAGCCACATTGAATTAATAATCGCTAACGCCGCCGCCAAGCTAACCCCTAATATCCACGCAAAATACCACATGATTTCATCCTCTCACTTCAATTAAAATTTGTATTCAAAGCCGAGCCACACATTATTATTTTTAACATAGGTCATTTCTGTATTTAACTTCCGGTTTCCATGTTGCCAACCTAATTTGAGCTGCGTCGCATGAGTTAATTCGTATTCCAACTCGATCTCCCCTTGATAAATATTTTCATTTGAACCAAATCGCTCATCTTCAAGGTGATTACTCATTGACGCATTGTGTTCATAGTCAAAAATCACATTAGCGGTTAAATCTTCGAGCAATTTCACTTTCAACTCACCCGATGCGTAGTGATTTACATAGGACAAATCATCCGCAAAATAGGTGACACGATGATGCTCTGCGGCGCCTTTTTCAAAGTGATAACCCACAAGAATCGACACATCCTCGCTAATATCCCACTCAATATGTGGCCCAATGGTCCAAAACTGCGTATCACGATACACAAAAGGGGCTTTATAGTTTCGTAAACCATAACGACTCAGCAATCGAATAATCACCTCTTTCGTCAAATTTTGATCTATATGAAATGACCAATATTGACTACTTAGCGTTTCATCGTACTCCACCTCTTTGCCGGTTAGGTGTAAAAACGTATTTTTCCCTAAAAATAAATCAGGGACAAAATTATAATGCAAACTGAGTTTGGTATTTGTTTCAAACGATTGCGCTAACTCAAAATCGAATAAGCCATGCGTAAAAGCCGTTTGATTCGTAAACACATAGCCACCCAAATCGGCCGCAAAACTCATTTCACCGAAAGAATTATGTCCAGTCCACTCGGCTTCAACACTAGGCTCATAAATAAAATCACTTCCCTGCCCTGTTTTATCTATATTTGGCTGAGTGGGATCGTCTTTGAGCGACAATCTTCGTGTTGCTGAAAATAATGCCACATCATCCGTATAATAACCTGCATTATCCGAATTAAAATTCCAATCAGCTTGGGCAACGCAACTGCCCATAATAACCAAAAATGTCACTAAACGTATAATTCCTATCTTCAAGTTATCTTACCGTATTCTAAATTTCACCTTATGTGACTTTGTCACCTATTTTAAAAATGATTATCCGTATCATTTATTCACACATCAAGGTTTTCTTGTGTGTTAATCACTTTAGGAGAATGAAAATGGTCGATTTAATGTTAACGTTTTTTTCAGCTATCTTGGGAATGAATATGCGCGATCATCATGACATTCCGTTTGCGCTGCCTCGGATACTTTTTATATTCGTCGGCTTCATTATTTCAGTTATCGTATTTCCTTTTATTGACGATAAAAATGAAGAAAACGACACAACCGATATTTATCTTGAGTTTTCAATTTCTCTTAAAGCGTGGCGATTATTAATTTCAATCACACCAAGTTTTAAACTAATCAAGCCATCACTTTCAAATGTTTTCAAATGCCGTGAAACCACCTCACGAGCGGTGCCTAATTCATAGGCTAACTCGTGATGTGTTTTGACTACCGTATCACTTCCAGACGCTAATAACGCTTTACTAATTCGCTGATCAATTGAGCTGAATGTCACCGATTCCATGCGGCAAATAATTTTCGAAAGTCGCATAGCGAAGTTTTTAAACACAAATTCACGAAAAAAAGACGATTGCTCAACACTACGATTAAAGGCGTATGCCGGAATGGAAAATGCCATCACTTCTGTTTCCGTAATACCTTCAGCAGGATAGGTATCGCCACTTAATAAACACGATGTAGTCAAGACACATGAATCGCCAGACTGAACGTGATAAAGCAGCACTTCTCTCCCTTTTTCAGAGAGAAGCTGCACTTTCACCATCCCCGTCAACACTAACAGATAGTTTTCGCACTGACTTCCGGGGTAAAACAATTGTTGTTGAGCAGCTACCGTCACTAAATTAGACGACTGCATCAGTGACGCAATACCACTATCCCTATTTTCCATAAACTCTGGATAATATGTGCGCCATAAATCTTGATACATGATGTCAGACATTTTTAATACATCGTATGCTGATTGGCTTGTACTTGCTCAACGGTCACTTTACCCCGCATAATCCTGTAAACCCATGTCGTATAAGCTAAAACAATCGGCATAAACACAATCGTTGCCGCTAGCAACATTTTCATGGTGTAGTAACTTGCGCTCGCATCCCATATCGTTAAACTGCTGGTAATCGATAAACTCGAAGGCAAGACAAAGGGAAACATAGAGCCACCCGCTGTCACAATCGCCCCAATCATCGCCAAACTACTTAGCACAAAAGCCGTCGCACTGTGATGCTTTGCGGTGAAAATGGGTGTCAGAAGCGCAGAAACGATTGCCACCAAAGGCGCCAGTATGAGCAACGGATAATTGCCGTAATTCGCCAGCCATAAACCGGTACTTTTTTCGACAGTTTTATGCAGTGGATGCGCGGTAATGGTTGTATCAATTAAAGAAGTGACTTGGTAGCCCTCTAAACCAAGCATGACCCAAACACCCGCCAATAAAAAAAGAGCTACAAATAAGAAACTACTTAATCCGATGACTTTTTGTGCTCGCTGCGCTATCACCCCTTCTGTTTTCCAGTGCAAATAAACGCTGCCATGCAAAATACATAACGTCACGCCCACTAAGACACAAATCAACGGAAATAATTGAAACAAATCTAGCAAACCACCTGTATAAGTTGAGCGCATATCCGCATCAAGTTCAAAAGGCAATCCAACCATTAAATTCCCTGCCGCTAAACTCAATACAATCGCCGGCACAGCGCCTCCGACAAATAAGCCCCAATCCCAAAAACTGCGCCATGAGGTATTGTCTAATTTACTGCGATAATCAAACCCCACAGGGCGCAGAAACAAAGCAAACAATAGGAGCAACAAGCCCGAATATACGCCTGAGAATAACACAGCATAAACAATCGACCATGCGCCAAACGTAATGCCGCCTAGTGTCACTAACCATGTTTGACTACCTTCCCATGTCGGCCCTACGGTATTGAGCATGACGCGACGTTCATCATCGGTTTTTCCAAGAAACGGAAGCAGCATAGCAATACCAAAATCCATGCCATCCATCACCGCGAAACCACAAATCAAAAAGACTAAAATGCCCCACCAAATAATGCGCAGCGATTCATAATCAAACACGTGGTGCTCCTTGTTTTTCGAAATGATAATGGCCTGTATGTAAACTGCTTGCTCCTAGGCGAATGTATTTCACCATCAAAAATAGCTCAATAACGAGTAGCGCGGTGTACATCACCACAAAGCCACCAATACTACTATAAAGTTGGTCAGCGCTTAAACTTGATGTGCTTAAATGTGTAGGTAAAATATTCGCAATTGTCCAAGGTTGACGACCATACTCTGCCACCACCCACCCTAATTCACTTGCAATCCAAGGCAGTGGAATGCCCCAAAAAGCCATTTTCAAGAGCCAACGTTGATTATGCGCATCGCGTTTCATGTTGAAATAAAACGAGGCCACAAAAATAAATAACATCATCACACCACAAAATACCATGCCTCTAAACGTCCAAAACATCGGCGCGACTTTGGGAATGGAATCTTTAATCGCTAAATCGATTTGCGCGGGCGTGGCATCGACTACGTTATCCGTATATTTTTTGAGAAGTAATCCGTGACCTAAATCCGCTTTATGCTTTTCAAAAATACCTTTTGCAATTTCATTATTTTTGTCTTCGCGCAAAATTTGCAGATTTTCATACGCAATCATGCCGTTTTCAATACGATGACGTTTACGCTCACGAATCACATCAAGGCCATCAATTTTTTCATCAATCGAACGCGTGGCAATCAAGCCCAATAAATAAGGCAATTTCACGGCATAATCGGTTGTACGGGTTTCTTCATTTGGAAAACCGATTAAGGTAAAGGATGCTGGCGCTTCCTGCGTTTCCCACTCTGCTTCAATTGCCGCGAGCTTTGCACGTTGTACCTCACCGACGGTGTAACCACTTTCATCACCTAAAACAATGACTGACAGAATCGCTGCCAAACCAAACCCCGATGCAATGCGAAACGAACGACGAGCAAACGCCACGTCTTGATGTTTAAGCAAATAAAAGGCACTAATACCCAAAACAAACATAGACCCTGTGACATAGCCTGCCGCCACGGTATGCACAAATTTCACTTGCGCAACGGGATTGAAGAAAATGGCGGCAAAACTCGATAACTCCATTCGCATCGTGTCATAGTTGAATTCAGCGCCAACCGGATTTTGCATCCACGCATTGGCAATCAAAATCCAGAGCGCCGATAAATTCGTGCCTAGCGCGAGTAACCATGTGGTTGAAAGATGTTGCAGTTTGCTCATTCTGTCCCAACCAAAGAAGAATAAGCCCACAAACGTCGATTCTAAAAAGAAAGCCATCATGCCTTCAATTGCGAGCGGAACACCGAAAATATCGCCCACATAATGCGAATAATAGGACCAATTTGTCCCAAACTGAAATTCCATGGTTAAACCAGTGGTGACGCCCATGGCAAAGTTAATTCCGAACAACTTACCCCAAAAACGGGTCATGTCTTTGTATATCTGCTTGCCGGTCATGACATAAACAGACTCCATAATCGCTAAGATAAAAGACAATCCCAGCGTCAGTGGCACAAATAGAAAGTGATACATTGCCGTGATGGCAAATTGCATGCGCGATAAATCAACAACTTCAGTGGTAATCATTTTACTTTTTCCTCGCTTAATGTGGCAGAGCCAAAGAGTCTTTGCGTGAGTTTTTCTTCATCTACTTTTATTTTATGTCCTGCGAAAAATAGCCACCACACAAGTCCAAATAGCGTAAATTTAATCGTTAATGCAATCACAATTTCCCATTTAAAATGATCAATCATTTTCATAACACGTTTAATTTTGAAACGGCATCTTCAGCATCAAAAAATAATTGTCCATTGAGATGCAAGAACAAATCACTTTTCTGCACTTTATCGAGTAAAAAACCTTTCACTTCGGCAAAATTCAACGTGATCTCATTTTTTTTCAAACTTTGATTTAATTGCTCTAAGGCTTCTAGCGCAGTAGTATCAATATCACTCACTGATGTAAAAATAAGCACAATATGTTTTACACTTGGTGCGTTTTGCAGCTGCGCTTCAATAAATTCTTCAATAAAATTCATATTCGCAAAAGTTATGTTTTCATCAATACGTAAAAGTAACAAATGCGCCCATGTTTCTACTTTATGACGCTTTATATTGCGATAATGTTTGGTGTTGGGAAGTCGTCCAACAACAGCAATATGCGGATGACTGGCTTTGCGTAAATAACTCGCAAACGTTAAGAAAATACCAAGCGTAATCCCTTCTTCAATCCCTAAAAGCAGCACACTCACTAATGTCGCCAGTTCAGCAATACCATCGCCTCGGTCGTACTCCCAGGTATGTAAAATACTTTTGAATTTCACCAAAGGAAGGACAGCCATTAAAATAATGACGGCTAATGCCGCTTTGGGAATATTGGCAAACCATGCTGTCAAAAAAACCACCGCAACTGCAAGAATAAGCGCCGCAATCACCATGGCAATTTGCGTCCGCGCTCCCGCTGTGAAATTCACCATGGTGCGGCTAAAGCCACCAGCCACAGGCATGCCACCCGAGATTGCCGTCGCTAAATTGGCAAATCCTAGGGCAATCAGTTCTTGATTCGGGTCTATCTTTTCACTGCGTAAATTGGCAACGACTTTGGCAATGGCCACACTTTCAACGTAAGCAATCAAGGCGATAAAACTTGCTGATGGCGCCAATACTTTCCATTTGGCTAACGCTAGAAAATCAAAGCTGATATGCGGCAAGCCAGCTGATATTTCACCGACAACAGCAACATGATGTGACACTAAATCCCAATGCCCCACCGCAAACGTAGTAAAAGCCACGGTCACTAAGGCGCCACATTTACCTATTGCAGTCACTAACGCAGGCGATAAGCGAAGAACGTTTAACAACCATGAAAGCGGTTTACCAAAAAATAGCAGTACAGCCAAGGCAATACCACTAATGGCTAATGTGAAGGTATTCGAGTCTTGTAGATAGGATTGATAACAGGCAATGTCGATGCTGCAAGCAGGTGGTTTCATTCCTAGGGTCTGGGGCAACTGACTACCCATAATCAATAACGCAGCACCACTAGTAAAGCCAGTTAAAACAGGATGACTAATAAAATTCACTAGCCCCCCCATTCGAAAAACAGCCATCATAAGCAAAATGGCGCCACTTTCAGCCGAAAGAATTACTGCACTTTGCAGCGGATTTCCAAGTGAGCTCACTTCGGGCAACTGCAATGCACTGGCAATCATAATGGCCGCAATTGAAACAGGTCCCACCGATAACGTGCGACTAGTTCCTAAAATGGCGTAAATTAATGGGGGCAAAATACTCGCGTACAAACCAAACTGAGGCGGCAATCCAGCTAATAGCGCAAATGCGATTCCTTGTGGGACAAGGAGAATTGCCGTGATAACACCCGCGAATAAATCGCCGTTGAAATCCGTGCGACTATAGGTTTTTAACCAACTTAAAATGGGGAAGAAAGGCATTTTTATTTTTCATCTATATTTTCAAAATATGCATCTATTTTTGCATATTTGATGCCAGATGAGCTAGATAATTGATTTTTAGTTATTTTTTATTAAAAAAACTAATTTTACGCATCTAAATCTGTTTCATCGAAACAAATTATGAAACAAAAATGTTTCATTGAAACAGGCGTGAATCATGCCGTATTTGAACTGTTTTGACTTTGGAAAATCAACTATTTCCGCAGGTTGGACAATGGGGATTTCGGCGTAATTTCAATGTATTAAACTCCATCGTTAAGCCATCAATCACCAATAATCGCCCTATCAATGACTCACCAATACCGATAATTAATTTCATCGCTTCCAAGGCTTGAATACTTCCAACAATACCTGTAATGGGGGCAATCACGCCATTGGTTGAGCAAGTTTGCAATTCTTCACCCTCTTGCTGATATAAACAGTTGTAGCAGGGACTGTTATTTTCACCCGAATTAAATACGCTGACATGACCTTCAAATCGAATAGCAGCACCCGAAACAAGCGGCTTTTTCAATTTTACGCAAGCCGCATTAATTGAAAATCGCGTGATGAAATTATCGCTACAATCTAAAACAATATCAGCAGCTTGCACTTCATTTTCAAGTGTTTCACCTTCGAGTTTCGCTTTTATAGCGCGAACATTTATCTCTGGATTTAAATTTTTTACCGTTTCAAGGGTTGAAATAACTTTATCCATCCCTACATTGTGAGTGTGATGTGCAATTTGTCGTTGTAAATTGGACAGGTCAACTTGGTCATTATCATAAATAGTTAAATGCCCAACGCCCGCCGCTGCAAGATACATCGCTACCGGTGAGCCAAGTCCGCCTGCGCCAACAATGAGAACATTTGCATTAAGTAATTTTATTTGCCCCGAAATATCAATTTGCGACAACATAATTTGTCTGCTGTAGCGGTAAAGTTGATTGTCGTTCATATTTTTTGGGTCTAACCGTAAATGGGTTGTTATTTGTTTTTCCACTCGAGGTTGAGTGGACCGTTTTATATTTTTTATTTTAATCTATTCTTAGGAGTTTTATATGAACATTAAACCATTACATGATCGCGTTATCGTTAAACGTGTTGCAGAAGAAACAACCACTGCGGGTGGTATTGTTCTTCCCGGTAGTGCCGCTGAAAAACCAAGTCAAGGTGAAGTATTAGCCGTTGGTACAGGTAAACCCTTAGAAAATGGCACTGTTCGCGCTCTACAAGTGAATGTTGGCGACAAAGTATTATTTGGTAAATATTCAGGCAGTGAAGTCAAAGTTGACGGCGAAGAAGTTATCGTTATGCGTGAAGACGATATTTTAGCGATTTTGGCGTAATTATTCACAAACAATCATTTATATAACACTTTTTAAAATTTAAGACAGGTATTCAAAAAATGACAGCAAAAGACGTATTATTTGGTGATGACGCTCGTGTTCGTATGGCGCGTGGTGTAAATATTTTAGCAAACGCCGTAAAAGTCACATTAGGCCCTAAAGGTCGTAATGCGATTTTAGATAAAAGCTTTGGCGCACCTACCATCACAAAAGATGGTGTATCGGTTGCAAAAGAAATCGAATTAAAAGATAAATTCGAAAACATGGGCGCACAAATGGTGAAAGAAGTTTCATCAAAAACGTCTGATGTAGCGGGTGACGGTACAACAACCGCGACCGTATTAGCACAATCTATCGTAAATGAAGGCTTAAAAGCCGTTGCTGCGGGCATGAATCCAATGGATTTAAAACGCGGTATAGATTTAGCATGTATTAAAGCTGTTGAAGCGATTGTCGCTTCTGCTGCACCATGTGCTGATAATAAAGCTATCGCGCAAGTTGGTACAATTTCAGCGAATTCTGACGAATCTGTTGGTCAAATCATTGCTGAAGCGATGGAAAAAGTCGGTAAAGAAGGCGTTATCACTGTTGAAGAAGGTTCTGGCCTTGATAATTCACTCGACGTGGTTGAAGGGATGCAATTTGACCGTGGTTACTTATCACCTTATTTCATCAACAAACAAGACAGTATGAGCGTTGAATTAGATGACCCATTCATCTTAATTTACGACAAAAAAATCTCAAACATCCGTGATTTATTGCCGATTTTAGAAGGCGTAGCAAAATCAGGTCGTCCATTATTGATTATCGCTGAAGATGTTGAAGGCGAAGCGCTTGCAACATTAGTAGTTAACACCATTCGCGGTATCGTGAAAGTGGCTGCGGTAAAAGCGCCAGGGTTTGGCGATCGTCGTAAAGCGATGCTTGAAGACGTTGCAGTATTAACCAACGGTCAAGTGATTTCAGAAGAAGTAGGCTTGAGCCTTGAAAAAGCGGAACTTTCTCAATTAGGTACAGCAAAACGCGTTCAAATCACCAAAGACAACACGACCATTATTGATGGTTACGGTTCAGAAGACGCCATCAAATCGCGTGTTGCACAAATTCGCGCACAAGCAGAAGAAGCAACGTCAGATTACGACAAAGAAAAATTGCAAGAACGTTTAGCGAAACTCGCTGGCGGCGTTGCGGTAATCAAAGTTGGCGCGGCAACTGAAATCGAAATGAAAGAGAAAAAAGCACGCGTTGAAGATGCGTTGCATTCAACTCGCGCTGCGGTTGAAGAAGGTGTTGTTGCTGGTGGTGGTACTGCGTTAGTTCGCGCATTAGCGGCAATTAAAGACCTCCAAGGTGCAAACCACGATCAAACGGTGGGCGTGAATATTTTACGTCGTGCGATGGAAGAGCCACTTCGTCAAATCGTTTCTAACGCAGGTGATGAGCCTTCTGTTATTTTCAACGAAGTACAAAAAGGCACTGGTAACTTCGGTTATAACGCGGCCACTGGTCAATATGGCGACATGATTGAAATGGGTATTTTAGATCCAGCGAAAGTTACCCGTACTGCGTTGCAAAATGCAGCATCTGTGGCTGGTTTAATGCTGACTACTGAAGTGATGATTGCTGATGCACCTAGCGATGAAAAAGGCGCACATGGTCACGATATGGGTGGCATGGGCGGAATGGGTGGTATGGGCGGCATGATGTAATCATGTTGGCTTAAACGCCATTTTGCTTTGAATCAAAAGCCCCGATGGTATCTCATGCCATCGGGGCTTTTTTCTGATTCCGAAAAAATAATTATCATCAAAAAACCTATAATTTTGGTAAGATTAAGAAATGGATGAACAATTTAATTAAACCAATAACAAAAAAATCAAGGGGGCCACGATGAAAAAATTTATGCTTGTCTTATTCGTTTTTATTTCCATCCAATTATCTGCTTGTCAATCCGACGTTTATGAAGAAAATTCGGTCATTATGAAAGAAGAATACAGTGAATCCTCCAATGGAAACGGTATTTTTGAAATACTTGCTATCCTTGGTGTCGTGTACGTTTTGGTAAATTTGGGCAAGAGATAATCTTTTTACTTAATGAATTTTGCAAATCAGTGAAAAACTCTATTTAACGACTAACAAATAACACTAAATACTCAAACGCAAATACATAATAAGACATGAAATATTTCGTTAGAACATAAAAAAACCGCCTTTATCGCTTTTGCAATAAAGACGGTCTTTTTTTACTCGACTCGCATCAAATGTGCTACAACACAAAATCAGCAAGCCTAATCAATAAATCATGGGTTTTTATACTGTTTCGAGGAATGTAAAAACTCGACGCAAAGTTTATCAAATTTTTTCAACACCAAAACAAAAAAATGTCAAATTTGTGACGCAGTTCACACTTTTTTTATTTAAGTAATTTCTTCATCCGTTAAATAACATCCACAATCCTCTGCCCAATAGTTTCCCGTAGTTTGTGCAGCGCGAACGCGGGTATTCCCATTGCAAATAGATTGAAAATGGCATGTTTTGCAGCGCCCTTCGAGTGGGCGCGGTGAACTTTTCAAACCAGCCATCAACGGATCGCTTGTATCTTGCCAAATTTCTGAGAAAGGACGATCTTTCACATTCCCTAAATTATAATGCCACCAAAACGTATCGGGATGCACATTGCCCGTATTATCAATATTTGCCACATTCACGCCAGAGGCATTGCCGCCCCACTGTTCAAGTTTTGCTTGAATATGGTCAGCTTTTTCTGGAAAACGCGCCCGAACCCAATGCAGAAAATACACCGCATCGGCATCATTATTGCCCGTCACAAATTCACGCTCTTTACCTTCAAGAAGCCAGTGATAACATTTATCAAACAATAAATCCATCGCATCGCGCGTCATGGCAAAATGCGCATCATCAGCGCGATTTCTATTGCCCCGCCCACCGTAATTTAAATGGGATAGATAAAATTTATCAATATTATGCTCATCCATCAATTCCAGCATCGCAGGAAAATCATGTGCATTAGACTGCGTCAATGTAAAACGAATACCAACTTTAATGCCTTTATTTAAACATAGCTCCACACCTCGCATGGCGTCATTGAATGCGCCTTTTGAGCGTCTAAATGTATCGTGCGTTTCTTGAATACCATCCAAACTCACGCCAATGTAGGAATAATTCATTTCGGCAATGCGGTCAATATTGTCCGCTGAAATTTTGGTCCCATTACTCGACAACGCCACGTAAAAACCCAAATCTTTTGCACGTTGTGAAATAGGAAATATATCAGGGTGAAGCAACGGCTCGCCACCCGACAAAATCAATACCGGCACACGAAAAGCCTTTAAATCATCCATCACGTGATAAATTTCGGGCGTGGTTAATTCCCCTGGAAAATCACGGTCTGCTGACGTGGTGTAGCAATGCTGGCATGTTAAATTACAACGCCGAATTAAATTCCAAATGACCACTGGCGCAACGGGTTTGCGCGTGGCTTTAATTGGCGTTGGCGCGATAATTTCACGCATATATTGACTAAGACGAAACATCGAGTTTTCTCGTTAAAATAGCGTTAATTTTCAAAGCCAATATACAGCAAGCCAAATGGTCTTTTCAGTGGCGGTTGTCCATGCAACACGATGACGCTTATGCGCGGGAATAAAAAGATAATCACCCGCTTTTAGCGTATGTTGCTCCATGTTTTCGTATTCAATGACCGCCTCACCTTCCAAAACAATGACCCACTCGTTTTGCATTTGATCATACCATTCACCCGCAGGGGTGCGTTGTCCTTGCGACACAATGCGCTCAATGCGAACATTTTTATCTTTTAATAAAAGACTAAAAATTTCTTCCGGAATAACATCAGGGACGTTATCAAAAATATTCTCACTCATCCAGTTTCTCCGCTAAACGCAGCTGCCATTTTTCAATATTATTCTGAAGCTCAGTCATATCAAATGTTGTTAATTCGCGTGATTTGAGCAAATGTTGCCCAGCCACCCATACATCGGTCACTTGATTACGATTCGCCGCATAAACAATTTGTGAAATGGGGCAATAAAGTGGCTGCGTTTCCAGCGCACTTAAATCAATGGCGATCACATCCGCAAATTTACCGACTTCAAGTGATCCAATCTGTTTTTCAAGTCCTAATGCTTTCGCGCCATTAATTGTTGCCATGCGCAGAGCCGTCATCGCAGGAATCGCACTTGCATCAACTGCCACGGCTTTTCCAATTAACGCAGCGGTGCGCATTTCACCAAGCATATCCAAATCGTTATTACTCGCACTGCCGTCTGTTCCTAATGCCACATTGATACCGGCATCTAAACATTTTGCTACCGGACAAAAACCACTGGCGAGTTTTAAATTGGATTCTGGGCAATGCACAATGGATGCCCCTTTTTGGGCAAGTAGCGAAATTTCGTCATCATTGAGTTGCGTGACATGAACGGCAATCAAGCCATCATTCACGAGTCCTAAATTATCAAGACGCGCCAAAGGACGCTCTCCGTTTTGCGTGAAAGCAGATTCCACTTCATAGACGGTTTCATGAACGTGAATATGTACAGGTAAATTCAACGCTTGCGAATGCGCTAAAACGTGTTTAAGCGGCTCATCTGAAACCGTATAAGGTGCGTGCGGTGCAAGTGTGGTTGACGTAAGCGAATGCGCCTCTAAAGATTCCGTTAGTATCAGCGCTTTTTGAATATAATCGTTGCTGTCTTTTGCCCACACGCTGGGAAAATCAATAATAATGCCACCGAAAACGCCACGCATACCACGTTTTATCGTCTGCTCTGCCGCAATGTCTGGAAAGAAATACATATCATTAAAACACGTCGTGCCACCACGCAACATTTCTGCAATCGCTAAATCTGTGCCATCTCGCACAAATTCTTCATTCATCCATTTTTGTTCAAGCGGCCAAATATGATTTTCCAGCCAATCCATCAACGGTAAATCATCAGCAATACCACGCATTAAACTCATTGCCGCGTGTGTATGTGCATTCACAAATCCGGCGAGAAGTGCATGTGTCGTCATGTTTAACACGTCATCACTTTGGTAGCGTGTTTTCGCTTCATCTGTGGGCAAACAATCTAAAATTTTCCCGGCATCCATCACTAGCGTGTAATTTTCATAGAGCGCATTGGCCGGTTCAATAGGAATAATCCAACGAGCATGAAGCAGTGTATCAACGTGTTGCATAATAAAATCACTCTCACAATATAAAGTCAAATTGAATCAGCCTATAATACCAATGATTAGTCACTATTTTACACTGCTTATTTTCTTTCATGACGCATTCGCTTTTTTTATACGATTACGAAACTACGGGGACACATCCTCAAAAAGATCGTCCCCTGCAATTTGCGGGTGTTCGAACCGATTTGGATTTCAATATTATCGATGAGCCCATTTCAATTTATTGCAAATTAAGCCTTGATATATTACCTCACCCACAAGCATGTTTATTAACGGGTATTACACCACAAAAAGCGAATGATTTAGGTGAATGTGAAGCTAATTTCATGCGTATTATTCATAAAGAATTATCGCAACCCAGAACGTGTACAATCGGCTATAACTCCATTCGTTTTGATGATGAAATCACGCGCCATAGTTTTTATCGTAATTTTTTTGATGCCTATGAACGTGAATGGCAACACGGTAATTCACGTTGGGATTTACTGGATATTTTTCGCGCCGCTCATGCTTTGCGTCCGCAAGGAATCAACTGGGTCTACAACGATGATGGCGTACCCATTTTTAAATTAGATCAATTGACCGCCGCAAATGGCATTCTCCACGCAAATGCGCATGATGCACTGGCAGACGTTTACGCCACATTAGCACTCGCCAAGACACTGAAGAACGCACAACCTCGCTTATTTAATTTCTTTTTTGAGCATCGAAGTAAATCACAAGCACTAAAACTACTCGATGTTGGCAGCGGTATTCCATTAGTGCATATTTCGGGTATGTATCCTGCGACAAAGCATTGCCTTGCGATTATTCTGCCGCTATGTGCCCATCCTACTAATGCCAATGAAATAATCGTTTATGATTTAAGTGAGGAACCTAGCGCATTATTAACATTAGATGCAGATAACATAAAACAGCGATTATTTGTCGCTACGCAAGATTTACCCGAAAACGTCTCGCGCATCCCGCTCAAAACCGTGCATATTAACAAATGCCCCGTCCTTGCGCCGTTGTCGGTATTAACACCTATTGAAATTGAAAGATTAAAACTCAATCTTGATATTTGCCATTCAAATGCAGCGCAAATTATCGCCACAGGCGATTTAACACAAAAACTACACAGCGTTTTTGGACAATCACCCAAAAATGTCGCTGCACTTTTAAATGTCGATTTAGGTTTATACAATGGCGGATTTTTCTCCGCTGTCGACAAACAAGCGATGATAAAAATTCGCAATGCACCGCCTGAACAACTTGCGACCTTATCGTTTCGCTACGAAGATACTCGCATTGAGGAAATGTTATTTCGATATCGAGCTAGAAATTATCCCAGTACATTAACCAGCGTTGAATGGGAAAAGTGGCGTGAATTCTGCGTTGCACAACTGATTGGCGCATCAAGTGATGCTAATATCACGTTGACTGATTTTCTACAAATTATCAAAAACATACAACCGCAAGACGAAAAGCAACAAACGATGATACAAGCGCTACTCGATTACGCACGCGATAAACTTCGCCAATTAGATGTAGACAGTAACACTTTCATGATTTAGGGAAAAAAATGAGCGCAACTAAACGCATTGAACACATTGATGTATGGCGATTTTTTGCCGTTATATTGGTCATTCAAGAACACTTTTTATTATTTAGCGGTATTGATCGCTATATCGCAGACATTGAAACGTATTCACTGCAAATTGAGCGTTTTGGTGAAATGGGTGTGTTGATTTTCTTTAGTATCAGTGGCTTTGTGATTTGCAACGGATTAAATTCCGAAAAGAATACGACAGGAAAAATTTGTTTAAGTGCTTTTTGTGCACGTCGTTTTTTTCGAATTGTGCCACCCATGTGGCTCTATTTACTGACTTTATTTATTTTAAATTCGGCTAATTTACTTAAGATTAGCGGCGAACAATTACTCACGTCAGCGGCATTTTTATGTAATTTACCATTAACAAAAGGCTGCTCATGGTATGCCGGACATACATGGTCACTTGCTTATGAAGAGCAGTTTTACCTACTCTTTCCTCTGCTCTTTATTTGGGCGTGGCGTGGAAATAGAAATGGTCGTATTTTCTCATCCATTGCACTGCTCACAAGCATTGCAATGATATTACTTTATAGTGGAAATACTTTTTGGTCAGAATATTGCACTTACTTTTTATTTCTGCTGATGGGCTGTTTTAGTGCGCTACTGCCTTTTCATTGGATGAAACGCCTGCGTAATTTATCCTTACTTGAATGGTCTGCAGCAACAATCTTACTCATGGGTTTACTGACTTTTTTGCCCACTAAACAAGATGCGGTATTTAAAATCCTACTTTATCCGCTGCTTGTTCAACTCATTGTGTTTGGTACACCTACGCATTTTCCAAAAATGAAAACACTGTTTCACCATCCTAAATTAAGCTATTTAGGACGTATTTCGTATTCTGTGTATTTGTGGCAAGAATTGGCTACGGCTTATTATACAGGCGTGCAATGGTGGCAAACGCTGATTTATTTAGGAATAGTATTTGGTTTTTCATCACTCTCTTTTACCTATTTTGAGCAACCTTGTTTACGCTTTGGAACGTCACTTTCTCATAAACTCAAAGCGCGCGCGATTTAATCACTTTTTGCATTGATACACGCAGCCAATTTGTCCATTCGCTAAAATTATCACCTTTTGTTGCGGAAAGCTCAATAATATGAATGGTTGGATTAACCTGCCGCGCGAACGCGATGCAACGATCCATATCGAAATCAACATACGGCAACAAATCTATTTTGTTAATAATCATTAAATCGGCAGCGTAAAACATATCGGCGTATTTAAGCGGTTTATCATCCCCTTCTGTCACGGATAAAACCACCACCTTATGTGCTTCGCCTAAATCAAATGCAGAAGGACACACTAAATTACCGACATTTTCAATGGCTAAAAAACTGTTATTTTCAATGCCTAGTTTCGCCACCGCAACACCAATACCCTGCGCATCTAAATGACAAGCACGTCCTGTATTGATTTGCAAAGCACGAACCCCTGTCGCGCGAATGCGATCTGCATCATGCTGCGTTTGCTGATCACCTTCGATAACCACAATCGGAAAAACCTCTTTTAGAGCTTTTATCGTTTCAACCAGCAAGGTGGTTTTTCCAGCACCGGGACTGGACACCAAATTAAGAACAAAAACACCATGTTCCTGAAAATAGTGTCGATTCTTCTCAGCATAACTATTATTTTTGCCGAGCAAATCCACTTCCATTTGAATCAAGCGGCTCTTGTCAGCACTTTCATCACCTTGGTTTGAATCATAAGACGTAAACAGTAACGCGTTAGGTTTATTGACGAGGCTAAATTTTCCTGAGAATGACATATCACTGCAACCACAAATTCCACACATATTAACGCACCTTCAGTTCCGTAATTTTCATTTCAAGTCCGCTCACTATTTCTACGCGAAAATGCCCACAATGTATGCAAACGTCATATAACTCAATCATTGGCGTCAACTGTCCACATTCAAAACAGCGCCCTTGCCCCTCAATTCGTTTAAATTTTAATTCAGCATACTCGGCGAGTGAACCTTTCATTACTGATGCAAAAGCAAAGGTTAAGGCATCAAGTTCAACGCACGACAATGCACCAATTTCTAAAGTGATATTTTCGACAGTCTGAAAATGTTGGCTTTGAGCGTGCTCTTCTAAAATGGTTCGCACATTTTCAAGTAAAGAAAGTTCGTGCATTCGCTACGCTCCAAGCAGTTTAGCGTTTTAATTTTTTATACGCTGCATTGATTTGTTGTTGCTCTGCGCTCATCATTTGCTGAAGCGCCTTTGATTTATTTGCCCATTTATCAGGATGGGTGCGATTCGATTCGCGCTGATAAGCTGCTTTAAGCTCTTCTTGAGTGAAATCAGGCGATAACCCCAAAACTTCTTCGGGACGTCGAGCATCAAAGGGCGAATTATTGTCAGCATTTGCTGAAAACGTCGCATGGTAAGTTGATTGATTTGTCGTTCTTTTTTTGCGTGGTTGCAAAAAACGCTTGGGGCTTAGATAACTTAACACATCAAAAAATGAAACACTTTTTGCAAAATACAACCCAAACGAAAAACCGATGACGGTGAGAACCATTAAGATATTCGGGTTAAGCAATTCATACGCAAAAGGCACAAAAAGAATGGATACCAACCACGTTTTTAAAAAACCCATTCCATGCAAATTACCAATCGCATAACCCGAACCAAACGCCATCAAAAAATATAAGGCGATACCGCTGTTTTCAATAACCATTTACGATTTAAAAGTACCTAACATCATATAATTCAAGATGCTTTTTTTGCATTCTTGCGATCAAGCTGCAATTTCTTAAGTTCATCCCATTTACCTTCAGAAGCTAATTTGGCTTGCTCAACCCATGTATTTGGATCATAAGATTTATATCGACTGCCTGCATCATTTAAAATATTTTGCAATATTCTATTCTTTGAATTCGCTAAATCCGCAAACGTACAAATATGTTGGGCCACTAAAAGTTCCGCGATTTTTTTACCAATCCCCTCAATTTTAGTTAAATCATCTGTTTTTTGAACGCCTGATGACGGTACAGCAGATTCTTTTACATCGGCAGGCACAATCAAACTGCAATTTTCAACACAATGCCCGTATGTATTCGTGTAAGGATTCGCATATTCATCATTTACCCATCGACCATCACTGAGTAAATAGCGATATTCATAATATTTACCTACTTCAAGTGGCAAAGTCGCCTGTAAATCCCCATTTTTCTGTTTTTCAAGAACGATCCCATCGGTTTGATTCCAGTGATTAAAATCACCTAGCAAAATCCCACCAGTTGCATTTCCTACTGTATCACTTGGAAGCGTAAACGTTACGTTAGTCATTATTAAATCCCCACTTGTTTATCAAAAATATGAACATTGCAACTCTAGCTATACACTTTATCTAGTTTGAAATACAAAAATTAGAAATCCCTACTATTTTCATTTAATGTGATTTTTATTTTTTTACTGCTGCAGGTTTCGCTTCAACTGCTTTCGCGGGCGCCGCTGCGGCGACCTTTTTTACTTCTGGTTTTTTTGCTTTTTTATCATCTACTGGTTTTTGATCATGCGCCGTCTCTTCAGGTTCTGGGCGTTGATACGCTTTAGAAAATTGACGCGCAAAAATATTATCTACTGAGACGATTGGAATAAATAAAATAACCAGCACGCCAATCGCCACAAAAGCGGGGTTCATGATAGTTGATAGCCAATAAGCTGCAATCGCACCAAAAAGCATTGTGCTATAGCTTGGCATTTTCACGAGCGTCACTTTTTTATCTTGCTTTTTATCTTGTTTAGTTGACGCGGTTTCTTTTTTCTTAGTCATAAATTCATTCCAAAATATTAACGCAACGACGTTGCCTGCAGAAAACTACTCAGTGATTGTCCAAAAGACGCCCCTAATCGCCCAGCAAGGCGATCAAATAGTTGCTCTCTTGGTGTAAAGTTTACTTCGTTTTCGGCACCAATAATGTTTTTTGAAACATCACGTTGAGTTGCAAAGTCATCCACTAACCCAATTTTCACTCCTTCCTCACCACTCCAAACAAGTCCAGAGAACAAATCAGGCGTTTCTTTCAAGCGCTCACCACGTCCATTTTTAACTGCGGTAATAAATTGTTGATGTACTTGATTGAGTAAACTTTGCATATACGTTGTATCGTTTTCTTTACGCGGTGTAAATGGATCCAGCATCGCTTTATGTGAGCCTGCCGTAAGCAGTCGACGCTCGACGCCTAATTTTTGCATCACATCCACAAAACCAAAACCGTCCATTAAAACGCCAATGGAACCCACCAAACTCGCTTGATTAACATAAATTTTATCACTCGCTGACGCAATATAATAACAACCCGATGCACATATATCACTTACAACTGTAAAAATAGGCAGTGTTGGATGTTCTTTCTTAATTCGGCGAATTTCATCATACACATACGCCGATTGCACAGGACTTCCACCAGGCGAATTTGCGTGAAGAATAATCCCTTTCGTGTGTTTATCCTCTACGGCATCA
>CAINHP010000086.1 GCA_903848905.1 uncultured Pseudomonadota bacterium
AAGGTTCTTGCTGTACGCGATGCTTTTTCACAAACTCAAAGTCCTGTAAAATTATTATTCGAAACTTTGCCACAAGCTTGTGGATTTGAAGAATTAAATAACAATGCAGAAACGTTTTTTAAATCAATTAGTCAATCATCTTCAAGCCTTGCAGCAGACCTACCCAAGGTTACTTGAGCATTTCCAACAATCCCTTTGTGAAATATTAGGTTTTGAGTCTTCATTAGAATTGTCTACGCTACGTGAACATTGTCGTAAATATGCAGGAATTTATTTTCAACTGCAACGTAGAGAATTTTAGACAATAAAAAAGACCTAGATGTTACTCTAAGCCTTTGATTTAAATGGTGGGCCCTGTAGGACTTGAACCTACGACCAGCCGATTATGAGTCGGATGCTCTAACCAACTGAGCTAAGGGCCCTAAAACTTGTGTTAATCGTTATCTAAGAAACAACGCAGTTGCTCTGAACGTGAAGGATGGCGTAATTTTCTCAACGCTTTGGCTTCGATTTGTCGAATACGCTCGCGTGTTACATCAAATTGTTTGCCAACTTCTTCAAGAGTATGGTCAGTATTCATGTTAATACCAAAACGCATACGCAATACTTTTGCCTCACGGTTGGTAAGTCCTGCGAGTACATTTTGAGTTGACTCTTTCAGTCCCTCAATTGTTGCTGCTTCAACAGGTGATAGTACCTTTCCATCTTCAATAAAATCACCTAAATGTGAATCCTCGTCATCACCAACAGGGGTTTCCATTGAAATAGGCTCTTTTGCGATTTTTAATACTTTTCTCACTTTATCTTCAGGCATTTCCATGCGTTCTGCGAGTTCTTCGGGAGTTGCTTCACGTCCGAGTTCTTGCAAAATTTGTCTAGAAATACGATTGAGTTTATTGATTGTTTCAATCATGTGAACTGGAATTCGGATGGTACGCGCTTGATCAGCAATTGACCTCGTAATGGCTTGGCGAATCCACCATGTTGCATAAGTTGAAAATTTATAGCCGCGACGATATTCAAACTTATCGACCGCTTTCATTAAACCAATATTTCCTTCTTGAATCAAGTCGAGGAATTGTAATCCACGATTAGTATATTTTTTTGCTATCGAAATAACTAAGCGTAAATTCGCTTCAATCATTTCTTTTTTAGCGCGACGCGCTTTAGCTTCGCCGATGGCCATACGGCGATTAATATCTTTTAACCCATTAATGGTTAAACCATATTCAGACTCAATTTCAGCAAGTAATTTGAGCGATTTGCGAAGCTCTTTTTCGCGCTCTTTTAAATTTGCACCATGTATTGGGTCAGATAAAAATTTTTCTAACCATGCGGGACTGCTCACATTTTCGTTAAATACAGCAAGAAAATCCTTGCGAGGTATTTTAACTTGATTTACGACAATATCCGTAATGAATTTTTCTTGGGCACGAACGGTCGCTATGCCTTTTGGAATAATACCGGTTAATTTTTTCAAATAGTTAGATGACCATTTGAATTCCATAAATAACTCGGTAAGTTTATCAAACTCATGTTCCGTTTTATCGCTCGTATAACCGTTTTTCTTCATTACATCTGAAGCGACGGTCAATTGTTTTTTGAGGACATCGACTTTTTCTTTTACTTCCTCGTAATTTAAGCCTTTTGTTTCTTCTTCGCTGCTATCATCGACAACAATACTGTCATCGTCTTCTAATTCGTCATCAGCTGGAGCCGCTGCAATTAAATCTTCAGGCTCAGACAAATCAACAAACCCAGAAATTAAATCTGTTAGGCGTATATTGCCTTCATCGTTATTGGTTGAACTGAGCGCAGCGTCAGGTGAAATGGACTCAAACGACCTAATAAAATCGCTGACAACAACATACGAACGCGCAACAGCTTGCACTATTTGACGTTGACCTTCTTCAATACGTTTGGCAATTTTTAATTCGTCTGCGCGGGTCAATAACTCAACGGAACCCATTTCACGCATATACATTCTGACAGGGTCAGTTGTTCTGCCAAATTCATTGTCAAGTGATGCTAGCGCGGCAACTTCTTCTGCATCTTCGTCATCGGTGGTGACGGCAACTGAATCGGTGATTAACGAATCTTCATCAGGCGCAACTTCGTAAACCTGAATCCCCATGTCATTAATCATGTTGATGATTTCTTCAGCTTGCTCTGGATCAGCATCATTTGGCAAATGATCGTTTACCTCAGCGTACGTTAAGTACCCCTGAAGTTTGCCTTTCGCGATCAATTGTTTTAATTGAGATTGCTGTTGTTCTTCGCTCATTATTTACCTGCGCAGTGAATATTCGTTATCGCTATTGACAATTTTTCGACTAAAAGTGACGAATTAACGCTCGACAAACTTGTCGCTAATCCTGCAATTATAGCGTATATATGTATCTTAATCAACTGATCATATTGGCTTCTTTTTTGATTTGTTCTTTGTTAATTTGGTTAATCAATGCGCAAGCGTTGATATTGAGTTAAAATAGTGTCTTAAAGTATCCCGTTTTTTTCACGGGTTTTTTTTCGCGTCATATTTTGAAGGTTATTCTTATGCGTAAAACCATGCTTACTTTGCTTAGCAGTAGCTCGCTTCTATTTTCGGCAACTAGTTATGCTGCAACAGATTTGCCGCCATCTTCAAAAGTGGCGTTAGGGGCAGTTGAAGAGGTTTGCTCGGATTTTATGGATCCAAGTTGGCGTAAAGAACAGGTGATTGATGGCGTGAAAATTCAGGCATCAAAACTCTGTAACCCTGATAATCCGTATGACATTGCTGCGTTTGTGAAAGGCACAAATGGTGTTTCAATGGATACGCTAATGCAAACGCAATTAGCGGCCGATGCCATTACCATGTCTGATGATATGGATGGCGATGGCGATCCTGATAAAATTGTCATCAAACTTGAAGTTGTTGAGTTGAATGGGCATTCACCAGACAACAAAGATCCGATTACAACATTTGATATTGCGCCGGGATTGCAGCCCACTTTTTGGGTGTATGCACCTAAAACACGCGATATGTCTACGCTTAATTTATATGAATCTATTGCTAATCCCTTATTGCGCGTGCCATCACCAACCATTCGTGTTGAACAAGATGATGTGGTATGGATTGTTTTAGAAAATACGCATTATCTGCCGCACTCCATTCATTTACATGGCGTTGATCACCCTTTTATGGATCACTCGCAAAACGGCAATGATGGCGTAGGTCAAACCAGTAACATGGATACCATGCCGGGTGAAAGTAAAACGTACGTTATTAAACCACGTCAACCTGGCACGATGTACTATCACTGTCACGTTCAACCGCACACTCACATTCCTATGGGTTTGCAGGGGATGTTTATTGTTGAGGAAAATCGACCCAACAACTGGCCTCAAACACTTAACGTAGGTGCTGGTCAAGTGCGTCATCCCTCGGTTGCTGTGACTGAAAAATATGCGCGTGAATATGATTTGCATTACCAGTCTGTAGATAAAGAACTTCATGAAGTCGTCGCACGTTCTGCAAATGATCCACGTTTAATTGCAAAGCACATGAACATGGAATATGACACGACAGATGCAACAGATGATTATTTCATGTTAAACGGTCGCTCTTTTCCGTATACATTGCGTGAATCACTCATTCACATGAAGCAAGACGAAAAAGTGAAATTGCGTGTCATAAATGGACATACCGAATCGCTGGCCTTGCATATTCACGGACACAAACCAACGATCACTCACTACGATGGGGTTGATAATGGTCAAGGCTCTTATATTCAACGCGATGTCCATGGCATGGTGCCAGCTCAACGTTTAGATTTAGAGCTTAACGGCAAAGACGATGGTTTAAACAGCTTTGGTCAAGGCATTTGGATGTTCCATGATCACGTTGAAAAAGCATTTACCACGAATGGCATAGGCGAGGGTGGTGATATTAGTTTGGTGGTTTACGATGGCTTTATGGATGATCGCGGTATTCCTATGTCACACGGCATGAGCCTTGCACCTTATTTCACCAAAGAATATTGGAAAAAAGGCGGCTACCCTATTTGGCAAGATTATGACGAATGGCGTAGTTTAGGATTGCCTGATTTGAACGCACCTGTTACGCCTTCAAAAGTGGCTGTTCAAACGATTGCGCCTAAACTTGACGATATTGAACGCGCTAAAAAAGTTGCCGCTGCTGCGAATTCAAGTGAAGATGATTCTTTCCTTGGTAAATTGGTTTACGGTATGTTCATTGGGTTTGCGTTTTATGGGGCATTTTTAAAACGTGAAGCCTTAATTGCGTTGGCAAAAAACCTTTTAAGTAAGCTAAAAAAATAAGATTGATTTATGATTGATGAATTACGTCCTCCTTTTCCGCCGTTTACGGATGAAACCGCTGCAATCAAAGTGCGTGCGGCTGAGAATGCGTGGAATTTGCAAGTGCCTGAAAATATTGCATTAGCGTATAGCATCGATAGTCAATGGCGAAATCGCTCCGAATTTGTGAACGGTCGCGATGAGATCATTGCTTTTCTAAAACGTAAATGGGCAAGCGAGCAGCAATATCGACTGATAAAGGAATTGTGGGCGTTTCATGAAAATCGTATCGCTGTGCGTTTTGTCTATGAATGGCAAAACGCATCAGGGCAATGGCTACGTTCTTTTGGTAATGAAAATTGGGAATTTAATGAAAAAGGGTTAATGCAACGCAGAATAGCGTCAATTAACGATATAGAAATTTCAAAGGAAGACCGTTTATTTCATTGGGAATGGAAAACCCCGCGCCCTGATAATCACCCTAATTTATCTATCTTAAACTTGATTTGATAATCGACATTCGGCGATGGCTTGAATACGCAATCGCCGAATCGCTTCCCCAATTTTTGCCCCTTGCAAACCGCTGTTTAATACGATTGATGTATCGATATTTGCCGCTGCACTGGCGAGTCGCAACAGCATTTCTGCTTGAGGATAAGGTGCATTTTCAAAGGTTAATCGCCCACGCATATCCGATTCACAGGCGATAACAAACTCTTGAAGTCTGTTTTGCTCTTTAAACGCCCCAAGTGTTTGCAGTAAATCAACAAGCGTGGTGGCGCGTAGTTCGTTTACGCGGTGGCAATGGGTGTGATATTGCGTGACGTGTAGCGCGAGGGTTTTAAAATTATTGGGAACACGTAGACGATTGCACATTTTCTCAACAATAGGGACGCCTTTGAGTTCATGCCCATGGTGATGGGGTAAATCATTTTTGAGTGAAAGTGCTTTGCCTACATCATGCACTAATGCTGCAAAACGGGCTTCTAATTTGTCCGTTAATGTCACTGAGCGGTCTAAAACCATCATTGTATGAACGCCGCAATCGATTTCAGGGTGATATTTTGCGGGTTGCTCAATTCCAAACAGTGCATCAATTTCAGGAAAAATTTTCTCCATAGCACCACAATCGCGTAGCGTATAAAAAAAGGCGGATGGTTTTGATTCACCTAAAGCTTTGTGCATTTCCGTCCAAATGCGTTCTGGAACAAGCGCATCGACTTCACCCGCGTTAACCATGTCATTCATCAGCTCTCGTGTTTGCTTTGCAATGGTAAAGCCGAGTGGTGCATAGCGTGCTGCAAAACGCGCCAAACGTAAAATACGCACAGGGTCCTCAGCAAAAGCGGGGGAAACATGGCGAAAAATACGTTTTTCCAAATCAGCGACGCCGCCGTAAGGATCAATGATGTCACCTGTTTCTGACATAGCAATGGCATTAATCGTTAAATCACGTCGCAGCAAATCTTGCTTAAGCGTGACATCAGGCGCGGCATAAACACTAAACCCTTTATAGCCTTTTGCAGTTTTACGTTCTGTGCGCGCTAGTGCATATTCTTCTTTGGTTTTTGGATGCAAAAACACGGGGAAATCTTTGCCGACAGCTTGAAAGCCAAGTGCCTGCATAGACTCGGGCGTTTGACCCAAAACGACCCAGTCGCGTTCAGTGACAATTCGGTTTAATAATTTATCGCGGACAGCGCCGCCAACAAGATAAGTTTCCATGGCATGTCGATATTAAAAAATATAAAAAGTAAATAATTTGTAACTCTATTTTACACGGTCTGACATTTCCTGTTTAATCACGCTTAATAACCAAGAAAACAAAATTCAAGAAAACGTTTTTTTTGCCGCTAAACTACTCACTAATTATAGGAGTTTGCCCAATGAATCATCATAATTTTAAACCTGCTTTACTGACTGCATTTTTAAGTGCATTGCTTTCAGCGTGTTCAAGTCACGCACCAACTGCGCATGCTAACGAATTTGATTATGTTCCACATAAAGTATTGAGTGCAACGGGATATGGTACGGCTGAAAAAAGCGACCATTATTCACGCCCTCAAATTAAACTGATGGCGATGCGCTCATCAAAGTTGGATGCTTATCGTAGCTTATCTGAGCAAGTTTACGGTGTACATTTAACCGGTGTGACGACCGTTGAAAACATGATTATTACGCACGATAGTTATCGCTCTTATGTTGATGCGTATTTGCGTGGCGCAAAAATTGTTCGTACAGTTGCAATTAATAAAGATAAATTTGCCGGTGACGATACCTTTGAAACAGTTGTTGAGCTTGAATTAACACCGCGTTTTTATGAGTGTATGAATGGCTCACCTTCTGTGGTTACGCAGTGTATGCAGCATCCACAACCCCCTGTAGCAGAGCCTGAATTATTAACCCCATTCTCAAATGTGGCGCCAACAATTCAACCAACGACAGCAACACTTGTGGCAAGTTCAGCGATTTCAACACCAGCGCATTGCAATAGTATGGATTGCTATGATTATCCGCTTACGTCAGGTTTTGACCGTCCAAATATCACGGAATAAGTTATGACTACGCTCTTGTTTAGGCTTGCATCTATAAGCGCACTTGTGGGCATCGTTTCTTGCGCAACAACGCCACCACCTGCTCCATCTGCTCCCAAAAATGTGGTGGCAACCGTTGAAGGGCAAGCAACCGTGCAAAATGGCGCTGTCTTGCTGGCAAAAAAACAAGCTTTGCAAGATGCAGTTCGCGTGGCTTCTCAGCAATCGGCTGTGGCTGTTCAGAGTCAATCTTCTGTGGGGCGTGATAATCGATTACTGGAAAGTATGACCATGCGCACCGCCGCTGCGGTAAGCAATACAAAAGTATTGCGTGAATGGCAGGCAGACGGCATTTATCATGTGAAAGCGATGGTTGAGCTTTCGTCAACAGGAACTTGTCAGCCAAATTATCGCAAACGCATTATCGCAACCGCGTTTCCACGTGTGGTACAAGAACAATTAAGTGATTATGAAAGTAATGACTTAGATAATGGTATTCCTCGTGAAATTAATAATTTGCTTATGGAATCCAATCAGTTCATTGGGATTAATTCGACAAATTTAGCTATTTATCCACGTCCAGATTTAGCGCCAGATTTGCAAGAGCGCAATGAATACGAACAGTCTAAAGTAGTTAAAATGGCCAATAAATCTGGTGCACAGTTTGTTTTATCTGGTGTGCTGCGTGATATGGAAATTGCCTCTGATGAATATATGCAAGGCAGTGGCGTTGAAGGTTTATTTAATAGCTGGAAACGGCATATTACAGGTAGTCGTAATATCGGTATTGACGTTTATGTTCACGATGGGATGACAGGTGCTTTATTGTTTCAGAAGCGTTACGTCGATAAATCAAGTGGTGACGTCTTCATTCCTGCCAGTTATACAGTGGGAAGCGATGGTTTTCGATCAACCGCAACAGGCCAGAAAATTACCGAAATTATTCACAATGCAAGCGCTGATATAGCGCAATCCTTGAGTTGCTATCCGTTCTCAACCCGTATTGCAGACATTAAAGGCGATAAAATTTATATCGATGCAGGGGCACAAGAAAAACTTAATGTGGGCGATCAGCTTATCGTTTATGCGACAGCAGGTGAGGGTATTCAGTTAGATGGTGGTAATAGCTATACATCAAACAAACAACCTACAAACGTGCTGACTATTCAATCAATCACACCGCGTTATGCGATTGGCACGATTGAAGGCGTCGTTAAAAAACCAAATATTAAAATTGGTGATTGGGTACGGTCACAATAATTGCTCTATTGTTAAAATCATTTTAAACTCGCTGTATGTGCTGCCGCTTTTTAGCGGCAGTTTTGTTTCACTCGATAAAAAATGAAAATGACAAAATCAACTCAATTTTGGGGGATTGTGCCTGCGGCAGGCGTTGGTAAACGCATGAATGCAAATTGCCCAAAACAATATCTTCCATTATCAACTCAAAACTTAGAAAATTTAACAGTTGCCTGTACAGTTATCGAACAGACACTGCATCGTTTAATTTTCGCAGACATCTTTGAGAGAATCGTCGTTGCCATTTCAGCTGACGATGCGTATTGGCCCGATTTGCCCATTTCAACACACACTAAAATTCTTTGCGCACAAGGTGGAAAAGAGCGCGCTGATTCGGTTTTAAATGCGTTACATGCGCTTGATGGTATCGCCAATGCTGATGATTGGGTGCTTGTACATGACGCGGCGCGTCCTTGCATTACAAAAGAAGATATTCATCTTTTAATTTCAACGCTACGCGAAGATGACGTAGGTGGTATTTTAGCGCTATCCTCACACGATACCTTAAAAGAAGTGCATGGCAATCACATTATTAGCACCCTTGATCGTAACGTTATTTGGCGTGCATTAACGCCACAAATGTTTCGTTATGGCTTGTTAAAAAAAGCGTTAGAGGCTTCGCAGGGTAGTGATGCGGTAACGGATGAAGCGAGTGCGCTGGAAATGCAAGGTTTTACGCCAAGGATTGTTGAAGGGCGCAGCGATAATATTAAAATCACTCGCCCCGAAGATTTATCCCTCGCACAATTTTATTTAACAAAGCAACATTCAACCACGCCCAATCCTTGAGAAAAATGGTAAAATTTCATCCATCGCCCTTTTAGGAAAACAGAAAAACAATCATGCAAAATAAAACAATAACGCAACTCGCTGAAGGTCTGCGTGCAAAAGAATTTTCCAGTGTTGAGCTCACACAGCATTTTTTAAATCGTATTTCGCAACATGCTGATTTAAATGCGTACATTACCGTCACCGCAGATCAAGCCTTGCAAGCTGCGCAACTCGCTGATGTGCGAATTGCAAGTGGGAACGCTGAGATATTAACTGGCATTCCGATGGCACACAAAGATATTTTTTGTACGCAAGATGTAAAAACCACTTGTGGCTCAAAAATGCTCGATAATTTTATTGCGCCCTACAACGCTACCGTCGTTGAAAAATTGAATGCGGCTGGGGCGGTGAATTTGGGTAAGCTTAATATGGACGAATTTGCGATGGGTTCGTCAAATGAAACAAGTTTTTATGGCGCGGTGAAAAATCCATGGAATAAAAATGCAGTTGCCGGTGGCTCATCTGGCGGCAGCGCGGCAGCGGTAGCAGCGCAGCTTGCCGTTTGCGTGACGGGTACCGATACAGGGGGCTCTATTCGCCAGCCTGCTGCGTTTTGTGGCGTAAGTGGTATTAAACCGACTTATGGTCGCGTCTCGCGTTTTGGCATGATTGCGTATGCATCAAGCCTTGATCAGGGTGGTTCGATGGCGCGTAGTGCGCAGGATTGCGCTATTTTACTGCAATCTATGGCTGGATTTGATGCGAAAGATTCAACCAGCGTTGACGTGCCTGTACCAGATTATTGCGCTGACTTAGATAAACCCTTAACAGGTCTTAAAATCGGGTTACCTAAAGAATTTTTCACTGCAGATTTAAATGCAGATATGGCGAAGACGCTAGACGCTGCCATTGAAGAATATAAAAAACTTGGTGCTGACATTAAAGAAATTTCGATGCCGAATTTGAAATATGCGATTCCGGCTTATTACGTTATTGCCTCAGCGGAATGTTCATCGAATTTGTCACGTTATGACGGCGTGCGTTTTGGGTATCGATGCGAAAATCCAGCTGATTTGAATGATTTATACACACGCTCGCGCGGTGAGGCATTTGGTAAGGAAGTAAAACGTCGTATTTTAATGGGGACGTATGCACTTTCAGCAGGCTACTACGATGCGTATTACCTCAAAGCGCAGCAAGTACGTCGCTTAATTAGCGAAGATTTTAAACAGGCGTTAAATGAAGTTGATGTTATTTTTAGTCCGGTTACGCCAACACCTGCGTTTAACATTGGTGAAAAATTAGCCAATCCTATCGAGATGTATTTAGCCGATATTTACACAATTGCAATCAATTTAGCTGGCTTACCGGCTATGTCCATCCCCGCTGGATTTATAGGTGGACTGCCTGTTGGTTTACAGTTAATTGGCAATTATTTTGATGAAGCTCGCCTTTTAAATGTCGCGCACGCGTATCAACAAGTGACGAATTGGCATACACAAACGCTTTCGCTTTAAACGATTAATCAAAAGGACGAATATGAATACTCAATGGGAAGCGGTGATTGGTCTTGAAATTCACACGCAATTAGCTACAAAATCAAAGATTTTCTCTGGCGCATCAACAACGTATGGTGCTGAGCCTAACACGCAAGCTTGCGTGATTTCACTGGGCATGCCCGGTGTATTGCCTGTATTGAACGAAGATGCCGTGCATAAAGCGGTTATTTTTGGCATGGCAATTAACGCGGAAATTGCTCCTTATTCTGTGTTTGCACGTAAAAACTATTTTTATCCAGATTTGCCAAAAGGCTATCAAATCAGCCAGTTTGAATTGCCAATTGTCGGTAAAGGTTTTTTAGATATTGAGGTTGATGGTGAAACAAAACGCGTTGGCGTGACGCGTGCCCATTTAGAAGAGGATGCAGGCAAATCGTTGCATGAGAATTTTCATGGTTTGAGTGGTATCGATTTAAATCGTGCAGGCACGCCGCTACTTGAAATTGTCTCTGAGCCGGATATGCGCTCAGCTAAAGAAGCGGTGGCCTATATGCGCAAATTACATGAGCTTGTACGTTACCTTGAAATTTGCGACGGTAATATGCAAGAAGGTTCATTTCGCTGTGATGCAAACGTATCGGTGCGTCCAAAAGGACAAGCTGAATTTGGAACGCGTGCGGAAATTAAAAATATTAATTCATTTAAATTTGTTGAAAAAGCCATCAATCATGAAATTGAGCGTCAAATTGAATTGATTGAAAGCGGTGGTAAGGTCGTTCAAGAAACGCGTTTGTATGATTCAGTGAAAGATGAAACACGCTCTATGCGAAGTAAAGAAGAAGCGAACGATTACCGTTATTTTCCTGATCCTGATTTGCTCCCCGTTTTTATTAGCGATGAACTAAAAGCGCAAGTTAAAGCGTTACTTCCTGAATTGCCTGAAGAGAAAAAATTACGTTTTAAAACGGATTATCAATTAAATGATGAAAGTGCCACGATATTAACGTCATCTCGCGATTTGGCGAATTATTTTGAAGAAGTGGTCAAATTATCACATTGTGAAAGCATAATTTGCGCAAATTGGATTACGGGTGAATTATCAGCGGCACTGAATCGCGCGGATTTAGACATTAGTGACTCGCCTATTGATGCGACGCGTTTTGCGGGACTGGTGGCGCGAATTGCAGATGATACAATTTCAGGTAAGATTGGAAAACAGGTGTTTGAGTTCTTATGGAACAGCACGGACAGTGCCGATGACATTATTGAAAAACAAGGTTTAAAACAAATTACCGATACGGGCGCTATTGAATCGATTATTGATACCATTCTCGCCGCAAATGAAAAGCAAGCACAGCAATACCGTGACGGTAATGAAAAAATGTTTGGTTTCTTTGTTGGGCAGGTGATGAAAGCGATGCAAGGTAAAGGTAATCCTGCTGAAATTAACAAAATTTTGAAAGTAAAGCTGTCTTAAATTTTGTTTTTTATTGTTTGATAAAAAAGGAGTTCGCTATAAACGAATTCCTTTTTTTGTGTGAGTAGTTATTGATTTTGCGTAGAGGCTAAACGCTCTTTTTGTTTGCGCAAACGCTCTGTTTTGTCGACAGCTTCTTTATCTTTGCGTTGTTGCCGTGCATCGTAGCGCTGTTTTGCATGAAGATTACTTGGAGCGGAAAGTGAATCGTCTAAAATCTGCATCGTTATGCAATCAACAGGGCATGGCGCGATACATAATTCACAACCTGTGCATTCTGACACGATAACCGTGTGCATAAATTTAGCCGCACCTAAAATCGCATCCACAGGGCAAGCAGCAATACATTTCACGCAGCCAATACATACTTCTTCATCAATCAAAGCAACACTTTTAGGTTTATGTTCACCAAATTGCGTGTTGAGCGGCTTGGGCTGCACGCTGAGTAATTTTGCTATTTTTGCAATACCTAAATCTCCGCCTGGTGGGCATTGATTAATGTCAGCTTCACCTTCAATAATGGCCTCCGCATAAGGTCGGCAACCTTTGAAACTACATTGACCGCATTGTGTTTGGGGCAATATATTATTTAGCGCCTCAATCATTTCGATTTAGCCTATTTAAATAATCGGTCACGCCTGCTTTCACATCTAAAAATGCATGATCACAGCCAATTGCGCGTAGCGTTGATAAATCCGCTTGAGTATAACTTTGATAGGCACCTTGCAAATGCTGAGGGAAGGGAATGTAGCTAATTTTGCCGCGCCCATGCCAATCCACGACCGTTTGCGCCATGGTATTAAAAGTCTGCGCTTTTCCTGTGCCGACATTAAAAATACCGCTGCATTCGGGGTGATTCAAAAACCATAAATTAATTGCCACGACATCATTTACATAGACAAAATCACGCTCTTGCTCGCCATCGGCGTAACCATCACATCCAGCAAATAATTTCACCTCATCAGATTGACGCAGTTGCGCATTAAAATGATAAGCCGTGCTGCTCATGCTGCCTTTATGTTGTTCACGCGAGCCGTAAACATTGAAATAACGCAGTCCCACAATTTGGCTTTGTGATGAAGGCAATAGATTGCGCACATATTGGTCAAATTGAAATTTAGAATAGGCGTACATATTAATGGGTTTTTCACAGGCACGATCAATGGAAAATCCGTTTTGTCCCATGCCATAAACGGATGCTGATGAGGCGTACACAAAAGGAATTTTTCTCGTTTGACACCAATGTAAAAGACGTTTGGAGTAATTGTAGTTATTTTCCATAACATAGTGACCATTCCACTCCGTTGTTGCTGAACAGGCACCTTGGTGGAAAACGGCTTTGATGTTGGATAAAAAATTGACCTCGTCAAGTCGCGCGATAAAATCCTGTTTATCCATATAATCCTCAATCGTCAAATCAGCAATATTGTGCATTTTATGACCATTGGTTAAATTATCGACTAATAAAATATTATTGAATCCTTGGCAATTTAGCGCATGAATTAAATTACTACCGATAAATCCAGCGCCGCCTGTCACTATAATCATGTTTCTCTCTATTTTCTTTTTGTGTTGTTTTTAAACTAATTTTATTTGAAATTTAGTTTTTTAATTATCGGATAATTAATATACAATCTTAGGTTGATTTAATATAGCGTTTTTTCAATAGCGCTCAATGCCTTCTGGAAATAGCCCAACGATTTATGATGATTTTAAGCGCTCTCCTTTGGACGCCACCTATTGGTGTATTCGTTCTTTCATTAATTCCCCGCGAATATCCTCAATTGCTTCGAATGACGGCGCAATTTTTCACCGCCATCGCTTTCTTGATATGTTGTAAATTAGTAGTCGATTATGATTCGTCTAGCGTTGCCTCTCAGTTCAGCGAGTATTTCCCGCTTAATCCCAAATTTGGCAGTAGTTATGCGCTAGGCATTGATGGTTTATCATTGCCTATGGTGACGTTAGCTACGCTACTCACCTGCGTGGCCTTGCTAGCATCACAATCCATTAATGAACGTGTCAAAAGTTATCATATTTGTATTTTATTGCTTGAATTTGGCATGCTGGGTGTTTTTTTAGCGCAAGATTGGGCAATTTTTTATATTTTCTGGGAAGTAACACTCATTCCGTTATTTTTTCTCATCAATCGCTGGGGGGGGAAACGTCGCCATGCCGCCAGTTTGAATTTCGTACTTTATACGATGGGTGGTTCTATTTTTATGTTGGTGAGTCTAATTGCCACTTATGAATATGTACCAGAGCATGTATCATTGATGCAAGCGATGTCAACGGTGTCTGAGAGTATGCCAAAAACGCAGCAGATTTGGGTATTACTGGGTTTTTTGATTGGCTTTGGCGTAAAAATGCCCATTTTTCCTTTGCATGGCTGGTTGCCACTTGCACACGTCGAAGCGCCAAGTCCTGTCAGTATTTTACTGTCGGGTATTTTGCTTAAAATGGGCGCGTACGGTTTGATTCGTGCTGTGGTGATGCTGCCTCTGGCGGCGCAAACGTTGCAACCGTTGCTGATCATTTTGGCATTATTTGGCATGATTTACGGTGGGTTGCTTGCATGGCGACAAAGTGATCTAAAAGCGATGGTGGCTTATTCCTCGGTGAGTCACTTAGGCATTGTGCTTCTTGGCATTGCGTGCTTGAACGAAACAGGTTTGATGGGCGCAGTACTGCAAATGACCGCGCATGGATTTATTGCTGGTGCGATGTTTTTATTGGTTGGCCTGCTTTACGAGCGTACACATACACGCAATATTCAAGATTACAGTGCATTAATTAAAATTACCCCTCGTTTTGCATTTTTAATGACGTTTGTTCTGCTCGCCGCGATGGGGTTGCCCGGGACAGTTGGATTTATCGCAGAACTTCATGCGTTACTCGGTGGTTTTGAGCAATGGGGCGCATGGATGGTGTTTTTTAGCTTAAGCGTTTTGATTAGCGCGGCTTATTGTATGCGAACGATTGGGCTTTTATTTACAGGAACAAGTCAACCAGCGATGGAAAAAGTGGCTGACTTAAAAAATCATGAATTATTTGCCGCAGGTATTTTAGTCGCGGGAATTGTATTTTTTGGTTTATTCCCGTCAGGCTTAATCAATTTGTCCTCTATTACGGTTGGCCTAATGACGAAAACCATTCAATTTCAACTCACGCCGTTGACCTAAAATTGCGTAGTCTTTGACGGAGTATCCATGTCTGCACTTCTCGAACATTCTCACTCAAATCCAATGACGCCGCGTGAGCTTATTTCTGACGTACTTGCGCATATTGATCATATTCTTCCTGCTCAAGGGCCGATTTTAAATTTCGTTCACCATAATACGATTCATGGATTTCAACATCTGCCTTTTGAAGAGGCACTGGCGGAAGTTGAAAAGTTAACCGGTATTGTAGGTTATTTGCCAGAGCATGCGATGCGTCAATTCTACGAGAAAGGGCGTATTTCAGACACAGACATTTTTGCAGCGTTAGCAGAGAAAAAGGCGTTGCGTTGCGAAGACGTTTTTTGCTCACTGCCTAGTCAAACCATTTATCGAAAAACAGTATATCGACTCGCGTTACTGTTTGATTTTTCGGCAATCACCTCATCACAATTTACATGGCAAATGCAAACACTTCACGCGTTGAATTCGCTGCAAAGTGATGTGCCACAGGCAGTACGCGAACGTTTGTTTTTAGGTGCAGATGATGAAAAATCGGGTATTTATGCATTATGGGAAGTGATTTTAGCAAAATTAAATTTATCAAATACGTTAATGCACAGCGAAGATTTGTTGAACTTAACGTCCACGCAGATTGATGAATGGTTCGCGCAAAGTCAATTTGAAGAAAATAACGATGTACGCGATGCTTGGTCAAAACAGGCTAACGATTTATTAACACAACATTTTTCATCGCTAGGTGAATCGTTTACTTTGCGTGGATTAGTTAATCAGTTAACTGGCGTAGATTGCTTGCAATTTGTTCAACCGCAATTGATTCGATTATGTGCAAGTGCGCTTGATGAAGGAATTGCCTCGTGGTCGCTACCTGAACGTCATCAATTAGGTTTGTATGGTGCATGGCGCGCGATGCTATCGTATGACGTTCACGATGCTTTAGTTGAACTGCCCACGGCACAGCAAATTATTGATGAACTTCCAGAGAATGCGATTGATACCATTATTCTTCATTTATCTGCGCATTATATTCCGCAAGAAAAATGGGCCGTCTATCTACAGCGTTTAGCGTTAGAGTTGCCCGGTTGGGCGGGAATGATCAACTGGCGCGAACATCATGGCGAATACAGTCCAGAAAATGATGTTAAACCTAAATTAGCGGATTTTTTAGCCATTCGATTAACGCTTGATCGACTTTGGTTAGATAAAATTTGTCAAGAAACGTGGCATGTAGATGCAAGACTCGATAAATTACAGGCTTATTTTGAAAAAAATAGGGCTGAATTTGTTATTCGTTATCAACTCTATAACGGTCATCTTCCAGAATATTTATCACATCAAGCACAAGAATTAATGCAATTCTCGTGCTATAAAAAACCGCTAACATCTAAGTTTCAACAGTTAGCGGATGTTATTTGGACATGGCAACATTCACCTTTAGCTGAAAAGCAGGCGTCCACTGATGCGGTTTACACAATTGCTTGGCGGGCATTTCGATTGTGTCAGCATTTAGGACTGAATGCTGCGAGCGTCAATTTGTTATCTGAAATGCAGTTGCGCGATATGCTGCATTTGCTGGATGAATTTACCCAAACTGAGCGTCAGAAAATCTGGTTGGTGGCCTATGAACGCCATTATCGTGAGCAAATTTTTCAAGGTTTAACAGCGAATTATTTGCGTGGGCGTTGGTATCAACGTAAAAGCCGACCATGTGCTCAGTTGGTTTTCTGTATGGATGATCGAGAAGAAGGGATTCGTCGGCATTTAGAAGAATATGTCCCAGCTATTGAAACGCTTGGTGCAGCGGGTTTTTTTGGTGTACCGATGAACTACAAAGGTTTAGATGATGAAAACTTGACGCCTTTGTGTCCTATTGTTGTTGTACCTGCCCATGATGTCCATGAAAATGCAGCATCAAACGATTCACTTACGTTATCGAAGCATCATAGTGGTCGCCGGCATCTTCTAAAATTTAATTATTTACTTCATCACGGTTTGCGACGTAATTTAGGTTTATCCTATTTAGTCATCAATGTGCTAGCGCCATTGACAC
>CAINHP010000087.1 GCA_903848905.1 uncultured Pseudomonadota bacterium
AGTGCTGATGATTTTTTCAACATACCCGTCAATCACAGATTCGCCATGATTTTCGTGGTGCTCAAAATCACTAAAAGGTGGCTTCTCACCATCTTTGGAATATTGATAAATAAAGTAACCAAGTGGTAGAAAGGCAATACCTGCAATCACGAACATGAAAAAAAATATTTCAATTATTTCCCCCATAAATCCCCCTTATAATATTTATTGTTTTAGGTGAATAGTGATAATACACCGTTTTTTTTAATAGATAAATGGGGAATTTATGGGCAACCGCTTAATTGTCTAAAAAATTAAAGAAGGCGATATTCGGCAGAGCGTGCGTGTGCCGTTAAGCTTTCACCACGTGCCAGTGTTGACGCAATTTTTCCAAGGGTATTTGCACCCGCTGCCGAGCAATTAATTAAGCTTGAGCGTTTTTGGAAATCATAAACACCGAGTGGTGACGAAAACCTCGCCGTACTTGATGTGGGCAGAACATGATTTGGGCCTGCGCAATAATCGCCTAACGCTTCAGCGGTGTATCGACCCATGAAAATAGCGCCAGCATGGCGAATGTGCTCACAGAGACTTTCAGGATTTTCAACAGACAGCTCTAAATGCTCAGGTGCAATAATATTGGAAACCTGCGCGGCTTGCTCTAAATTTTCAACAAGAATTAAGGCGCCACGTGTAGTTAGAGAGGCACGAATGATATCCGCGCGTTCCATGGTTGGCAGAAGTGTGTGAATACTTTGTTCCACGGCATCCAGAAAGGCAGCATTATCGCTAATTAAAATCGCTTGTGCATTTTCATCGTGTTCGGCTTGCGAGAATAAATCCATTGCAATCCAATCGGGATTGGTTTTGCCATCACAAATAATCAGAATTTCTGATGGTCCAGCAATCATATCGATACCGACTTGACCAAATACCATCTTTTTAGCGGTGGCGACATAAATATTGCCCGGGCCGACAATTTTAGCGACCGCTGGAATCGTTTCTGTACCGTAAGCCAATGCGGCGACAGCTTGCGCGCCGCCAATGGTAAAAACACGATCGACTCCGGCTAGATAAGCCGCTGCTAAAACTAATTCATTTGTTTCGCCATGGGGCGTGGGTACCACCATAATGAGTTCGGGAACGCCAGCCACTTTTGCTGGAATAGCGTTCATTAGTACCGATGAAGGGTAGGCGGCTTTGCCACCAGGTACATATAAACCGACTCGATCCAGTGGCGTCACTTTTTGACCTAATATTGTTCCATCCGCTTCAGTATGCTGCCATGATTCCATTTTTTGATGCGTCGCATAATTACGAATTCGTTCTGCAGCGAGTTCCAATGCACGCGCTTGATCGACGGGTAAATTGTCCCATGCCGCTTTTAATGCTTCTGAAGAGAGTTCTAATTCATTTGCATGGGCAATCGCACAATGATCAAAGCGGTTTGTGTATTCGATAACTGCTTTATCACCATTTTTGCGAACATTGCTAATAATATCGAGAACTTGTTGATGGATAGCGAAGTCGTCAGTTTCATCCCATGCGAGTAATTGCGTTAATTGTGCATTGAAATGGGTGTCGCTTGCATTGAGTTTTTGAATGCGGATATTGCTCATAATCGGTTAAATGCCAAAAAGTGTTTTAAGAATTGTTTTCAATTAATATTTGTTCAAATTGTGCAAGCAGCGCCGCGACCGCCGCATTTTTCATTTTCATAGCCGCTTTATTCACAACGAGGCGTGAGCTGATATTCATAATTAATTCACGTGGCTCTAAATGATTTGCCCGCAATGTGTTGCCGGTATCAACGAGGTCGACAATGCAATCCGCAAGGCCAACCAAGGGTGCAAGCTCCATGGAGCCATATAATTTGATAATCTCAGCTTGAATCCCTAAGCTAGCAAAATATTGCTCCGCGATAGTGACATATTTTGTTGCGACGCGAACACGCCCAGAAATAGGTGGCGCATCTTTATGGGCTGCAGTCATCAATTTGCAGCAGGCGATATTTAAATCAATAGGTTCATATAAATTCTCAGACCCATGTTCGAGCAGAACATCTTTACCAGCAATGCCGAAATCTGCCGCACCATATTCGACAAACGTCGGCACATCGGTGGCACGTATAATAATTAATTGCACATCATCTCGCGTGGTTGGCAAAATTAATTTTCGGCTCGTTTCGGGATTATCAATGGGTTCAATGCCCATTTTGGCAAGCAACGGCAAGGCTTCTTCATAGATACGACCTTTAGATACAGCAATGGTAATCATCGTGTTCATCTCACTTTGGTACACGACGAATCGTTGCGCCGAGTTGCGTGAGTTTTTCTTCAATATGATCATAACCGCGATCAATGTGATAGATGCGGTCAACCGTTGTATCACCTTCTGCCACCAAGGCGGCAATGACTAAACTAGCAGAAGCACGTAAGTCCGTTGCCATGACAGGTGCACCCGTTAATTTTTCGACGCCGGTGCAAATGGCTGTGTTCGATTCCAAGCGAATATCCGCACCCATACGCTGTAATTCGTGGATGTGCATAAAACGATTTTCAAAAACGGTTTCAGTGACAATGCCAACACCTTCTGCTACCGCGTTTAATGCGCAGAATTGCGCTTGCATGTCTGTTGGGAACGCGGGGTAGGGCAATGTACGCAGTGAAACGGCTTTAGGGCGTTTGCCGTGCATATCGAGCGAAATCCAATCTTCACCGGTGTTAATTTCAGCGCCTGCTTCTATGAGCTTAGCGAGCACTGCATCAAGTAAATCAGGCCGAGTATCTTTTAAGCGGACACTTCCACCCGTAATTGCCGCTGCGATTAAGTAAGTCCCTGTTTCAATTCGGTCAGGTAAAATATCGTAATGAATACTCGTTTCACCCAATTTTTCCACGCCTTCAATGACAAGTATATCTGTACCGATACCTGAAATTTTGGCGCCCATGGCATTGAGGAAATTTGCTAAATCGGTGACTTCAGGTTCTTTTGCGGCATTTTCCATTATAGTTGTGCCTTCGGCTAACACTGCTGCCATTAGCAAATTTTCTGTACCAGTAACGGTAATTTGCTCGAGCATTAAACGACAGCCTTTTAATCGTTTCGCTTTTGCATGAATAAACCCGCCTTCAAGTGAAATGTCGGCGCCCATTTGAATCAGACCATTAATATGAATGTCAACGGGACGTGAACCAATAGCACAACCGCCTGGAAGAGATACACGTGCTTCGCCAAAACGCGCTAATAATGGCCCTAATACGAGAATGGACGCACGCATGGTACGGACTAATTCGTAGGGAGCCTCAAAGCTGGTAATTGAGCTTGCGTCAACTTGAATACTCATTTTCTCGTTAACGGTCAATTTAACACCCATCCGACCGAGCAATTCCATTGTTGTTGTAATGTCATGTAAATGCGGAACATTTCCAACACTTACAGGGGCATGCGAGAGCAGTGTTGCAGCTAAAATAGGCAATGCAGCATTTTTTGCACCAGAAATACGCAATTCGCCAGAAAGACGTGCGCCACCTGTGATAATAAGTTTATCCATAAAATTTAGTTTTTTTTTTGTAATTCGAGTGAAAAATACGGTGCTTTATCTAAGCCTGTGAGCTTAGCTAAATTAAGCAACTGATTGGGTATATTTTTTAAATGTAATCGTAAGCGTTGAGCGCGTGTTTGTTTTATCCACTCAATCATTAAAGCCAGGCCAGCGCTATCGGTATTGGTTACTTCCGCTAAGTCTAAGATGATATTTTCTTTTCCTTGCCGCAGGAAAGGAGGGGAGTCGATAATTTTTTTGTTAATTCCTGCAAAAGTAAGATCACCATGAATCAACCAGCGACCATTACCTTTGGAAATGAGGCTCAATTTATGCGTCATTTTTTACTGCTACCTTTTTTATCATCACCGCCTTTTTTTTCTTCGGCAGATTTAAATAAAAATTGGCCTAATGCTTTTTCCAAAATCAGTGCAGAATTAGTAATTTCTATTTTGCTCCCATTTTTCAAATAGTCATCAGAGCCGCCACCATCTAAACTAACATACTGCTCACCGAGTAAACCTGCGGTAAAAACACTCGCTGAACTGTCATCAGGCAATGTTTTATATTGTGCATCAATGTCCATTTTAACGACAGATTCGTAAGTTTTTGGGTCAAAGGTAATTGATTTAACGCTTCCAATTTTCACCCCAGCGGCAGAAACAGCTGATTTGACTTTCAATCCGCCTGAGTTTGAAAAGCGTGCTGTAATTTCAAAAGTTTTGCCATGTGAAAACGAGCTCAAATTACTGACGTGTAAACCGAGAAAAAACAAACTAGCAATCCCGCTGGCAACAAAGAGTCCCACTAAGGTGTCTTGAGTTTTGTTGTGTGGCATACCTTAATTATCTCCAAACATAAGCGCAGTCAAAATAAAATCTAATCCTAAAATACTAAAAGCTGAATTAACAACCGTTCTCGTTGTCGCACGGCTTACCCCTTCAGCGGTTGGAATGGAATCATAGCCTTCAAATAAAGCAATCCAAGAAGTCACAAAACCAAACACAATACTTTTAATCACGCCATTGATGATGTCGCCTTGAAAATCCAAGTTAGCTTGCATTTGCGACCAGTAAGCACCGTCATCAACACCAAGCAAGCCCGTACCCACTAGTTGACCGCCAATGATACCTACGCAACTAAATAATGCCGCAAGTAAGGGCATGGATAAGAATCCGGCTAGGAAACGGGGTGAAATAATACGTTTGATGGGGTCAATAGCCATCATCTCCATACCCGATAATTGCTCAGTGGCTTTCATTAAACCAATTTCCGCCGTCAATGCCGAGCCAGCACGTCCTGCAAATAACAATGCCGTGACAACAGGGCCAAGTTCTCGTACAAGTGACGCTGCCACCATCACACCCAGCGTTTCCTCAGCCCCGAAGCGAGAGAGGATATAAAATCCCTGTAAACCCAGTACCATGCCAACAAACAAGCCGGAAATACTAATAATCAGAAATGATAAAACACCTACAGAATGTAATTGTTTGAGTAATAAGTGCGGGCGAACTAGAACACTAGAAATACCAGCAAGCAGGTGAACTAGGAAATAACTACCTCGCCCAAGTTTTGTAAAACTTGATCGTGTGCTAGCCCCTAAATTTTGAAAGAATTCCATTATGAATACCGTTTACGTTTAGATGTTCTATCACTAGGTGGGCGTTGACGTGAAAAAATCGGTTTTTCAGAGTGCAATAAATCTTCCATATAGTTTTTAGCTGGATAATGAAAGTGAACGGGGCCATCTGCAGCGCCATTCATAAACTGCTGTACCCACAAAGAAGGCGAGTCGAAAATTTCTTTTGGTGTACCTTGTCCAATGACTTTACCTTCAGAGAGAACGTAAATATAGTCGGCAATAGCCGCTGTTTCATGTACATCGTGTGAAACAATGATGCTCGTTAATCCTAAAGTGGTATTTAATGCTTTAATTAAATGCACTAATGCACCCATGGATATCGGATCTTGTCCGGTAAACGGTTCATCGTAAAGTATCATCATCGGGTCAAGGGCAATGGCTCTTGCTAATGCAACGCGCCTTGCCATTCCACCTGATAATTCATTTGGCATTAAATTACGTGCGCCGCGCAAACCGACAGCTTCTAATTTCATTAACACAAGCGTGCGAATCATCGATTCAGGTAATTGTGTATGTTCGCGCAAAGGATAGGCTACGTTTTCAAATACACTCATATCGGTGAGCAATGCACCACTTTGAAATAACATACCCATACGTTTACGTAGCGCATATAAATCATCGTGCTTAAGATGATGTATATTGCGCCCACTCACCATAATACTGCCATGATCTGGGAACAGTTGTCCCCCAATGAGTTTTAAAAGGGTGGTTTTTCCCGTTCCACTTGGTCCCATAATCGCCGTGACTTTGCCGCGTTCGAATTCTAATGAAATATCATCAAATATTTTCTTTTCACCGCGAGAAAACGTGAGGTTGTGAACGGTAACTATACTATCTTGAGTCGGAACGTGATTATCCATCCGTGTTTTTATCAATTATTTTGAGTGAGTTAAAAAAGTTAAACAACACATTGCTTATCTATCATCCGCTTATTCTCTATTACTCGATGCAACTAAGTCAAACTATTGTGTAATTTCATCAGTAAAACGTTAAGAAAGTGTAGCAAATTTGGTATTTCGTCACATAATTGATGATAAGCACTTCAAATGCAGTGCATTCTAATGTTATATTGACAGGAATAAAAACAAAAAAAAGTGCAGTATTAACTAGGAGAGTTCTTATGATTGATGAACGTGTTGATAAGTCCAAGCGACAGTTTTTAACCACAGCATTAACTGTTGTGGGTGCTGTTGGCAGTGGCTATTTGGCAGTTCCCTTTTTGTCGCAAATGCAGCCAAGTGTAAAAGCGATGGCAGCAGGTGCCCCCGTTGAAGTGGACATTAGCAAAATAGAAGAAGGGCAATTAATTCGTGTTGCTTGGCGAGGAAAGCCTGTGTGGGTTTTACAGCGCTCACCGGAAGTATTAAAAACACTGACCACGTTAGATGGTGAACTGCGTGATCCACAATCTATGGAATCCAGTCAACCTGAATTAAGTAAAAATCCTGCGCGTTCTTTAAAACCAGAAATTTTTGTGGCGGTGGGTTTGTGTACGCATTTAGGTTGTTCACCTACCTTTCGCCCTGAAGTTGCACCACGTGATTTAGGTGAAAATTGGAAGGGGGGATTTTTTTGCCCATGTCATGGTTCATGGTTTGATTTAGCAGGGCGCGTTTATAAAGGTGTACCTGCGCCAACTAACTTGGAAGTGCCGCCATATCGTTATGTGAATGATACGCAAATTATTATTGGCGAAGCAGAAGGAAAAATCGCATGAATATTAAACCGTCCCGTTTGACACTTTGTGGTAATTGGGTGCTTGAACGCTTCCCATTAGCGAAAGTTTGGAATGATCATATGGCGCATTATTACGCGCCTAAAAATTTCAATTTTTGGTATTTTTTTGGATCACTTGCTTTACTGGTTTTAGTGAATCAGTTTGTGACGGGTATTTTACTCACTATGAATTATAAGCCTGATGCAAAGCTCGCTTTTGATTCTGTCGAATATATTATGCGTGACGTGAATTGGGGCTGGCTTGTGCGTTATATGCACTCCACAGGTGCGTCTGCCTTTTTTATTGTGATTTATTTGCACATGTTTCGAGGTTTGCTCTACGGTTCGTTTAAACAGCCACGTGAGTTAGTTTGGATTTTTGGCATGTTGTTATTTGTTGCGCTAATGGCAGAAGCCTTTATGGGGTATTTATTACCTTGGGGTCAGATGTCGTATTGGGGCGCTCAGGTAATTATTTCACTTTTTAGTGCTATTCCTGTGATCGGTGACGAACTAAGTTTATGGGTTCGCGGTGATTATGTGGTGTCTGATGCCACGCTAAACCGCTTTTTTGCTTTTCATGTGATCGCGGTACCTTTAGTGCTGGTTTTATTGGTATTTATGCACATTGTTGCGCTACATGAAGTAGGCTCTAATAATCCTGACGGCATTGATATTAAAAAATCTAAAGATCCTTGGGGACATCCTGTTGATGGTATTCCGTTTCACCCTTATTACACCGTAAAAGATGTGGTAGGCGTTGCGGTCTTTTTGTTATTTTTTGCTACAGTTATTTTTTATATGCCGGAAATGGGTGGATATTTCTTGGAAGCAGCGAACTTTATTCCTGCTGATCCCATGAAGACACCAGAGCATATTGCACCGGTATGGTATTTCACCCCTTTTTATTCTATTTTGCGTGCGATTCCTGATAAATTTGCTGGCGTTATTGGCATGGGCGGGTCGATTGTTGTTTTATTCTTATTACCTTGGCTTGATCGTGGAAAAGTAAAATCGATCCGCTATCGTGGTGGTATTTATAAAAAAGCGTTGATGTTGTTTGTGATTAGCTTTATTGCGTTAGGGTACCTTGGTACGCAACCTGTGACGCCCTTAGCGACAACAATGGCAAGAATTTTTACTGCTATCTATTTTGGTTTTTTCTTACTCATGCCAATTTATACAAGATGGGAAAAATTCAAGCCCGTACCTAATCATTTGACGTTAGATCCGAGTCTAGAAGAGAAAATTCCAGCCTTAATTGCGCTATGGAATGAAGTGACTGAAATGAAATCAATTGAAACAGACAAAGGCGTGGTAATTAAAAGACGTTTTAATGTTGAAGGCACTAAACATGTTTTAATTCGTTTTGTAAAATATTTGAAAGAGAGTCTGGATTGATTATGAAAAAATTACTTTCACTATTGTTATTGCTTATTTCTTCCCATATTTACGCATCGTCAGGCGTTGAACTACAAGAAGCGGATATTGATTTATCAGATAAAATGTCACTTCAACGTGGCGCGAAACACTTTGTGACTTATTGCTTGGGGTGTCATTCTGCGAAACATATTCGTTATTTGCGAATTGCAGTGGATTTAGGATTAGATGAAAAACATGTTCTAACTGATATTGCTCCTGAAGGTGCCGGTATTTATGAGCAATTGCATAGCGCGATGAATCAGCATGATGCTGAAAAATGGTTTGGTATCCAGCCACCAGATTTATCACTCATTGCACGCTCACGTGGCGCAGATTGGCTTTATAGTTATCTCAAAGGGTTTTATGTCGATAAAAGCAAGCCTTTTGGTGTGAATAATATTGTTTTTGAAGATGTTAGTATGCCAAATCCGCTATGGCAATTGCAAGGTGAGCAAACACCTGTTTATGTTACGCATGGCGAACAGAAAACGATTGAAAAGTTGGTGAATTCAGGAAAAGGGACGCAAACAGCTGAAGAATTTGATCGAACTGTGAATGATTTAGTGAATTTCTTAGTCTATGTTGGTGAACCAGTTCAATTAGAACGGCAACAATTAGGCAAATATGTTATATTTTTCCTACTTATTTTCCTAGTAATTGCGTATTTACTGAAAAAAGAATACTGGAAAGATGTTCATTAGGCATTAAAATAGGGCGGCGAGTAGCTTATACTCACCGCCTAGTCGATGACTCAATCGTGTATAATCCAACCAGTTTTTAAGATTTATTCTTGAAAATTAGGTTATTTTTGTGACCAATATAGCTGCCCGTAAATCTGTGATGATTCTTTACTCTTCTCCCAATTGCGCCATGAGCCATTGTGCTCGTTTAGTTTTACAAGAAAAAGGCATTACTGCCGATATTGAATATTATGATACTGAAAATCCACCAAGAGAATTATTGAAGGAGAATCCCAGTGGTGCTTCCCCGACTTTAATTGAGCGTGATTTAGTGCTTTATGAATCGCGGATTATTATGGAGTATTTGGACGAGCGTTTTCCGCATCCACCGTTGCATCAAATGGATCCCGTTTCACGTGCTAATGCACGGATGTTAATTAAAAAAATTGATCAAGAATGGTATCAATTGCTTCATGATGTCCTTTACACTGGTGAAAAAAAATCAGCGAAAGCGAAAAAAATGTTGCGTGAGAGTTTACTCAATTCAGCGCCTATTTTCGCAGCACGTCCTTATTTTATGACCGATGAATTTTCATTAATAGATTGCGTCGTAACACCTCTGCTTTGGCGCATGCCAAGTGTGGGTATTGATTTAAGTTCTGCGCCTGATGATGTGATAAATAAATATGCACAGCGTATGTTTAATCGTCCAGCGTTTAGACGTAGTCTTAGTGAAGTTGAAAAAGATATGGCGGAATTGCCACGATGACACATTTAAAGCCTTATTTAATCCGTGCGATTTATGAGTGGATTTTAGATAATGAATTCACACCGCATTTGCTAGTAGATTCGAATCATCAAGATGCAATGGTGCCTGAACAGTTTGTTCAAGATGGGCAAATTGTATTAAATGTTCGTCCTGCAGCCATTGATGCGTTGTCACTCGGTAATGAAGCAATCGAATTCAATACGCGCTTTAATGGGAAATCAACCTACATTTATGTTCCAATAGGGGCAGTAATGGCTATATATGCTAAAGAAAATGGTAAGGGAATGGTGTTTGAAGTGGAAGAGTCTGAAAATGATGAGCCCCCACCACCCGTTGTGGAAGTACCACCTAAAAAGGCAAAACCTAATTTACGTGTTATAAAATAATTTTTTTAGCGAAATAAAAAAGGCCAGTTTAATCACTGGCTTTTTTTTGTTATTTGGGTGTCAGATACTTTATTTTTGAGTCCAGCGTGTTAGCCACATTTGCGCTAACGATGTTACAAACATCACCGTTGCCGCTAAGCTATAACCAAAACCGCCAATCATCGTAACCCATGCGAAAATTGGCCAGAATTTAGTAAGCCACCAAGACGCAACGTCTAAGACAAGAAAAGCAAAAGGTGTGGAAATGAGAATGAGTTTCCATGTTTGGTTAAATTCAGCCATGCCAAAAATCCAACCTATAAAAAGGAAAATAAAACTGATTCCAAAAAGGTGGATATGGGATACACGTGTCAACGATGCAATGCTGGCTCCGTGATCAATTTCAGCTAAACTTTTAGCGACTTCAAATTTAGTTACTTCGGGCAATCCAGATTCTGCATCATGACAATTACCGCAATTTTGTTCAAATAACGGCCCCACTTTTTCCCATTGTGCCTCTGGTGCATCGTCACGAACCCATTGAATCATCGTGAATTTAACGTCATCATTGGCTTTGGCTTTCATTTTTCCATTCAACGCGGACTCCAATTTTGATCCAGAGCGATTTCCATAATAACTGTAAACAATATCATTCATGGAAAGTCCCGGTTTACCATCCGCCATGCCGTGTGTGAGCATAATTTGTGCGCCCGCCATACACAAACCAAGGCCAATGACGAGTAAGAAGCCGGTAAATAAAACGCGGTAAGTTAAGGATAATTTTCCTAATGTCATTTCTTGTTTAATCTCAATCATCGTAATGCCTTAAAAATTGTAAATGTACGATAAACCTATCGCGTGAATAGAGTAAATAGGGGATTGCTCTAAAGTTGGTGTTACCCCAGTTGGCGTTCCAGAAAACTGCGTGCCTGTATAAATATAATCGCTACTGAGTAAATGTTGATACATATAGCTTAAATGGAGCGCAGAGGGTTTATTGATGTTGTATTTTGCATCCAGTTTAAATTGAAAAGTTTGTGTTTTGACGGTTGGCATATCTGCTGCCGAGATGTAGTAGTAAGGTCGTCCTGTTACACTTGCAGGTGTTTGAACATATTGCCCCCCATCAACACCGATTAGTGTTCTTGCGAAACTGTAGAGGAAATCGCCATTGAGATTGAGTTTGCCATTTAAAAAGCCTTTATGCTTAATACCAAAACCAACGGTATCCACATCATCATTCATATTGGTAAACCAATTACGACAAGGATCTGTTTTTGCACTGTTGTTCATGGCTTGGACGCTATTGACACACCCACCCACAAAAGCTGATGTGCCTGTGGTGTTAGAATTAGCGCCATAAGACATCCCTGCTGTTTTGGTTAGAATATTTTGGTAGGAATAAAACACTTGAACGCTCGTGTCTTCATCAAAATTATAATTACCATCAAAATTGGTGCCCCAATTTCTTGAGGATTGTAGGCCGAAATTCGAATCAGGATACTCGTCATAGCGGAAGTCACCGCCAACGCCTAGCGACAATTTGTTATTCACTTGGTAATCTAAATAGGATTGCGCTTTTTGTCGATCACGACTAGATGTATTAAAGCGTCCAAGACCGTTAATGTCGAGCGAGTTATTGACTAAGTTTCCTGTCGTTGCTGCATTATTGTTGGGGAAGAGCGCTGCGGGTGTGGTACTAGCTGTCCATGGTAAAAAGGCTCCCCACGCTGATGAGCCAGATTGCGCGATGAGATTATATAGCGCCATATTGCCCGCATTTGCAGGGTAGGAGGCCCATGCCGCATTATCTTGATTATACTTATCCGCTTGTCGATGCGAGTAAGCATACCCGAGTCGGCCGTTAAACTTATCTAAGAAGCTACCGTGGTAATCGAATTTCCCTGTATTTTCGAGTGTCGTACCGGTATCAACGCAAGATACCCAAGAGCCATTACACCAACGATCTATATTTTGTATTTCATAACCGGCTTTGAGCCAATGACCTTTTGCAAAAGAATAATTTGCGTCTACATTACCTTGATTGACGCGTTTACTGTAGGGAGTGTTGGTTCTGAAATTATTGATGGAACCCGATGTTCCAACAGGATTGTCCACATCTGTAAAATTATAAAGATTGATGGGGGTGTTATTTTCGCGTTCGTCAAACTTATAGGCAGAAGCGAAATTTAAGTCTGTATTGATTTTATGAGTGAGTTTGATATTGGCATTTTTGGTTTCAACGTCTCCATTAAGGCTTGAAACTGGAAGAACGCCGCCACCGGTAGCTGAAGTGTTGTAGGAGAGAAAATCTTGATTTTGCCAATTTCTCGCATACGAGCCATTCGCGACTAATTTTGTATCTGAGTTAAAGTTATAACCACTGGTTAAACTAAATTGATGAAATTGGTTATCAGGAGCGCTACTCATGCGTCCAAATAAAGGCTGACCGGTGGCAAATGGATTTTGAAACGAAATGCCATTGATATTGTTGTGAAATAACGAGCCATAATAAGCCAGTTGTCCAAATCCTTTCTCGCCTGAGTATTTTATACTTGCGTTGATTTGATCGGTTGCTTGTGAAATAGGATTGGGCAGAATAATCGAACGTGCCGCGACAATAGGTGCTCCTAGTGCTTGTAGACCGTTTTTATCTTCGTGACGGGTGCTCGCTTGTGCTTCCCACTCTGGCGACAATAAATAACTAAATCCACCGTCGATTTGTTTTCTCGTAGTTTGCATATCAACGGTATGAAAATCAGGTAAATCAGCAAGTGGTAAGGTGCGCATGTTATTCGCAGTTGTCGGATAGAGCCAATCTTTCGCAAGGGATAAATTTGAACTGCCTACACCAGAATAAGGCGTCTGATAACTGTCATTGCGATACATTTGTAGTTCATCGTAACCAAAGTTAAGTTTGTACTTTCCTTGGTTTTTATATTCACCTGTGAAATTGCGTGTATCAAGACTGATATTTTTTCCAGTTACACGCCAGCGCGATGCATCATCGCTGTCATAAGCGCCACCGCCTTGAATTTCAAATGCACCAATGCCGTAGGTGTCGCTGTTGTTTAATCCATTATATTGCCCAAATTTCCATGATCTGTCCGTCACGCCACCCACACCAAGTTCGATGGTGCTTTTCGGTTTTGTTAATTCAGTTAGCTCAGCATCAGTACTTTCATCAGCCGCAACAGAACATAAAGAAAAAAGTGATCCACCCGTCAACGCGATGGCTCTAAGGGTAAAAACAATCATGTGTTTTTTATTCATTTTGTTTGTCCTCGGAGATTATCGGTTGAATTTCGCGCCAGCGGGATGATTAGAGCCGTGGATCATCGTATGGCAATTTAAACAAGCGCGTGCGTTGGATTGTGCGCGTGGATTCAAACTTGCTGGTGCTTGTGTGCCGTTGATTGTCGTGACATCACCATCAATTAAGTTAGCACCGCTATTTACTGTCTGTGCGTGATCGGCTGTATGACATTCTTGACATAGCCAAGGAACGCGTGTTTTGAGTAAAGGGGAGTTATTCGAGCCGTGTGGTGTATGGCAATTGGTGCAATCGTCAAACACAGGGGAATGCTCCCATAAAAATGGTCCACGTTTTTCTGCATGGCAGGTGTAGCAGGTTTCGTTGCTTGAATTTTTGACTAACAATTTAGGGCCGATTGAACCGTGCGGATTGTGGCAATCTGAACACGAAACTTTGCCTGCTTGAATTGGATGCGTAGAGAATAAATGTGACTCGGCACGTTGTGTTTTATGACATGTAAAGCACACTTCGGGCTGTGTTGGTTTTGCAAGCACTCTATCTTTAGGTGTGTGAACCGTGTGACATGAGTTACATGCTACTCCCTGACTTTCATGTTGACTTCCTGTCCAGTGCGTTCTAAGACCGCTCTCATGGCAAGTAATGCACTGTCCGCTGCGGACTTGTGTAGGTGAGGGTGGGTAGGTTTGCGATTTCTCTGCAAACGTGACATCAGGTTGGGGTCTTTTATTTTCTTTTGGGTTGCCTTTTATGTGAGTATCACTTTCACCATGACATGTCTGGCAAGATGGCGTGCGTGTATCGGCTTTGTTTCCGTGCGCTGTTTGATAAATGGAGAGTATCGGTTTATTTTCTGTTTCATCATGGCAACGCGTACAAACCGCATCACTATCGAGTGCTTGAGCTGGACTGCGTGTTTGAGGTTTTACGGCATTTGATGTTTCAGCATATGCGCTGCCGTATAAGAAGCCACATAACATAACAAGAGTAATTAACGTTTTCATAAGCAAGAGATTTTTCCGGTAAACCAAAAACAAAGCCACGCTAGCAACATTACTACAGGAGATAGCGTTAATTCAGGAGTCGCTCACGATTTTTATTAAAGCGAAAGAATCCAATCAACCAAGTTTTGAGTTTGCTTTGCATCCTCTGATTTTAAAATGGCATGCGGTTCTTCGTGACCATCAGGGAATTTTGCAACTTCTCCTGAACTTAAATGATGTAATAACTTTTCTTGCGCTTTAGGGTCAGCTTTAAATTTTGCAGAAATCTTGTTCCATGCTGGACCCTCTTTGTCTTTATCCACGCCATGGCAGCGAAAACAGTTATTTTGTTTAGCTATTGATTTAGCCGCGTCTACATCAACTTCAGCATTGGCGGTTAAACAGCCCGTGAGAAGTGCTACTGTTAATATAATTTGTGATTTGTAAAAATAATGGAACATAAATACCTACCTGTTTACTGAGTTAATAACAATTATATTATTATGGTATTTTTGTTGCACGATAATAGCAAGGTATTTATAAAAATAACGATAAAAAATATATCGTTATTTTTATAAAAAAAGCAGAATTATAAAATTAGACATACATCTTTGACAGTCTATTTTCTTTATGTAATATTGAATGAAATTTACTGGTTTTAAATGCTTTTTAAGTCCTTTGCAAATAGTCACGTTGTGTTCGCGTTTGTTTTTGGTTTGCTCTGGTCGCAAATGAATGACATCTCGAACCTGCCTAAATTCGTCAACGACATCGCCAATTAAGCAAAGCGGCTGTTTCTTTTACGCAAAGCCTTCCGAGCTCCGTAATAAGCAGAAGTGCGCGATTGTGTTCTGCGTGTATCATTTTCGAAATGAAGTTAAGTACCAGTGCGAGATCGTCTCAGGTTAAAACTTTTTGCTGTTTTGACGCGTTTCATAGTGCTCTATAAGAAAATAAATTGTTTTTCTATTTATTTATCTAACAAAACAGCTGAAACGGATAGCTATTCAGGCTAAGATTTACACTTATCATATAGGCGAAAATTCAGTACTAAAGCAAATAAACAAAGACTTATAAAGCTAACGCCTCCGATGCTTTGTGCTATATTATAACTATTGTTATAACATTGGATTAGCATGGCTAAAAATGCACAAACTCAAATTAACTCAAATCGGTAATTCAGTTGGCTTGATATTGCCAAAAGAAGTGTTAGCTAAATTGCATTTGGAAAAAGGTGACTTAGTTTACCTAACTGATTCAGCGGGCACATTGACCATTACGCCTAACGATCCTACGTTTGAAGAGCAACTTGATATTGGTCGTGAGTTTATGCGTGAATATCGAGATACGTTTAATGCGTTGGCAAAATGACTATGCAGCAATGGCGTTGGATTAATAAACAACGCCTAGTTATTTTACATGATGAAAGCCTTGTATTACATGGCGGAGCATCTGGTATACGTGATGAAGGATTGCTTGATTCAGCATTGAATCGAGGTAAGAGCCTCGCGTTGTATGGGCAACCTGATTATACGAATTTAGCTGCTGCCTATGTGTTTGGCTTATCGAGTAATCATGCATTTGTAGATGGAAATAAACGTGTTGCCTTTTTAGCATTGGGTTTGTTTTTGGGCTTGAACGACTATAAATTAACAGCAAATCAAGTCGATGCAACACTAACTATGATGAGTGTTGCGAAGGGAGAAATAGTGGAAACGGAATTTGCGAAATGGATAAGAGCGAATACAATCCAACGCCATTAAATCTTGTCTAAACTAAACTCGCCAACATTTACATTAGCGAATGAAGTTCTGTATGGTCAAAAAGGAAGTTCGGGCTATATCATATATAGGCGAGATTCTGTGCGATTGCAGCAAGTTAGAAGCTCATTTGATATTTTTAATTGGAGTTCATCTGTTTTCCATTTCCCTGCTGCGCAATCAAAATTCCGAGCGCAACAAATCAAGTAGAAAATGATTTGAATGGGCGAGATGTTTACGGGGTTGCGCGTTAAATAGAGAGCAAGCGTTACCGCGCGGTAACGCTTGGATGATGAATTATTCTTATTGTGCCCTAATATAGAAACAATATATTAATTAATTGGTATATTGTTTATTAATTAGATCGTCTGTATAGTAATTACCAACTTAGATATTTTTAGTTTGTTTAACAATTACAAGTACTTGTTATGAAAATGCTGTATAGCAACATATTGATTGGCTTGATGTTTGTTTTTGGAATTGCGGGTATTGCAGGTATTGCTTTGGGTCAATTTATTGCATCAATTTTGTTTGCTATAACGAGTAGGTTCAGCAGTAACCATTTACAAATTGAAAACAACGTCGCGTAACTTTTTATTTTTAGCTATCTCCTAATGCTTTAAACACAGTTTTTCTCATAGTTTGACTTCTCTGCTCTCATTATTTTGTTGAAATAATAGGAGTTATTTTGCCTTTAAAAGCCATTTTATACGTCATTTGACGTATTGAGCCTCGCGCTGAAGTTTAAGATATATTCAAATAGTTTTTGAGTTTTAACGTTTGGTTTGATTTCTAAGCTCTCATTTTTGTAAATCAGTGAGGGCTTTTTTATTGTCTTGCAGATAGCTCACGTCAAAATGTTTGAGGTTGAGAGGTTGTTTTACGAATTGAGTTTAACGCGCAACACCTAAACTTTTTTCTGTATAAAAAAAGTATTTTATATATTAGGCTTTGGGTGTTGCGCAAAAGGCGGGCTTAATGATACGACGGTTGAGTTGTTTTTTTGACTAAATGGGGAATGACTGAACGAAAATTCCAAAAAGAGCCACATTCAGTGCAAACACCTTTATCATGCGCGGTACGGTATTGATGACCAATATTACTGCTAGTATTTGTAGATGAAATGCGTTTGATACTTAGAGAATGGCAGGCGGGACAGCAAGTATTCATAGTGATTGGTTTTCTCCAAAAATTGTTATTGAGAGTTAGATTTGATATTTGGTTTGATGTTATGCCAGACGTATTGATAAAAATTGCAGTTCCTAAGTACATTTCTAACAATATAAGGGCTGGGCAGCCTATTAATTTATCATAGTTACCTCATTTATTACAACGCCTTAGTGTGATTTAATTAAGTTTTGTTTTTTTGTATACAACGTAAATTATTGACGTTGTGTAATCGGGTTTTACATGAAACAGAGTTGAGCTTGCATGGTTTAGAGATTTGCGGGGTTGCGCGTTAAATAGTGGGGTAGGGCATGAGGCTTTTTTTATTGTCTTCCAGATAGCGTTTTAACATTGAGAGATGATTTTAGTACGGCTAAGTATTCAATCTTATCTGTACCAGTTTGACTTGCGGTTTTAGATTTATTGTATCAGGGCGAGATGTTTATGGTAAGCCTCCGATAAATCCATCTAGTCATAGAGTTCAAAACGGTCGATTCTTCTGATTTTTTTGATGAAGGAGAAGGTAAATGACGATCAGCGCACATTGGCAAACGCAGATTGAGAAATGGGAAACGAGTGG
>CAINHP010000088.1 GCA_903848905.1 uncultured Pseudomonadota bacterium
GTGTTAATGCACGCGCAAGGAACACCGCAAACCATGCAAGATAATCCTTATTACGATAATGTGGTAGAAGACGTTATTAACGCATTAAAAACACGTGTTCACGAAGCCATCTACCAAGGCATCAAAAAAGAAAATATTATTCTTGATGTCGGGATTGGTTTTGGTAAACGCCGCCAAGATAATTTGGCCTTACTCGCGCATTTAGCGGATTTTGTTGCGCTTGGTTTTCCTGTGCTGCTGGGTACGAGTCGAAAACGGTTTATGGGCGCCATTTGTGATGTCAGTGAACCTGCTGAATTAGTGACTGCAACCGCTGCAACAACTGCACTAGGCGTTATGGCCGGCGTACAACTTTTTCGTGTTCATGACGTGAAAGAAAATAAGCAAGCGCTTGCCGTCGCACTTGCAATTAGGTCCGCCGGACGATAATCGGGTAAACTAGGAATAAACTAAGCGTTTCTTGATTAGACTGATTGATTAATTTTTTATATTTGGATTTTTTCTCTTATGACACAATTTGCTTTAACTGCAATTTCCCCCATTGACGGACGTTATGCCGACAAAGTAGACGCATTGCGTCCGATTTTTAGCGAATATGGCTTAATTCGCTTTCGCGTTCAAGTGGAAGTGCATTGGCTACAAGCACTGGCAAATCAAGCTGAGATTCACGAAGTTTCGCCTTTTAGTGAGAGTGCCAATGCACTATTGAACGCGATTGTGAGTGATTTTTCACAAGATGATGCACAGCGTATTAAAAACATCGAAAAAACGACGAATCATGACGTCAAAGCCGTGGAATATTTTCTAAAAGAAAAAATTGCAGGTAATGCAGAACTCGAAAAAGTCAGTGAATTTATTCATTTTGCGTGTACGTCAGAGGATATTAATAATTTATCCTATGCACTGATGCTCAAAGCCGGACGTGAAGTGATAATGGGGCAGATTCAATCTTGCATTGATGCGCTGCATCAATTAGCACACGATACCGCCGCGCAACCCATGCTATCGCGCACACACGGACAATCCGCCACGCCAACCACGGTGGGCAAAGAGATTGCGAACACGGTGGCAAGATTAACGCGTCAAAAAAATCAACTTGAGCGTGTCGACTTGCTTGGCAAAATTAACGGCGCGGTGGGGAATTACAATGCCCATGCGGTTGCGTATCCTGAAGTGGATTGGGCGGATTTTGCAGCGCGTTTTGTGACGTCGTTAGGCTTAACGTTCAACCCGTACACTATTCAAATTGAACCCCACGATTATATTGCGGAATTTTTCCATACCTTGTCGCGTTTTAATACGATTTTGCTCGATTTTGACCGCGATATGTGGGGTTATATTTCACTGGGTTATTTCAAGCAACGCACCATTGCCGGTGAAGTAGGCTCATCCACCATGCCACACAAAGTCAATCCGATTGATTTTGAAAACTCAGAAGGCAATTTAGGTTTAGCGAATGCGTTATTTGGCTTTCTAGCTGAGAAATTACCGGTTTCACGCTGGCAAAGAGATTTAACGGATTCCACTGTTTTACGCAATATCGGTGTAGGCGTTGCGCATACGGTGATTGCTATTCAAGCCACGCTAAAAGGCGTTTCTAAATTAGAACTGAATGTGGAGGCGCTTGAAGCCGATTTGAATGCCAACTGGGAAGTCTTAGCCGAGCCGATACAAACCGTGATGCGTCGTTATGGTGTTGAAAAACCCTATGAAAAATTAAAAGAATTAACGCGTGGCCATCGCATTACCCATGAGCAACTGCAACAGTTTATAGAAACGTTAGATATTCCAGCGCAAGCCAAAGTAGAACTATCTGCTTTAACGCCCCGCACATACACCGGTTACGCAGAAAAATTAGCCCGAGAGATTTGATTATTATGTCCACACGTCTTAGAAAAATTACACAACAAGTTTTAGTTGGCAATGTCAAAGTAGGCGGTGGTGCCCCCATCGTTGTGCAATCCATGACCAACACAGATACGGCAAACGCAGACGCTACCGTCAAACAAATTATTGAACTGGCAACAGCCGGCTCGGAAATAGTGCGTATTACGGTCAATTCTGAAGAAGCCGCGCAAGCGGTGGCCGGTATTAAAGAACAATTAATCGCGCAAAACTGTTTTGTGCCTATTGTGGGCGATTTCCACTTTAACGGGCATAAATTACTCGAAAAATACCCCGATTGCGCCGCCGCTTTAGATAAGTATCGTATCAATCCGGGTAATGTCGGACGCGGCAAAGCGCGTGATCCGCAATTTCAGCAAATGATTGAATTTGCTTGTCAATACAATAAGCCCGTGCGTATTGGGGTGAATGGGGGCAGTTTAGATCAAGCGGTGTTAACCCGTTTACTGGATGAAAATCGTCTACTTGCCCAACCCGAACCGTTAGCGGCAGTCGCTCGAAAAGCCATTATCTTATCGGCCTTGGAAAGTGCAGCCAAAGCAGAGGAAATTGGTTTAGGAAAAGATAAAATCATTCTTTCTTGTAAAATTAGCAACGTACAGGAATTAATTTCCATTTATCAAGATTTAGCGGCGCGTTGTGATTACGCACTGCATTTAGGGTTGACTGAAGCGGGCATGGGATCGAAAGGGATTGTGTCGTCAGCGGCGGCCTTGTCGGTGTTAATGCAGCAAGGTATTGGCGATACGATTCGCATTTCACTCACGCCCGAACCCGGTGCATCGCGTACACAAGAAGTCATTGTTGGCCAAGAAATTTTGCAAACCATGGGCTTTCGCGCGTTTACACCGATGGTGATTTCGTGTCCGGGATGTGGTCGTACCACAAGCGATTATTTCCAAAAATTAGCGCTCAATATCCAAACTTATTTGCGTGATCAAATGCCTATTTGGCGCACAAAATATGCCGGCGTAGAAAGCATGGAAGTCGCCGTGATGGGATGCGTTGTGAATGGACCGGGGGAAAGTAAAAGTGCCAATATTGGTATTAGTTTACCCGGCACAGGTGAAACCCCTGTCGCGCCTGTTTATGAAGATGGTGAGAAAACCGTTACCTTGAAAGGTGATCATATTGCGGAAGAGTTCCAAGCCATTGTTGAGCGTTATATTGAATCGCATTACGGAAAAGCAGTTTAATGAGGCGTATTGCATTAACCGCAGGTGAACCGGCTGGCATCGGTGTTGATTTATGTATCCAGCTTGCACAGCATCCCACTTTGGAATGTGAAATCGTGGTGTTAGCCGATGTTGAACTACTTGAGCAACGTGCGAAACACCTCCATTTACCGCTCACCATTCGTTTGTATGATCCCCATCTTCCTGCTGTTTCCAGTGCGGCAGGCGAGTTGTGTGTCCTGCCTATTTCGTTAGCACATTCAGCGCAAGCAGGGATTTTGAATAAGGCGAACAGTGGTTATGTGCTGGCCTTACTTGATCGTGCCACGCAAGGGTGCGTCAGTGGTGAATTTTCTGCCATGGTCACGGCGCCCGTTCATAAAGGTATTATCAATGAAGCTGGAATGCCTTTTACGGGGCATACGGAATATATTGCCAATATTACCCAAGGGCATCCGGTCATGATGCTGGCAACAGAGGGACTGCGTGTAGCGCTGGTGACGACGCATTTGTCGCTATCGAAAGTCAGTGAGGCCATCACACCCAATACGCTTGAAAGCGTTATTCGTATTCTTCACCACGATTTAATTGTCCGTTTTGGTATTGCACAACCGACCATCTTAGTCTGTGGACTCAACCCGCATGCGGGAGAAAATGGGTATTTAGGGAGCGAAGAAATCGACGTTATAGATCCGGTGCTTGAAAAATTACGCGCAGAAGGCATGAATTTACAAGGCGCGTTGCCGGCAGATAGTTTGTTTACGCCAAAGTATCTTAACGATGCAGATGCGGTACTTGCAATGTATCACGATCAAGGATTGCCTGTGCTGAAATACAAAGGTTTTGGCAATGCGGTGAATATAACGCTAGGCCTCCCCATTATTCGCACATCCGTGGATCACGGTACGGCGCTAGATATTGCGGGTAGTGGTCGCAGTGACATAGGAAGTTTGCAATATGCTGTGAAAACAGCCCTCACCATGAGTTCTTTTCAATGACGCATCAAGCACGAAAACGTTTTGGGCAAAATTTTCTTCACGATCATAATATTATTAATACTATTATTGCCAGTGCCATGATTAGCGCGGGTCAGCATTGGGTTGAAATCGGAGCGGGGCAGGGAGCTTTAACCTCGCCACTACTCACCAAAGCACATCATTTAGACGTCGTCGAATTAGACCGTGATTTAGTGGTATGGCTCAATCATAAATTCGCCAATCAAACGAATTTAACCATTCATAGCGCGGATGCGTTGCGGTTTGATTTTTCGGCTCTTGCGCCAGAAGGTCAAAAATTGCACGTCATTGGTAATTTGCCTTATAACATTTCAACACCGTTAATGTTTCATTTACTTGAAAATACAACGTGCATTGCGGATATGTTATTTATGTTGCAAAAAGAAGTCGTGAACCGTATTTGCGCGGAGCCTAGCAGTAAATCGTATGGGCGCCTGAGTGTGATGATGCAATATTATTGCGCAACAGAGTGGTTATTTGATGTACCACCAGAAAGTTTTAGTCCTGTTCCGGCGGTGATGTCCTCGATTGTTCGATTAGTCCCTCATGTCACGCCGCCTGTGCGGGTTGACGACATGAAAACACTCAATCGTGTCGTGACAGAATCGTTTTCACAGCGCCGTAAAACCCTGCGTAATTCGCTCAAAAAATCGTTATCTGAAAATGAAATGACGGATTTAGGCATTGATGCCAATTTACGAGCGGAAAATATTACGCTTGCCGAATTTGCAAAACTCAGTAACGCTGTGAGCCAGAAAAGCGCTCAAGAATTTAGGTGACAAATTGTCACGCGACTTTTGTCACATTTTCAAGTCAACTATCTAGGATTATTATAAAAACACTTTTAAGCGCTTATCTGGCTAAGAGTCTTATATCCTTCTCTTTAAATGCAGTCTCGATTATTACTTGATGCTGCATTTTTTTATGTTGAAAATTTATTGTCTGCTAAGATCAAATAACTTTGATTCATTATTACCGACATCTTGTTGATCAATATTTAAAATAGTTCCTCTGTTCCCAACAACGAAAAACACATCTGAATTTGAAGAGCCCCATACTTGGCCAGTACAACTTGCCTTATCGTAACGGTAAGACATAGTTTTGGGTTGAGTTTCTTACTGTAATCCCTCAGTACTATCAGCTGAAACATGCGTAGTGTTAGTTATTTTTCTACTGTTTTTCTCAATACTTATTACAAATACGCTATTTGAAATATTGGTAATAACATTGTTATTTGGATCGAATCCAACTCTTGTTTGA
>CAINHP010000089.1 GCA_903848905.1 uncultured Pseudomonadota bacterium
GGTCGTTTTTAACACCGCGCTAACAGGTTATCAAGAAATTCTCAGTGATCCCTCCTACGCACAGCAAATTGTTACCCTAACCTATCCGCATATTGGCAATGTGGGTACCACAAGTGAAGATGATGAATCACGAGGTGTTTTCGCAAGTGGTCTTGTGATTCGTGATTTACCGTTGCTTGCAAGTAATTGGCGAAGTGAAAAAACACTACAGCAATATTTGCTTGACAATAACGTGGTGGCAATTTCTGATATTGATACGCGTAAATTAACGCGCTTACTTCGAGATAAAGGGGCGCAACGTGGCTGTATTATTGCAGGTGAGAATGTATCTATAGAGCAAGCAAAAGCCGCTATTGATGGGTTTTCTGGTTTAAAAGGACTTGATTTAGCAAAAGAAGTGTCGACCACTGAGATTTATGAGTGGACCGAAAACACATGGGATTTGTGTCACGGACATTTGCCTGCACAGAATTTAACTAAGCACGTTGTCGCCTATGATTTTGGTATCAAACGTAATATCTTGCGTCTCCTTGCTAATCGCGGATGCCGCGTAACAGTGGTTCCTGCTAAAACGCCTGCGGCGGCAGTATTGTCGCTAAAACCGGATGGTGTGTTTTTGTCAAATGGTCCAGGTGATCCTGAGCCATGTACTTATGCCATTGAAGCGATTAAAACCATTTTAAGTAATAAAACACCTGTGTTTGGTATTTGTTTAGGTCATCAATTGTTAGCGTTGGCTAGCGGTGCAAAAACGCTCAAAATGAAATTCGGGCATCATGGCGGCAATCATCCCGTACAAGAAAAATCGACAGGGCGTGTAATGATTAGTAGTCAAAATCATGGGTTTGCCGTTGATGAATCGACATTGCCTTCAAATTTGATTGCAACATATCATTCATTATTTGATGGGAGTCTGCAGGGGATTAAACGAACCGATTGCCCCGCATTTAGTTTTCAAGGTCATCCAGAAGCGAGTCCAGGACCTCATGATGTTGAGGCTCTATTTGATGAGTTTATTGCTTTAATGGATGGAAAGTAAAACACGAGCATTTTGAAAACACTAAACATTAACATTTTCAACGTAGTTTGAATTTCAATATGAAATGTTTTGTTTAAAGAAGAACAGACTTAAATTATACAAAACCACTTAACGTATAAGTAGACAATGCCAAAAAGAACCGACATAAAATCCATTTTATTATTAGGCGCAGGGCCGATTGTTATTGGTCAAGCATGTGAATTTGATTACTCAGGTACTCAAGCCTGTAAAGCATTGCGCGAAGAAGGGTATCGCGTCATTTTGGTGAATTCCAATCCCGCGACGATTATGACTGATCCCGATATGGCGGATGCGATTTATATCGAGCCGATTGATTGGCAGACCGTTGAGAAAATAATCGCAAAGGAGCGGCCCGATGCTGTCCTTCCAACAATGGGTGGGCAGACTGCGTTAAACTGTGCATTAGATTTAGATAAGCATGGTGTCCTTGCAAAGTATAATGTTGAAATGATTGGTGCAACCAAAGAAGCCATCAATAAAGCGGAAGATCGTCAACTTTTCAACGATGCGATGGCTCGCATAGGCCTTGAAGTTGCGAAATCAAAAACGGCGCATTCGATGGAAGAAGCGCTTGATGCCCAAAAAGAAGTCGGTTACCCGACGGTTATTCGTCCTTCGTTTACCATGGGTGGAAGTGGGGGTGGTATTGCTTATAACAAAGAAGAGTTTGTTGAGATTTGTGAGCGTGGTTTGTATTTATCACCAACTAAAGAATTATTGATTGAAGAATCGGTTCTAGGTTGGAAAGAGTACGAAATGGAAGTCGTGCGTGATTCAAAAGACAACTGTATTATCGTTTGTTCGATTGAAAATTTTGACCCGATGGGCGTTCATACAGGTGATTCAATTACTGTTGCACCAGCACAGACGCTTTCAGATAAAGAGTATCAAATTTTGCGTAATGTTTCGCTAGCGATACTGCGCGAGATTGGCGTCGATACAGGTGGATCAAATGTACAGGTTGCGATTAATCCTGCTGATGGACGCATGATTATCATTGAAATGAATCCTCGCGTGTCACGATCTTCAGCATTAGCATCAAAAGCCACAGGCTTTCCCATTGCAAAAGTGGCGGCTAAATTGGCAGTAGGCTATACGCTAGACGAATTACAAAATGAGATTACTGGCGGTAAAACACCGGCTTCGTTTGAGCCATCAATCGATTATGTCGTTGTTAAAGTGCCACGTTTTACCTTTGAAAAATTTCCTCAAGCCGATGACCGTTTAACTACGCAAATGAAGTCGGTGGGTGAGGTGATGGCGATTGGTCGCACTTTCCAAGAATCACTCCAAAAAGCCCTACGTGGTTTAGAAATTGGGATTAGTGGGCTGGATGAGGTGGTTGATTTAAATGCGGATGATGCTGGCGATAAAATGCGTCGTGAAATGCGTCATCCAGGGCCAGATAGACTACTTTATGTTGCGGATGCATTTCGGAGCGGCATGAGCCTTGAAGAAGTGCATGAATCAAGCAAAATTGATCCTTGGTTTTTAGCACAAGTGGAAGACTTGGTTTTAACTGAAAAGTCACTTTCAACTAAAACGCTGTCAACGCTCAAAGCGGGTGAGTTGTATCGCCTCAAGCGCAAAGGTTTTTCAGATTTACGTTTAGCAAAATTACTAGATGCCTCTGAAACAGAGGTGCGCAATACACGACATAAACAAAATATTCGTCCTGTTTATAAGCGTATTGATTCATGCGCAGCAGAGTTTTCATCCGATACAGCTTATTTATATTCAACTTATGAAGAAGAATGTGAAGCGCGTGTGTCCGATAAGAAGAAAATTATTATTCTCGGTGGTGGGCCAAATCGTATTGGGCAAGGCATTGAATTTGATTATTGCTGCGTGCATGCAGCACTTGCGTTGCGTGAAGATGGCTATGAAACCATTATGGTCAACTGTAACCCAGAAACGGTTTCAACCGATTTTGATACATCCGATCGTCTCTATTTTGAATCATTGACATTTGAAGATGTGCTAGAAATTGTACACATTGAAAAGCCAACGGGCGTTATTGTGCAATACGGTGGACAAACACCGCTTAAACTTGCACGTGCCTTAGAGGCTGCAGGTGTGCCCATTATCGGTACATCACCTGATTCGATTGACTTAGCTGAAGATCGTGAGCGTTTTCAAAAATTACTCGAGCGATTAGGCTTAAAACAGCCGCCCAATGCAACAGCTCGCTCTACTGAGCAAGCCATTAACGCAGCACGCGATCTGGGCTATCCGTTGGTAGTTCGTCCATCTTATGTTCTAGGTGGTCGCGCTATGGAGATCGTGTTCAATGAAGAAGGTTTGCAGCGTTATATGAAAGAAGCTGTCAGTGTGTCAAATGATTCACCTGTTTTGCTTGATCGTTTCCTTGATGATGCGGTTGAAATGGATGTTGATGCTATTTACGATGGGGAGCGCGTGTTAATAGGTGGTTTGATGGAGCATATTGAGCAGGCCGGTGTTCACTCAGGCGACTCAGCGTGTTCATTGCCGCCTTACGATTTAGCACCTGCTTTGCAAGATAAATTACGCGAACAAGTGGCTAAAATGGCTGAAGCTTTAGGTGTTCGTGGCTTGATGAATACGCAATTTGCTATTCAAGGTGAAGATATTTATGTGTTAGAAGTCAATCCTCGTGCATCACGTACCGCACCTTTTGTATCAAAAGCAACGGGTTATCCTCTTGCGAAAATTGCAGCAAGAGTGATGGTTGGGCAAACACTTATGCAACAAGGTGTCACGCAAGAGCGTATTCCTGATTATTTTTCGGTCAAAGAAGCGGTTTTTCCCTTTGTGAAATTCCCTGGTGTAGATCCTCTGCTAGGCCCCGAAATGAAATCAACGGGTGAAGTCATGGGAGTAGGTAAAACCTTTGGTGAAGCCTTTGCTAAGTCACAACGTGCTGCCGGCGTGGATTTAAGTCATTGCGGTAAGGTACTGATTAGTATTCGAGATAAGGATAAGGCGAAGTTGCCAGAAATTGCGCGTATGCTTGTCGAGAAACAATATGAAATTGTGGCAACGGGTGGTACGGCAAGATTTTTAAAAGAGGCCGGTTTTCCATGTGAGCTCGTTTATAAAGTCAATGAAGGACGCCCTAATACGGTTGATATGATTAAAAACGATCAAATTCAGTTGATTATCAATACAACCGAAGGCAAAAAAGCCATCTCTGATTCATTTACTATGCGCCGTGAAGCTTTGCAGCATCGTGTGACTTACTATACAACGATGGCGGGTGCACGTGCAGCTTGTTTTGCACTCGGTGAGCTTGATGCGGGTGATGTAAATTGTTTACAGGATTTGCATAAAAGTCTGAAATAAGAATAAAAATGTGGACGTCAAAGTAAGATTTGTCGTCCATGATACAAATTATTGGAGTGTCAAAAATGAGTAAAGTCCCACTCACTGTCAAAGGTGCGGAAAAATTAAAAGCAGAATTAGAAGAATTAAAAACCGTTGTGCGTCCACGCATAATTACTGCAATTTCTGAAGCACGTGCACACGGCGATTTAAAAGAAAATGCTGAATATCATGCTGCAAAAGAGCAACAAAGTTTTGCTGAAGGACGTATAGGTGAAATTGAAGGTAAATTGGCTAATGCACAAGTGATTGATGTCACGACGGTGGATGCAAATGGCAAAGTCGTTTTTGGTGCGACAGTGGAAATAGAAGATATTAATACTGAAAAACGATTCACTTATCAAATTGTAGGTGAAGATGAAGCCAATATTAAAGAAGGTCGTATTTCTATAGGGTCACCCATTTCACGAGCACTAATTGGGAAATTTGTGGACGATGTTGTGACGGTAAAAGCGCCTGCGGGTGATGTGGATTACGAAATTATTTCAATATTGTACATATAGAAAAATAGAGAATAAAAGTCAAAGATAAAAATTATTTTTTCATCTTTGACCTTGTACTACAAAAAAATTATTTATTTGGGTTTAATCTATATATAACAATAATTTGACCAATAGACTGGATAAGTTCTGCCATGGTTTCATGGCAAATTTTCTCACTTAATACGTTACGTTCATCACGTTCAGCGCGAATTTTGACTTTAATCAATTCATGACTATTTAATGCTAATTCAATTTCTGCAAGCACCCCAGTTGTTAAACCTGCTTGACCTATCATGACAACGGGTTTTAAATTATGTGCCTGTGATTTCAATTTTTTCTTTTGTAATGTATCCACACTTTTCTCTGCTCAAACTGATAATAAACTTTAATTCTACACTAAAAATGGTGCATTATGGCACGAAGTAAAAGCAGTAATCGCTGGATGCAAGAACATTTTGATGATGAATATGTCAAAATGGCACAAGTGCAAGGTTATCGCTCACGTGCGGTATTTAAGCTAAAAGAAATAAATGAGAAAGATAATTTAATTAAAAATGGGATGAATATAGTCGATTTAGGGGCAGCGCCGGGAGGTTGGTCGCAACTCGCACGGCAGTTGATGGGTGAAAAAGGTCAGCTCATCGCACTCGATATATTACCGATAGACCCCTTAGAGGGAGTCACGACTATTCTGGGTGATTTTCGAGAAGAGAGTGTGCTTAATGCACTTTATGTGCAACTTGCAGGAGCTCCGATTCATTTGATAATGTCGGATATGGCGCCAAATATGAGTGGCAACAAAGCGACCGATCAGGCACGTTCAATTTATTTGGGTGAATTAGCGCTTGATATGGCAAAAACTGTCTTGGCAAAACAAGGTACGTTTTTGGTGAAATTATTTCAAGGTGAAGGATTTGAAGCTTTTCATAAAGAGGTGCAGGCTGTTTTTACGCAAGTCACTATTCGAAAACCTAAAGCTTCGCGGCCGCGAAGTAATGAAGTTTATATTTTAGCAAAAGGCTACAGAGCCTAAGTTGTAAAAAAAACCGTCGGGTAGAAATGAAATCCCGATATAATTGCTCAGTTTTTAAATATTGAGAGCCGTTCAGGTCTAGGGCGTTTAAATTGAACGATATGATAAAAAATATACTCATTTGGAGTGTCATCGCCATGTTGTTGATGTCACTGTTTAATAATTTTGGCGGCACGCAAAATGATCGCGGTGATTCATCGTTGTCGTATTCGCAATTTATTGAGTCAGTCAAAGCTGGGCAAGTGCAGCAAGTGATTATCGATGAACACATTGTCAAAGGTAAATTACAAAGTGGTCAGGTATTTAAAACCTATGCACCAACTGATGGGCATTTGGTTGATGATTTACTTGCAAATAACGTTGAAATTAAAGCGGTACCACCTGATCAGCCATCCATGCTGATGCAATTATTAGTCTCTTTTGGTCCAATGGTGTTGTTAATTGCTGTCTGGGTATTTTTCATGCGCCAAATGAACGGTGGTGGACCTGGTGGACGAAACCCCATGGGATTTGGTAAAAGTAAAGCGAGAATGCTTGAAGAAGATCAGATCAAAGTCACTTTTGCTGACGTTGCGGGTTGCGATGAAGCCAAAGAAGAAGTCGCTGAAATGGTGGATTTTTTGCGTGATCCAGGTAAATACCAAAAATTAGGCGGAAAAATTCCTTGTGGTGCGTTGATGATTGGTCCTCCAGGGACGGGTAAAACGCTTTTAGCGCGAGCCATTGCTGGTGAAGCAAAAGTGCCATTTTTCACGATTTCCGGTTCTGATTTTGTTGAAATGTTTGTAGGTGTCGGTGCATCTCGGGTCCGTGATATGTTTGAAACCGCAAAAAAACATGCACCTTGCATTATTTTTATTGACGAGATTGATGCGGTGGGTCGTCAACGCGGGGCTGGTCTAGGCGGTGGCAACGATGAGCGTGAGCAAACACTCAATCAGCTCTTAGTTGAAATGGATGGATTTGAAGGTAATGAAGGAATTATTGTCATAGCGGCAACTAACCGACCTGATGTTCTCGATAAAGCCTTACTGCGCCCTGGACGTTTTGATCGTCAAGTGACGGTTGGACTTCCTGATGTGCGTGGTCGTGAGCAAATTTTGAACGTACACATCAAAAAAGTACCTGGTGCTGATGATGTGGAAGTGAAATATATCGCACAAGGAACGCCTGGTTTTTCGGGTGCGGATCTGGCAAATCTTATCAATGAAGCGGCTTTATTTGCTGCACGTATGAATAAACGTGTCGTCAGTATGAGCGATTTGGAAAAAGCCAAAGATAAAATCATTATGGGTGTTGAGAGGCATTCAATGGTGATGAATGAAAAAGAAAAGGAAATGACGGCATATCACGAAGCAGGTCATGCCATTGTTGGGCGTTTAGTGCCTGAGCATGATCCTGTTTACAAAGTGAGTATTATGCCTCGCGGACGCGCTCTTGGTGTCACGATGTTCCTGCCCGAACGAGATCAGTACAGTGCAAGTAAGCAAAAATTAGATAGTATGATTTCAAGCTTGTACGGTGGTCGTATTGCTGAAGAAATGATTTATGGTGTTGAACACGTCAGTACGGGTGCATCGAACGATATTGAACGTGCCACAGAGCTTGCGCGTAATATGGTCACTAAATGGGGTTTTTCGCAACGTCTAGGGCCGCTTTCTTATTCAGAAGAAGAAGGTGAAGTCTTTCTAGGACGTTCTGTGACACGTCATAAAACAGTAGCAGAAGAAACGTCGCATAGTATTGATGAAGAAATTCGTACTTTTATCGATCGTAATTACCAACGTGCAGAAAGTATTTTAAATGAAAATAAAGATATTTTGCATTCTATGGCAGCGGCATTGATGAAATACGAAACCATCGATAGACATCAAATTGACGACTTAATGTTACGTACGCCTGTTCGTGATCCTGAAGGCTGGAATGATGATGTGCCACCACCACGTGGAGGATTGCATGTGGTTGTTGGTGATGTAAAAGAAGATGTTCCAGCGGTTGATTTAGATAAAACAGTTCAACAACACTAAACAATTTAAATAAAATCGGACATTTGAGGGAGAAGTGTTTAGCGCTTCTCCTTTTTTTATGGAAGTTAAGAGAAAAGACATACATGACAAAAAAATATTTTGGAACAGATGGAATTCGCGGAAAAGTGGGGGTTCCACCCATTACGCCAGATTTTTTACTTAAGCTCGGTTGGGCGGCGGGACAAGTTTTTGCAGACGGCGGGCACAATTTTGTTTTAGTTGGCAAAGATACGCGAATTTCAGGATATATGTTTGAATCAGCACTTGAGGCGGGCCTAACTGCAGCCGGGGTTGGGACCCGCTTACTTGGACCAATGCCAACGCCAGCTATTGCCTATTTAACGCGTACATTACATGCGAGAGCAGGGATTGTAATTAGCGCTTCACATAATCCTTACTATGATAATGGCATCAAGTTTTTCTCATCACAAGGGACGAAATTATCTGATGAAATTGAGCGTAAAATCGAAATGTACTTGGATTTGCCCATCAGTACAGTTGAGTCATCAAAATTAGGTAAGGCAAAGCGCGTTGTGGATGCAGCGGGGCGATATATTGAATTCTGTAAGGCAAGTGTTCCGTCTGGACTTGATTTTGAGGGCATGAAAATTGTTGTTGATTGCGCAAACGGGGCAACTTATCAAATTGCGCCACATGTTTTTGAAGAGCTCGGTGCACAGGTCATCACCATTGGTGCAGAACCTAATGGATTAAATATTAACGAGGGCTATGGCGCAACGCAACCTGAAAAGCTAGTGCAAACGGTACTAGCGAATCGAGCTGATTTGGGTGTTGCGCTGGATGGTGACGGAGATCGCGTTATCATGGTGGATCACAAAGGTGAGGTCGTTGATGGTGATGAGCTGATTTATATTATTGCGAAATCACGTTTGAGAGCGGGGACTTTAACTGGGCCAGTAGTCGGTACCTTAATGACAAATTTAGGTATGGAACATGCACTAAAAACCTTAAACGTTCCATTACTGCGCGCAAATGTCGGTGATCGCTATGTGATTGAGATGTTGGCTGAACATAAAGGCATGCTGGGTGGTGAAAATTCGGGGCATATTATTTGTTTGGACAAGACAACAACAGGCGATGGGATTATTGCTGCGCTCCAGGTCATTGCGGAAATTCAATCTACTGGGCAATCATTGCATGATTTGAAATTGGGAATGCAAAAATACCCACAAGTATTAATTAATCTGAAAACAACACATAAAATAAATTTAAATCATGAAGGGATTCAACGCGCAGTTCGTGCTGTTGAGCTGGGATTAGGTAATGAGGGGCGCGTTCTGCTACGTGCATCAGGTACTGAGCCATTAATCCGTATTATGGTTGAGGGGTGCGATCAAGCTAATGTCGATAAATATGCCAATGAATTAGCGGATAATGTAAAACTGGCAATCGATACTTGAATAAAAATTCATTAACCGATAAGATAGTCGACTAATTAGTCGCATATTGCGTCGAGATTTTAACCGCTTTTTTAGAGTTGTCGTCGGTCCTATGTATCAAGTCATTATAGTTATTCATGTATTATTGGGTTTGGGCGTTGTTGGTTTGGTGCTGATGCAACAAGGCAAAGGCGCTGACGCAGGTGCTGCATTTGGAACAGGATCATCAGGATCCGTGTTTGGTGCGCAAGGTGCTGCCTCATTTTTATCGCGTACAACTGCTATTCTAGCGGCATTATTTTTTACAACTAGTCTTGGTTTAGCTGTTTTGAACAGTCAGCAATCCGTTGCGAAAGATTTAATTATTAACAATAAAGCGCAACAAGATGTACCAAGTGCTGAGAACAATCCGGTTTCTGCTGAATTGCCTGTCGTGCCAAGTTCCACAAACGGCAGTGAACAAACAAAATAAATTTTAGCCGATGTGGTGAAATTGGTAGACACGCCATCTTGAGGGGGTGGTGACGCAAGTCTTGCCGGTTCAAATCCGGCCATCGGTACCAAATA
>CAINHP010000090.1 GCA_903848905.1 uncultured Pseudomonadota bacterium
AAGGACACGTTTTATGGTGAGTTTTGCCGACACGTTTGAACAACAACAACTCAAAGATTTTGCTGAAAAAGCCTATTTGGATTACTCCATGTACGTTATTTTGGATCGAGCGTTGCCGCATATTGCCGATGGATTAAAGCCTGTTCAGCGTCGCATTATTTACGCGATGTCAGAACTTGGACTCAATGCACTAGCAAAATATAAAAAATCAGCGCGTACCGTGGGTGATGTACTGGGTAAATATCACCCGCACGGCGACTCAGCGTGTTATGAAGCGATGGTTCTCATGGCGCAACCTTTCTCATATCGTTACCCTTTAGTGGATGGACAAGGCAACTGGGGCTCGCCTGACGACCCGAAATCCTTTGCCGCCATGCGATACACCGAATCGCGTTTAACGCCTTATGCCAACACCTTACTGAGCGAACTTGAGCAAGGCACGGTTGAATGGACAGATAATTTTGATGCGACACTCAAAGAACCTCAACGACTTCCCGCTCGACTCCCTAATATTTTACTCAATGGCACTACCGGTATTGCGGTTGGCATGGCAACGGACATTCCGCCACATAATTTACGTGAAGTGGTTGCCGCGTGCGTGCAACTCCTTGATCATCCCGACACGGATTTAGACGCGTTACTGACGTTTATTCACGCGCCAGATTATCCAACAGATGCCGAAATCATTAGCAGTCGCGAAGATTTAGAGAAAATTTACCGCACCGGCGGCGGATCCGTAAAAATGCGGGCAACCTATCAACTTGAAGATGGCGTGATTATTATCAACGCTTTGCCACATCAAGTATCGGGTGCAAAATTACTTGAGCAAATTGCCGCGCAAATGCTCGCCAAAAAACTGCCAATGATTGAAGATCTGCGTGATGAATCCGATCATGAAAATCCCACGCGTTTGCTTATTATGCCCAAATCCAAACGCGGCAATGTAGACGAAATCATGTCACATCTTTTTGCGACAACGGATTTAGAAAAAAGCTATCGCGTCAACATGAATATGATTGGCCTTGATGGTCGCCCACACGTTAAAAATTTACATGATATTTTAAGTGAATGGCTAACGTTTAGAACGGAAACCGTTCGCCGACGCTTGCAACATCGTTTAAATAAAGTTCTCGCGCGTCTGCACATTTTAGAAGGCCTTTTAATTGCCTATTTGAATATCGACGAAGTCATTGCCATTATTCGCACCGAAGACACGCCTAAACCCGTATTAATGTCGCGTTTTGGCATTACGGATACGCAAGCCGAAGCGATTTTAGAATTAAAACTACGTCATTTAATCAAACTCGAAGAAATCAAAATTCGCGGTGAACAAGATGCACTGAGCAAAGAACGCGAGTACCTCGAAGAAACACTCGGCTCAGCGTTACTGCTCAAAAATTTAATCAAAGCAGAATTGCAACAAGATGCACTTGATTATGGCGATGCGCGCCGCTCTCCCTTAGTGTGTCGCGAAGCCTCGCAGGCGCTTAATGAAACTGCCTTAGTCATCAATGAACCATTAACCGTCATTTTATCGCAAAAAGGCTGGATTCGCGCGGCAAAAGGTCACGATATTGACGTTGAAAGTTTAAATTATCGCGCAGGTGATAGTTTTCAAGCAGCCGTTAAGACCCGCTCAACGCAGTCGGTGTATTTATTTGATTCCACTGGTCGTGTTTATAGCTCAACCACACATGATTTGCCTTCTGCCCGAACGCAAGGTGAACCGCTGACAGGACGATTTAATCCCCCTACTGGCTCAACGTTCACACATTTAATTGCCGGCAATGCGGACGATCTTGTGGTGTTAGTCAATCATTGGGGTTATGGGTTTAAAACGCCACTCAAAGAATTTTTGAGCAAAAATA
>CAINHP010000091.1 GCA_903848905.1 uncultured Pseudomonadota bacterium
ATAATTTTTTTGCTGCATGGTCAGTATGAAGAATGACTGGAACACCGTAATGTTTAGCGACGGTATGAATGTGCTGCGCACCTGAAATTGCGCCTAATATGGCACCTTCTTGACCGCTCAGTTTTAAGCCTTTTCCTGCAACAAACTGCGCACCACCATTGGAGAACTGAACCACGACTGCTGAATTTGCTTTGCTTGTGGCTTCTAAAACGGCATTAATCGAATCCGTATTAATCACGTTAACAGCAGGTAATGCCATGTGATTTTCTTTACAAAATGCAAAGACTTTTTGCACATTTTCGCCAGTAACAACGCCAGCGGGGATAAGAGCAGATAATTTTTGTGACACGAGAAATCCTCTTGAAATTAATAAAGTGATCGGTGTCCATTCTACAACACAATTGCCTTTCATATAAAAAAGCATAAACGTTTGCATCTCACCGCAGACAGTGCCATGATTCTCATTATTTTAGTAAATTAATAGAATTTTTTATGAGCAATCAATCACCCCGTATTTTAGTTGTTGATGATGAACCCGATATTCGTCATTTAGTAAGCGAAATTCTCGAAGATGAAGGTTATCAAGTCAGTCGCGCTGAGAATGCTACAGAAGCTAAATTATTAAAAAGCACGACGCAACCGCATTTGATTTTGCTTGATATTTGGATGCCAGACACCGATGGCATCACACTTCTTAAAGAATGGTTAGCTGAAGATAAAATGCTATGTCCCGTCATTATGATGTCAGGGCATGGTTCAGTTGAGGCTGCCGTTGAAGCAACGCGTCTGGGAGCGTATGATTTTTTGGAAAAACCGCTTTCACTGGCCAAGTTATTACTCGTGGTTGGACGAGCTCTTGAGCTTGCTCAACACGAAAAAGGGGGTTGGCAGTCTGTGACGGTGGATATCGAGCCGGTGGGGAAAAGCGCAGTGGTTGCGCGAACCAAAGAACAATTAAAGCGTTTAGCGCAGCATGACACGCGTGTGCTATTTGTCGGCGAAGCGGGCGTAGGGAAAGAGTTATATGCGCGGTATTTGCACAATAACAGTGCGCATCGCAATGGTCCTTTTATCAATGTGGCTGTAGGCAGTATTTCACCTGAAAATTCAGCCGTTGAATTTTTTGGTAAGGAAGACGGACATCGTGTTTATCAAGGTTTGCTGGAGCGAGCGAATAAAGGGACGTTGTTTTTGGGTGAAATTGGCGATATGGACAAGGAAACACAATTGCGTTTATTAAGCGCTCTTGAGTCACGTTCGTTTTTACGCGTGGGTGGCAGTGAAGCGGTGAACGTCGATGTGCATATTGCGGCTTCAACGCGAATGGTGCTTGATGATGAAGTGCGTTTTGGGCGTTTTCGCCATGAACTCTATTATTTGCTCAATGAAGTCACGTTAGCTATTCCACCGCTACGCGAACACAGTGAAGATATTCCTGCGTTATTAAATTTTTATGTCGATTATTTTGTGACGCATGAAAAATTAGCCTTTCGTCGTTTTTCAATGGCAGCGCAGAATTATTTGCGCAATTATGGCTGGCATGGCAATGTGCGTGAGTTAAAAAATGTCGTGCAACGCTTGATGATTTTAGGCGTGGGTGAAGATATTGAACTCGATGAAGTTAAAAATGCGCTTGGCATGATAAGCAGTGATTCCATGACGATGTCTTCTGTGCCGGAGTTCTTTAATTTGCCGCTTAAAGAGGCAAGAGATCATTTTGAGAAAGCGTATTTAGAGTACCATTTTGAGAAAATTGGCGGTAGTGTAGCGAAATTATCGGCGGTCGTTGGTATGGAAAGAACGCATTTATATCGTAAATTACATTCACTAAATATTAAATTATAAGTAATTGGTGTCATATACGGGTTGTTATCTAGGGGCATCCTAGTCTATAATGGTGACATAAGAATCGGCTAAGAAAGCTGGTGATTTACTTGAAATTTTAGCTCTCAAATTATTGAGATTTTTTGATAAAAAAATAAATACAATGAAAACATTTAGCGCAAAACCCGCAGAAGTAAAACGCGAGTGGTATGTGGTTGATGCAGAAGGCAAAACGTTAGGTCGTCTTGCTTCTGAAATTGCCCTTCGTCTTCGTGGCAAACACAAACCAGAATACACACCACACGTTGATACTGGTGATTACATTATCGTTGTCAATGCTGAAAAAATCGGTGTGACTGGTAATAAAGAAAAAAATAAACTTTACCAACATCACACAGGTTACATTGGTAACTTGAAAACGGTGTCACTTGGTAAATTAAGAAAAACATTCCCAGATCGTATTTTAACGACTGCTGTGAAAGGTATGTTACCTAACAACCCATTGGGTCGCGCTATGTTCAAAAAGTTGAAAGTGTATGCGGGTGCAGAACACGATCATCAAGCGCAACAACCTAAAGTTTTAGAATTATTAGCGAGTAAATAGAATATGGCTGCAACGCAATATTATGGAACTGGCCGTCGTAAAAGTGCGACAGCGCGAGTTTATGCAACAGTAGGTACTGGCAAAATTATCGTTAACACCAAAACACTAGAAGAATATTTTGGTCGTAAAACAGATCAAATGGTGTCATGCCAACCTTTAGAATGTGTCGATATGATTGGCAAATTCGATTTGAATATCATCGTTAAAGGTAGCGGCCCTTCAGGTCAAGCTGGCGCGATTCGTCACGGTTTAACTCGTGCATTGATGGTATATGATGAAACGTTTCGTCCTGCGTTAAGAAAAGCAGGTTTTGTAACACGTGATTCACGTGAAGTTGAACGTAAAAAAATCGGCTTACACAAAGCGAGAAAACGTCCACAATACTCAAAACGTTAATCCTTTCTGGCTTATATGTGGGTTTTATAATCTGCATATCGGCAAAAAAAAGGGGCTGCATTTTAAAATGTAGCCCTTTTTTTATGGTTCAATTTACAAATTAGAGGTACTTATGACGATTTCTATTGTCGTTCCTGTCCATAATGAAGCGGAAAATATACAGCCCTTACTTGATGAAATCGTAGTTGCATTGGTAGATTTTGATGCCTATGAAATTATTTATATCAATGATGGTAGTTCCGATGCAACTGCGCAAGCTTTAGCAAAAGCGCAAAAAAATCTGCCGCAATTGCGTGTTTTTGAGCATCAGAAAAGTTGCGGACAAAGTGCGGCTGTTTATACGGGGATTAAGGCCGCTAAATACCCATTTATCGCAACCCTTGATGGAGATGGCCAAAATAATCCCGCTGATATTCCTTCTCTTTTTGAACACCTCAATTCGCAGCGTAAAATCACACCTAAACTCGCTATGATTGCAGGTTGGCGCAATAAGCGACATGATTCGCAGTGGCGCTTGTTTTCATCAAAATTTGCTAATGGTATTCGTTCAAGATTACTTGGTGATGAGACGCCCGATACAGGCTGTGGGCTTAAAGTATTTGTGCGTGAAGCTGCATTGCAACTGCCTTTTTTTGATCATTATCATCGTTTCTTGCCCGCATTGATGCAACGCAGTGGATTCCTCGTTATTTCACTTCCCGTGTCCCACCGTGCGCGTGAGCGTGGTGTGTCTAATTATGGCACACTTGATCGTTTATGGGTTGGTATTAGTGACACGCTTGGCGTGATGTGGCTTAAAACACGCTTGAAACTCACTGAGGTACGCGAAATTGAACATTGAAATCACTCAAGAAATGATATGGCTTGGCGTGGGCTTTTTAGGGCAAGCCTTGTTTTCGGCGCGATTTATTGTGCAGTGGATTAAGAGCGAAAAAGAAAAGAAAAGTGTGTTCCCTGTTGCTTTTTGGTATTTCAGTATCAGTGGTGGCGTCACATTACTAGTGTATGCCATCTATCGTCAAGATCCTGTATTTATTCTTGGACAGGCGAGCGGATTATTCATTTATTTTCGCAATCTCTATTTTGTATTCAATGAAAAACGCACCGAGTCAATAGAGTAATTTCGTTATGCCACTTGTCATTTTATGGCTTTTGCTGATTGCTGTTAATTTAGCGATTCGACCACTCATGCCTATTGATGAAACGCGTTATGTGAGTGTTGCATGGGAGATGTGGATGCGCGGGGACTTTCTGGTTCCTTATTTAAATGGTGAAACATACAGCCATAAACCTCCGCTGTTATTTTGGCTAATGCAACTCAGTTGGACTCTATTTGGGGTAAATGAATGGACAGCGCGTCTTATTTCGCCTTTATTTTCCCTTGGCTCGACACTGCTTTCAGGCATCATAGCCCAAAAATTATGGCCACAGCGTCCAAGTGTCGCCCAAAACACGCCCTTTATTTTACTTGGTTTTTCGTTTTGGTTGATTTATAGCACGCTGACGATGTTTGATATGCTATTGGTATTTTTTGTCTTGCTTGCTATTTATAGCCTTATATCTCTTGCACAAACAGCAGCATGGCGTAACCTTTTTTTGCTTGGTGTTGCGATAGGTGGAGGGGTGTTAAGTAAAGGTACTGTGGTGCTGCTGCAGATTTTACCTGTTGCACTGCTTGCACCGTGGTGGCTGCAAAGTAAATCCAATAATTTTCAGTGGCGTTCATTTTATTTGAAATTAGTCGCGGCTATTTTTATTGGTGCTGCCATTGCACTTGCTTGGGCAATTCCTGCTGGAATTAGCGGCGGGGATAACTATCGACATGCGATTTTTTTGGGGCAAACCAGCGGGCGTCTCGTTGAGTCCTTTGCACATAAATTGCCATTTTGGTGGTATTTGGTGCGTTTACCACTTTTATTATTGCCTTGGTTATTGTTTAAACCCTTTTGGCAAGGTATCAGAAAATTATCATGTAATGATTACGGTGTTCGTTTTTGTATTGCTTGGGCATTGCCGGTATTCATTGCTTTTTCGCTAGTAAGCGGCAAACGTATCCATTATTTACTTCCTCTCATGCCTGCACTGGCGTTACTGCTAGCGCGGGTGGCAGATGAAATAGACGATATAGCGTCATGGAAACGGGCATTTCTAACTGTGTGGGGTGGAATTTGCATTGTTTTAGTGCTTATGGCAAGTTTCATGTTATTGAATACGCAAACACATTGGTTTAATATCGGATTGAATGCAATGTGGTTATTGGGACTTGCTATGCTAATTGGTGTAGGTTTGACCCTGTTTAAAGTAAACAGTTTTAATCACATCATGCTGACGAGTTGTTTAATTTCCATTGCGATTCCAAGTACATTAGCAATAACGTATTTAGAAATTAATGCGCCACGTTTTGATACGAAGCTAATTGCGCAAACTATCGCGCAATTGCGTTTAGAAGATAAAGGTGTGGCATTTTATTCTGGAAAATATCATGATCAGTTCCAATTTACGGGGCGGTTAACTCAACCTTTGACGTTATTGCGTTCGCCAGAAATGTTGAAAAACTGGATTGAGCAAAATAATGCAGGTTTTGTGTTAGTTGACAGTGAAAAAGTCCCTACATCTTTGTTATTTTATTCGCATAGTTATCGAGCAGGACAACTTGGTTTTCTGTCCAGTCAAACACTCATAGAGCAACCCGATTTGATTCAATTATTACCACGTTAAAATAGGCGCATAAAAAAAAGGCGAAGAACCTATAAGTTCTACGCCTTTTTTAGTTGTATTTTAAAAAGTAATTAATAATTACAATTTATCCGCATGATCTGCTAAATATTCAGCGACACCTGCTGGATTGGCATTCATGCCAGCATCACCTTTTTTCCAGCCTGCTGGGCAAACTTCACCGTGTTCTTCGTGAAATTGAAGCGCATCTACAAGACGAATTAATTCGTCAATATTTCTGCCTAATGGCAAGTCATTAACAATTTGTGCACGTACTTTACCCGTAGTATCAATTAAGAATGCACCACGGTAAGCAATACCTGGGCCTTCAACAGCCACGTCATAATCATTTACAATAGAGTGGTTTAAATCTGCAGCCATCGTGTATTTTACATGACCAATACCACCTTGGTTAATCGGTGTGTTGCGCCATGCATTGTGTGTGAAATGTGAGTCAATTGATACCGCAACGACTTCAACATTACGTTTTGTGAATTCATCCATACGGTGATCTAAGGCAATCAATTCACTTGGGCAAACAAAAGTGAAATCTAATGGATAGAAAAAGACGATCGCGTATTTGCCTAATGTTGCTTGAGAAAATGAAAATGAATCAACGATTTCGCCGTTACCTAAAACTGCTGGTACTGTAAAATCGGGGGCTTGTTTACCAACTAAAACGCTCATGAATGACTCCAGTTATTGAATGAATAAAAAATAAAACTAAACCGTATTTAAAACCTAAATGGTAATTCTACACTAAATTAGTCTGTAATTGTCTACGGAACATAAGAGTGCGGACACATTTCGCGTTGAAAATGTGTCCGTTTATTGCTTAATTAACTGTTTTACCAGTTGTTTCTGGTAAAGTTGGCATTTTTTGTTTTGGGAATTCGCCAGTTAAAGCACTTAAAAATGCGACAATATCCGCCACGTCATTTTTGGCTAATTCTTTACCTAATTGCACTTTTGCCATGATTTGTACCGCTTCGTCTAGTGTTTGAACTGAGCCGTTATGTAAATAGGGCGCAGTAATGGCTACGTTACGCAATGTAGGTACTTTCCAGAAATGCTCGTCTTCAGATTTTTTTGAAACTTCAGCCACTCCTTTGTCTTTGCTGAAATGGTATTTCGCTTCTAAGTAACCGTCAGGAGTCATTGGGAATTTTTGGAACATGCCAGCACCATTAAATGCGGCGCCACTATGGCAGCCGATGCAGCCTAATTCAGCGACTTTGTCCATGCCGCGAATTTGCTCCGCAGATAACGCAGATTTATCGCCACCCACAAATTTATCATAAGGGCTATTTGGCGTAATTAAAGTGCGTTCATACGCAGCAATGGCTTTGGTTGCATGATCTTTTGATATAGGATTTTCACCTGGAAATGCATGTTTAAAGGCAACTTGATAACCTTCAATATCTTTTAGACGGGCTACTACGTCATCCCAGCTTTTCATTCCCATTTCAATAGCATTAGTCACAGGACCAGCTGCCTGATCTTCCAAGCTTGCTGCGCGACCATCCCAGAATTGCACTTTATTAAAGGCAGAGTTCCAAACGGTGGGTGAACTGCGTCCACCCGTTTGACCATTAACGCCCATAGAATTGGGGCGGTTATCTTCACCACCTAGCATGGTGTTGTGGCAAGAAGCGCAAGATACCGTGCCAGTTGAAGATAATCTGGGGTCATGATAGAGCATTTGACCTAATGCAATTTTTTCTGGTGTGCTTGGATTGTTTGCGGGTTCAGGCGCTTGAGTTGGCAGAGTTTCCCAGGCGTTCGCTGCCGACATTGCGCCCATTAAAGCAAAAGCCGTTACTAATGAATGAAGTTTAAACATGTAAATTCTCCTAATATAATTTTTATTTTTTTATTAAAAACACACAAACGATTTTGAGGAAACACCTCAATTTAAGTTCAAGGTAAACTTTAACACACCGATCGTTTCAATTAAACGGTTGTCATGTAATTTCTGAGAATAATGGGTTATTCTAATTTGAGCAATCATGTTTAAAAAACAAGAGGATAGTCTCAATTTGCGGTACATTATGTTTAATATTGGCTAACTTCTCATTGATGTTTTCAATTAGTTCGCTCTGATTACTCAGCGCAAAAGGAATAATCAATTCAATTTCAATTTTATACTCTAAATAATGTATTCGAAAATCTTCCAAATAAGGCAAGAGTTCAGGCAGGTTTTCAGTGAGTAATTCTTGGACATTTGCACGAGTGAGGGGCTTGATATGATTGGCTAATGCTTCGTCATTTTCTGGGTCAACATGAACAAGTACTTCCATCACGTCATCAAAACGAGCAATGAGTTCGTCACGCACCATATCCCCAATGCGATGACCCTCAGATACACTAATGCGGGGGTCGACAATAATATGCGCATCAATTAACGCATCCTCGCCCATGTAGCGTGTGCGCAGTAAATGAATATCTTCTACGCCATCGATATCATAGATAACAGTGCGAATTTCAGCGACAAGATTTTCAGGCAAAGCGGTATCCACCAATTCCTTGATACCCTCAATCGTTAAGTTTAACCCGATTTTAATGACCAATATTGCCACTAAGATTGCAGCGATAGCGTCTGCTAATGGATAGCCAAGCATGACGGCGCCAATGCCAATTAATACGACAATGGATGAAAATGCGTCACTGCGTTGATGCCATGCGTTCGCCAGTAGCAATTTTGAGCGTGTGATTTTGGCAATACGCTTAGTGTAATGATAAAGCCATTCATTGAGTAAAATCGACACAGCCGTAATGGCTAAGCTCAGCTCATTTGGAACAGGCAAATTTTCGGGATTTGACATGCGTTCATAGACAGACCATCCAATGCCAGCACCAATGACAATTAAACTTCCACCTAAAATGACACCAGCAATGGTTTCAAAGCGACGATGCCCATAAGGGTGTTCTTTATCAGCTTCTCGACTACCTAGGCGCACGGCTGTAATGACTAGTGCATCACTCATTAAATCCGAAAGGGAGTGAATCCCATCTGCTACCAGCGCAGCGGATTGTCCTAAAATCCCAAACGTAATTTTAATGAGTGTTTGCATAATATTGACACACGCACCGACATAACTTGCGCGCTGTTTTAACTTGGCCATATTAGGTGGCAGTTTTTCAGCTTCTTTTTCGATTTTGTGTGAATGCTTATGGCTGTGTTGATGTTTGCCGTGCAGATGCAGTTTTCCCATGCTTATTCTCCTACTTGTAGAACAATGTGGTAGTCGTATTGATTATTAAAGGTTTGAAGAATAGTGTGTCCATTGATGCGGCACCACACTGGAATATCTTGCAAAATGCCTTTGTCTGTCCCGATAATTTCTAAAATATCACCGACTCTTAATTTCTTAACGGCTTCTTGGGTACGAATAACGGGTAGTGGGCAGAGTAGACGGCGGGCATTTAAAATATGCTTTTCTTGCATGATTTAGCCCGCACGCTTTGCATAAAAGTCGTTGGTAAAATGCTCAAAT
>CAINHP010000092.1 GCA_903848905.1 uncultured Pseudomonadota bacterium
AAATCACGTTTTATCGGCTTTATTGCGCCTTGTGAAAATGAACATGCAGTGATTGCTGAATTAAAAAATCAGCATCTTCTCCATCCTCACGCCAATCATATTGCGTTTGCGTATCGCCTCAAAACTGACAACGGGATTATTTACCGTCTCAATGACGCGGGTGAGCCTTCAGGTACCGCAGGAAAACCCATTTTCCAGCATCTTGAAGGTAAAAATCTGATTAATACCTTAGCGGTGGTGATTCGCTATTTTGGTGGTGTCAAACTTGGCGCAGGAGGATTAACACGCGCGTATAGTCACGCAACCAAGCAGGCCATTGAGTTGGCGACATTGCATCCCCATATTGAAATGACAACCCTCAAATTCACGCTCGATTATGAACAATTTCAATTGTTTGAGTATGCATTAAAAAAAGTAGAGGGCAAAATTGTCGAACAAAATTTTGCCGGTCAAATCCAATTAACAGTAAAACTTCCCACCAAGGACATTATTGCGTTATCTTCTTTCCAGTAATTTTCGTTTTTTTCACGTTTCACATTTCACGCGAGGTCGGTCATGCAAAAAATACGTTTGGGTTCAACAATCAAAAAAGGGGTTTTTATGTTGTCATTACTTACTGCTATGGGGTTGGCACACGCTGAGAAAGTCAGTGTAGGTCAGCAAGCCCCTTTGTTTACGCTTCACGCACAAGATGGCAGCACGCTTGATTTAGCAAGTCGCCAAGGAAAAGGCTGGACGGTGCTTTATTTTTATCCCAAAGCAGGCACCCCCGGATGTACTACGCAAGCCTGTGCGTTTCGTGATGCCATAAAAGTGATTAGAAGTGAAAATGCCGATGTCTTTGGTATTAGTACAGATGATGTGGAAAATTTGCAAAAATTTCACAAAGAACATCAACTCACGTTTACGCTGCTCTCTGATCCTGATGCCAAAGTGACTGAAGCGTATGGCGTAAAAATGCCTATTGTGACGGTTGCAAAACGCTGGACGTTTATTCTTGATCCCTCTTTAGTCATTCGTCAAATTGATGATGATGTCGATCCTGCGATGGATGCAATGCGCGTGGCGAAAGAATTGCAAAAACTTCAATCACAATAAACAAAATGAAAATTTTAATCACTGGTGGTACGGGCCTAATTGGCTCGCATTTATGTGTGCAATTACACCAATTAGGGCATGAGCTCACTGTGCTTAGTCGCAAACCTGAAACTGTCCCGACATTTTGCAAGGCCATTCGCTCACTCGATGAATGGCAACCTGCGACGCATTTCGATGCGGTCATCAATTTAGCGGGTGAATCGATTGTTGATAAAGCATGGACAGAGGCACGCAAAAAAGTATTGTGGGAAAGCCGTGTAGGTTTAACGCAATCATTTGTTCGCTGTATTGAAGCGGCAGATGAAAAACCGAGTGTTTTTATTAGTGGCTCAGCCATTGGCTATTATGGAAATACGGGCGATAAAATACTAGATGAAAGCGCTCACGCGGGCAAAGATTTTGGAGCGCATCTTTGCGACGAGTGGGAAAAAGCCGCGTTAGCTTCTACTGTGCGTGTTTGTGTCTTGCGGACAGGGCTCGTGCTTGCGCCATCAGGTGGTTTTTTGAAAAAAATGCTACCGGCGTTTAAATTAGGGCTAGGCGGCAGTATGGGCTCGGGGACGCAGTGGATGAGTTGGATTCACATTGACGATTATGTTGCGGTGTTAATTGAATTGCTCACCAATCCCAATGCGCAAGGGGCATACAATATGACCGCGCCACAGCCTTTGACCAATCGAGCCTTTACAGAACATCTCGCCAAGGCACTCAATCACCGCGTTTTCTTTTCAACGCCAGCATGGTTTTTACAATTACTTTTAGGTGAGCGTTCAGATTTAGTGCTCGGTGGGCAACGCGTCTTTCCTGTGCGTGTAACAGATTTAGGTTACACGTTTAAATACCACGATTTAGACGATACCTTAAAAGCACTTTTCAGTAAAAAAAGTTAACCTTCAGAATTTGTTTTATTTTCCCCGTTTGAAAAAGCGTGGTTTCTACATAAAAACCACGCTTTAGTTTTTACCTACCTACCTAATATTTTATATCATTGTATTGCGTAAGAAATTGCGACATAGTGGATGCCAATTTGCGCTAGAATTGAGCTAAGAGTGGTTGAAGATCCGCACTTAGATGGAATTCACTTTGAGGATATTTCAAAAATAATTATAAGCATCTCAAAAGAGAGGAGTGATTTAGGCTTGAATACTAACGAACCTGCTTCAAATTCAATAACCAATAATTTAGTTGCTAAGTGCTCCATGTTTTGCCATGCTACCTATTAAGCATGGCGTATAATGGTGCTTGGAGTTATTCACAATAATAAGAGGGAACAATAATGATAAGATTTCCAGCAGAATGGGAAAAACAAACCGCTGTTTTAATCGCATGGCCACACGCGACAGGGGATTTCAGTAATCGTCTCGAGTCCGTTGAAGACACCTATGCCATCATTGCTGATACGATTACAGAGTATCAACGTTTATTCATTGTTTGCCGAGATGAAGACCATCAACGCCATATTCAAAAAATAGTGCAGCGCCACGAGGATATTAATTTCTTTCATGCCCCAGTAAATGATATTTGGGTTCGAGATACGACGTTTTTAACCGTTGAAAAAGACAAAGCACTGCATTATTTGAATTTCCTATTTAACGGTTGGGGTGAAAAATACGATTTTGCTCACGACAATGCATTGAATCATAAATTAGCCAATACGAACTATTTCAAAGGCAAATCACATCACGATATTGATTTCATTTTAGAAGGCGGAAGTATTGAAAGTGACGGCGAAGGGACAATTTTGACCACGTCCCATTGTTTGCTCAATCCTAATCGCAACAGTGCCCTAAATAAAGAACAAATCGAAGAACAATTAAAAAATCATTTAGGGGCAAAACGTATATTATGGGTGAATCAAGAAAATTTATCGGGTGATGACACGGATGCGCATATTGATACGCTAGCGCGTTTTTGTTCGCCAAATACCATTGCCTACACCAGTTGTGATGAGATCGACAACCCCCATTATGAAAGTTTGCATCGCATGAAATTGCAACTTGAGGTGTTTAGAACGTTTAATGATAAACCGTATAATCTCGTTGCCTTGCCATTGCCTACACCTATTTTTGATGAAGACGATGAGCCATTGCCAGCGAATTATTCCAATTTCTTGATTATCAATCACGCAGTGATGGTTCCGGTGTATGGCGATAAAAACGATGCAGTGGCGCTAGCGCGTTTAGCAGCCGTTTTCCCCGAACATAAAATTTTGCCCATTCCATGCCGTCCACTAGTCCATCAATACGGCAGTTTACATTGCATGACGATGCAATTCCCAGAGCAAGCGAGAGGTTAGAGATCTATGAAGAAAAAATTACTTGTATGTGCGGTTCAGCAACCGTGTGGCGATGATAGTCGGCAAGTTAATTTAGATTATTCGATTCAAAAAATCCGTGAAGCGGCAACGCAAAACGCGGATTTAGTTGTTTTGCCTGAGTTGCATTTAGGAAAATATTTCTGCCAAACCGAGCATCATAGTGTGTTCGATTTGGCGCAAGCGATTCCCGGTGAAACGACCGCTATTTTGAGCGCGTTAGCCAAAGAGTTGAAAGTTGTCATTGTTTCAACGATTTTTGAGCGACGCGCGGCGGGTCTTTATCACAATACGGCTGTCGTCTTTGATAAAGACGGCAGTATTGCTGGTAAATACCGCAAAATGCACATTCCCGATGACCCTGCGTTTTATGAAAAATATTATTTTACGCCGGGTGATTTGGGCTTTACGCCTATTGAAACCTCGATTGGCAAACTTGGTGTCTTAATTTGCTGGGATCAATGGTACCCTGAAGCCGCGCGTTTAATGGCACTTGCCGGCGCAGATGTGTTGATTTACCCCACGGCGATTGGCTGGGACAGAGACGATACTTGCGAAGAGCAAGCTAAGCAACTTGAAGCGTGGATTACTGTGCAACGCGGCCATGCGGTGGCGAATGGTTTGCCGGTAATTTCGTGTAACCGTATTGGCTTTGAAACAGCACCTGATTCTGAGAGTGGTATTGAGTTTTGGGGAAACAGCTTTATTGCCGGTCCTCAAGGTGAATTCTTAGCGCATGCGAATGCATCTGATTCACAAATTTTAATGGCTGAAATTGATAAAACACACGCAGAAACAGTGCGGCGAATTTGGCCGTTTTTGCGAGATCGTCGTATTGATGCCTTTTCGGATTTAACTAAGCGTTTTATTGATTAATTGATTAAAAGATGAAACCCGTCATCATTCCAATTGAAGAAATGCTGCGTCACTATAGCAGTGAAGAGCAAGTACAGCTAAAAAATGCGCTGGCAATTGTTGCTAAGATTCCAGGGGACGCACATTATATGCGTCCGCGTGGCGTTGATGTAGCGGCGATTTTGATGGGGTTTCATGTCGATTTTAAAACCATTTTAGCGGCTATTTTAAGTGATCCACGGTTAGTAGATGGACAGAATTCGTTAGATATTGAGGTGCAATTTGGGAGTACGGTTTTTGATTTAGTGCAGGACGTGAATTGGTTAAATAATATTCGCGTTTATTCGCCCGAAATGGCAAGTCATCCTAATCAAGCGGAAACCATGCGTCGTATGTTGCTTTCGATGACACAAGATGTCCGTGCGGTGCTCATTAAACTGGCTTATCGGATTGCGCGTTTGCGTGATTTACCCAGAGAATCGCAAGAAATTCGACATTTTATTAGCAATGAAACACTTGATATTTATGCACCAATTGCGAATCGTCTAGGTGTGCATCAGTTTAAATGGGAACTTGAGGACATGGCGTTTCGCTATCTTGATCCTGTTGCTTATCGTCATATTGCAAAATCACTTGCCACTAATCGCGTGGCGCGTGAAAGTAGTATTCAAGGATTTATTACTCTGCTTCAAAACACACTTGCGAAAGAGAAAATCATTTGTGAATGCTACGGTCGACCTAAACATATTTACAGCATTTGGAAAAAAATGCAGCGTAAAAATTTAGACATTGATGAGCTTTATGATTTGCTGGCTGTGCGCGTGATTGTCGATAGTTTAATTCATTGCTATACCGTTCTTGGTATTGTGCACAGTTTGTGGCAGACGATTCCAAAAGAATTTGATGACTACATTGCCAATCCTAAAGAAAACGGCTATCAATCGCTGCACACCGTCATTGTTGATCAAGATGGCAATCGTATTGAAGTGCAAATTCGCACGCAAGCCATGCACGATTATGCTGAACTGGGTGTCGCTGCGCATTGGTCCTATAAAGAAGGTGGCAAGCAATCCGCGACGATGGAAAAAAGCGTCGCTACCTTGCGTAAATTACTGGAAAACAAAACGCTTGAACCCACTTCAAGTGAAGAGTTTCGTAGTGAATTATTTAACGACCGCGTGTATGTGCTGACGCCAGCAGGGCGACTAGTCGATTTAATCAAAGGATCAACCCCACTGGATTTTGCTTACGCAGTGCATACGGAAATAGGGCATCGTTGTCGCGGTGCTAAAGTAGATGGGCGTATTGTACCGCTGACGTATATTTTGAAATCCGGTGAGCAGATTGAAATTTTAACCACGAAAGAAACGTCACCGAATCGTAATTGGATTGATCCTCATTTAGGGTATTTAAAATCGCAACGCTCGATTCAAAAAGTTAAAAATTGGTTCCGCCAACAAGAAGAACTCGAAAACGCTAAGGCGCAAGCCGACAGTAAAGTGGAATCACCACCAACTGTTGTTGAAACGGCAAAAGAGGTGCCTTTAATAAATAGTGTGCGAGCGAATAAAAGTCTGCATGCTTGCGAGGTAAGCGTTGAAGGGTTAAACAATGTGCAAACAACCTTTGCGCTGTGTTGTCATCCTGTCGCTGGCGATGAGATTACGGGCTATATTTCGCACTATAAAGGCATTATTGTTCACAGGGCTGATTGTAAAAATATGTTGCAACTCAGCTTAGCTAAGCAACCACAGCGTATTGCAGTGGCTTGGCAAAATAGCAAAGCCAGTCACGCTGTCCCTATTGTGATTCACGCATTCAATGCGCAGAATTTATTAACCGATGTATCGCAATTGCTTGCACAGAATAAAATTCACATTTTTTCTGCTGCTCTTGAAGCCGATGTGGATTTTTCAGCCGTGCTAAATTTAACCCTGCAAATTGAAAACACAGAGCAGCTAAATACCGTACTGAAAAAAATTAAGCAATTGCCCGCGATTGTGAATGCACAGCGTAAAAATTAAAGATCATAGTGTTTGCGTTTTCGCCAAAATGTCGCGCGGCTCATATTGAGCATTTGAGCCGCGGCGTTTACATTTTTGGTTTCATTGAGTGCGCGTTCAATAGTACTTTTCTCGTCTTCTTCCTTATGTGGCAATTTGACCGCTGAAACCACGGATGTTTCTCGAAATTCAGGTGGAAGTTCAGTGCTTTTGAGCACCGAACCTCGACCTACCGCAAAGGTATATTCCACCACATTATGCAATTCTCGAATATTACCATGCCAGGAATAATCAAGTAGCAACCGCATGGCATCAGGATCAATTTTTTCTATTTTTCGGCCATTAGCGGTGTTGTGCAGCTTAATGAAATGCCAAATTAATAAACTAATGTCTTCGCGTCGCTCACGTAGAGGTGGTAGAAAAATTGGAACCACTCGTAAACGATACATTAAGTCTTCTCGAAATCGTCCTAGTTTGACTTCCTCGCGCAGTGAGCGGTGCGTTGCGGCAACCAGTCTAATATTGACTGGCATTGAGATAACGCCGCCCACAGGCACATAGTTACGCTCTTGAATCACACGCAGAAGTTTTGCTTGTAGCTCAAGAGGCAGTTCTGCAATTTCATCCAAAAATAATGTGCCACCGTGCGCACGCTGAAATAAACCATGATGATCTTTAATCGCACCCGTAAAGGCACCACGCACATGACCAAATAATTCACTTTCGAGTAAATTACTCGACAAAGCCGCGCAGTTGACGGCTAAAAATGGCGCGTCATGTCTTGCGCTTAATTCATGAATGGCGCGGGCAACTAATTCTTTTCCAGAACCACTTTCGCCGCGCACTAAAACCGTTGCTTCGGTTTGCGCTGCGGTTTGAATGATTTGAAAAACATCGTGCATGGCAGGGGAGCGGCTTAATATCCCGTGAAAGTTTTGGGCATTATCTATTTGCATTTTGCATTGATTACATTTTAGTGTTACGTTTCAGTTTTATGTCTTAGTGAAACATTTTATGTTTCATTGAAACATAAAATGAAACATAAAAAAAGGGTTTTAATGATGAAAATTATCTTGAATCCCTTGATTTTAAACTGCTGCCAAATATTGGCACAATGTCTGCAATGTTTTTATTAAACGTTATAAGGAATAGATGTTATGAAAAAAATAGTATTCACAATTCTCGCGCTACTCGGTGGTCAAAACGCCATGAGTGCCTCTATTGAAAGTGTTTCAGCTAATGAAGCGGCAAAAATGCAAAATGAGCGTCATGCCGTTATTGTTGATGTGCGTGAAACAGATGAATGGAATGCAGGGCATATAGCGGGTGCGATTCATATTCCATTAAGTGACGTGAAAAATCGTGTCGCAGAACTTGAAAAATTCAAAGACAGTCCTGTGATTACGCAATGCCGCAGTGGAGCTCGCTCTGCAAAAGCGGCGGAAGTACTTAAAAATGCCGGATTTTCAGCTGTTTATAATTTAGACGGTGGCATAAATGCGTGGCAGAAAGCCGCGTTAGATATACAACAAAATTAAAATTACTTTTAAATTGAGGAGTTACCATCATCATGTTCAAACAATTATTTGATCCCACCACATGGACATATACGTATTTAATTGCGGACGAGCAAAGCAAAGAAGCGGCTTTTATTGATCCCGTTAATACGCATTTGCAGCTTTATTTGGATTTACTCAAAGAACATG
>CAINHP010000093.1 GCA_903848905.1 uncultured Pseudomonadota bacterium
CACTATTTTTAACCACTTTTTTAACATAGCCATACATGCAAATTACCCTGCTTAACACAAAACTCCACCGTGCAAGTGTCACCCATTCTGAACTCGGTTATGAGGGATCTTGCGCCATTGATAGTGATATCCTCGATTTAGCGGGTATTCGAGAGTACGAACAAATTCAAATTTATAATGTTAATAATGGTGAGCGTTTCACCACCTACGCTATTCGTGCGCAGGCAGGTTCAAGAACATTTTCAGTTAATGGTGCAGCGGCAAGACTTGCTTGTGTTGGTGATTTACTAATCATTTGTACTTACGCCCAGTTTACCGCGCAAGAAGCCGACATTCATCACCCTACTTTAGTTTATTTTGATACGCAAAACTACGTTATTCGAACTGCAACGCAAATCCCCGTGCAAAATAATTAGCATTCGTAATGATCAATGAATTTCATTTAGAGGACACCGCCGCCACTGAGCAATTTGGCGCGGCATTATTGCCCTATTTACCTGAAAAATCGCTCATTTTTCTTTACGGTGAGTTGGGTGCTGGAAAAACCACATTAGTACGTGGATTACTTCGAAGTGCTGGCGTCACTGGCACCATAAAAAGTCCAACGTATGCGGTGATTGAAGAATATAGCACACACCATCGCAAAATTTTTCATTTCGACCTTTATCGCCTTGCAGACCCACAAGAATTAGAGTGGATAGGCATTGATGACTATTTAATGCAATCAGCGCTCTGTTTAATTGAATGGCCATGTAAAGGCAAAGGTGTGCTATCTCAGGCAGATATAAACATAACTCTTAGCCATCAAAACGAGGGGCGATTAATACAAATTAGCGGGATTGAAATTCCAAATAATTTTTTAATGCGGGCGTGTAAAAACAATAACATACTGGTATAATCTAAACCATATTATTACTTCGTAGGACAGGGTATGCGTTGTTATTTGAAATTATTCAGTATTTTATTAAGCTTGTATGGCGGAATGTCGTTTGCGCAAGCTCAAGATGCGTTGCGTGTAAATTCTTTGCGTTACTGGAACACCCCTGATCAATCTCGCATCACCTTTGACGTGAATGCGGCAGCGAGCCAAAATAAGATACAATTTTTTGACAATCCCTCTCGCCTTGTTATTGATTTACCTAATGCAGTTGCAGTGAAGGAACTTGAACAACCACCCGCATCACACCCTCTTTTTTCAAGTATCCGCGTTGGAATGCGCAATGGTAGCGATTTACGTATTGTCATTGACTTAAAAAAACCACTTTCCACCAAAACAACCACACTTCGAACGGATATTTTAGGAACAAATCGGTTTATTGTTGAATTACTCGATAAAGGCATTAGTTCACAAGTTGCCAAAACTGACATTGAACAAAAAGCCATTATTAAACAACCTGTCCCTGCAATAGCTCAAACCACTGAAAAAACCACATCAAAAACATTACCTTCAGTTGCAAAAGCAATCATTCCACCCACACAAATCGAAGTCAAAAAAGCACCTGAAAAATTAGTTGAAATTCAAAATAAACAATCCATCAAAGAAAAAATAACAAAAACTTTTATTGTTGCCATTGACGCAGGTCATGGTGGAAACGATTCAGGCGCCCAAGGTCCTAACGGCACTTATGAAAAAGATGTCGTATTTTCTATTGCTAAAAAATTAGAAGCACTTGTTAATGCACAAACTGGCATGAAAGCTGTAATGATTAGACAGGGCGATTATTATGTGGGATTGCGCAAACGGATGGATATCGCTCGCGCGGCAAAATCAGATGTGTTTATTTCTGTTCATGCAGATGCCATAAAGGATTCTGGTGTAAAAGGGGCGTCTGTTTATGCGCTTTCAACGAGCGGCGCGAGTAGTGAATCTGCTTATTGGCATGCACATAGCGAAAATGCAGCCGATTTAGTGGAAGGCGAACAAATCAATGATGAAGAAAATTCGCTTACCAATGTGTTACTTGATTTATCGCAAAGTGCAACGCAAGAAGCAAGTGTATTACTCGCAAATAAAGTGCTTCATAGTTTTGAAAGCGTTTCAGAATTGCATTTTGAAGCTGTGCAAAAAGCGGGTTTTGCTGTACTTAAATCCCCTGATATTCCGTCTATTTTAGTTGAAACCGCGTTTATTTCAAATCCAACGGAAGAATTAAAACTACTTAGTTCAGGTCATCAACTTAAATTAGCCACTGCCATTTTGAAAGGCATTAATGGTTATATGAAACAACCCAGTAATGATCAGCGAATCGCATTACTCTAAATTCCTTATTTATCTTGGACGCTCACCCGCGCCCACATCGTATTTTAATCATGTCTATTCGTGTTCTGCCTCAACAACTCATTAATCAAATTGCCGCAGGTGAGGTCATTGATCGCCCAGCGTCAATTGTCAAAGAGTTACTTGAGAACTGCTTTGATGCTAACGCAACGCAATTAACAATTCATATCGAACAAGGCGGAATGCGTCTTATCCGTATTTGTGACAATGGCTGCGGCATTGAAAAGGACGATTTATCTCTCGCCTTATCGCGTCATGCTACGAGTAAAATTTGCAATCTCGATGATTTGGAGCATGTAAAAAGCATGGGGTTTCGTGGTGAAGCGCTGGCAAGTATCAGTTCAGTAGCAAAACTTACATTAACTTCACGTTGCAATGATGATTCGCATGGCTGGGCAGTTTGCAGCGATGGTGCTGAATCCTTTTTTGACATTCAACCTGCCCCGCATAAAAAAGGGACAACCGTTGAGGTGTGTGATTTATTTTATAACACCCCTGCTCGCCGAAAATTTCTCAAAAGTGAAAAAACTGAATTCGGACACATTGAAACCATTGTCAAACGCATGGCATTAAGTCGTTTTACGTTTGGGTTTTCGTTATTTCACGCACAAAAAGAAATTTTAAATCTCAAACCCGCACTGACATTAGAGCAAGAAGAACATCGAGTTGCAGCCATTTTCAGTGATGATTTTATTAATAATGCACTGCATCTTGATTTTGAAGTATCAGGACTTGCACTCCGCGGTTGGATAAGCGTCCCGACTTTTTCGCGTAGCCAAGCGGATATGCAATTTTTTTATGTCAACGGTCGCTTAGTTAAAGATAAATCCGTTTCTCACGCAATTAAACAGGCTTACTCTGATGTGCTATATCATGGACGACATGCACTTTTTGCTTTGTATTTAACGCTAGATCCTAGTGAAGTAGACGTTAACGCTCACCCCGCAAAATCAGAAGTGCGTTTTCGAGATAGCCGTGCCATTCATGGATTTGTCTTATCTTGTTTACATAGAACTCTCGCTAATGTTCGCACAACACCCACGTATGCAAACCTTCCGTCATCTGCTTACACAGAAAATGACTCGTTTTCATCAATGCAAACATTGCAAGAAACGACAAGTTCAAATAATGAAAAACCACACTCCTCTCTCCATTACCTAACACAAAAAACATTACCTTTAGCGTCAAACACGCCCGAACAGGTCTATCAAACGCTTTATTCCTCAAACCCACCAACTACAATACCTGCACAACAAAATACGGCTACAGATTTACCGTTATTAGGCTACGCAGTTGCTCATTTACATGGTATTTATATTCTCGCTGAAACACCCTTGGGGATGGTGCTTGTCGATACGCATGCAGCACATGAGCGCATTACATTTGAGCGTTTGAAACAGCAATATGCTGCAGGCAGTATTGCGATGCAACCATTACTGCTACCTATTAAAATGACGGTGATGCCTTTTGAGGCAGAATTGGCTGAAAACTCGATCAATTTTTTTACCCAATTAGGATTTGAGTTAGATCGTATTTCACCTGACACTCTTTTATTGCGTGCACAACCCGCTTTGTTAAATAAAGCAGATGGTGAAAAGTTGATACGAGATGTTTTAGCTGATTTCATTGCTCATCAAGAAAGTTATCGTATTCAAAGTGAATATAACGATGTACTCGCAAAAATGGCGTGTTATGGCTCAGTAAGAGCGCATCGGGTATTAACGCTTGATGAAATGAACGCGCTACTGCGCGATTTAGAAATAACAGAACGCGGTGGACAATGTAATCACGGAAGACCGACATGGGTTGCGCTATCCACGCAAGAATTGGACAAGTTCTTCATGCGTGGACAATAATTTTCTATTGCTGAGATTTTGCTTTTGCACGACGCGTTAAGCGTTCACGTTTTTTGACTTCCCATTCTGTTTGCTTTGTTTTCAAACCATGGAAAGGATTAACAGGTGACTTGAACACAATTTTAATTGGCGTGCCGCTTAAATTCATTGCAGTGCGATAATAGTTAATTAAATAACGCTTATATGATTCAGGTAAATCATCTGTTTGTGCACCATGGACGACAACAATAGGCGGATTACGGCCTCCTTGATGTGCGTATTTGAGCTTAATACGACGTCCATTCACCATTGGTGGTTGATGCGCGGAAAGCGCTTCTTTGAGCATACGTGTTAAATTGGGCGTTGACATATCAAGCATCGCCGCTTCATATAAACTTTGCACCATATCAAACATTTTACCAACGCCATTGCCATGCAATGCTGATATTTGATGTTTTTCAGCAAATTCAACAAACGTCAGTTTGATATCAAGTTGACGATTGATGGTATTTTTCTGCTCAGTGCTTATTCCATCCCATTTGTTAAGACCAATAATAAGCGCTCTACCTGCTTCTAAAACTAGGCCTAGCAAATGTGCATCTTGATCTGTCACACCTTCACGCGCGTCTATAAGGTAAATGACCACATTGGCTTTTTCAACGGCTTGCAGTGCCTTTAATACGCTGAATTTCTCAATAACTTCACCAATGCGCGAGCGACGACGCATACCAGCCGTATCAATTAACGTAAATTTTCTACCATCACGCACAAAAGGAATATAAATGCTGTCGCGTGTGGTACCCGCTTCATCGAAAACCACCATGCGCTCTTCACCGAGCAACCGATTAACTAACGTCGATTTACCTACATTGGGACGTCCAACCACCGCAATGGCAATCGCTTCTTTATCTTCAACTTCATCTTCAATAATAGCAGGTAGCAAGGCGTCTGCCATTTTTAATAAATCAGGAACACCCGTTCCATGTGAGGCCGCAATTTTGACTGGCTCACCTAACGCTAAACTATAGAAGTCTGAAATGGCAACAAAAGAATCGACACCATCCGTTTTATTTGTCACCAGAATAACGGGTTTACTTAAACGACGTAAATTGTCCGCTATCACTTTGTCAGACGTACTCAAACCTGCACGACCATCTACCATAAAAAAAACGATATCTGCTTCTTCTAAAGCTACCTGGACTTGCTGACGCGCAACACGCTCAATACCTTCAGCATCATCTGCAATTCCGCTGGTATCGACGACAAGACACGGACGAATATCTTTATGTTTAACGCGACCGTATTGTCGATCACGCGTTAAACCAGAGAAATCCGCAACAATCGCATCACGCGTGCGGGTTAATAAATTAAATAAGGTTGATTTGCCCACATTTGGGCGACCGACTAAAGCGATAACGGGTAACATAATTTTATTTGAAGCAAGTTTGAGGTAAAGAAGCGGAAAAGGAGGTTCAATTTAAAAAAATAAGTTGAACCACTTTCAATATTTTACTTAATTTTTAGGGCGCTTAATGAGCCATCTTTTGCGTAAACATACACGATATCATCAACAATAACAGGTTTATTTTCAATAGGCTGATCGGTAATTTGAATTCGACCAAGCAGGCGTCCATCCGAACTACTTAGCCAATGCACATAACCTTCAAAGTCGCCAACGACAATATAATTTTGATACGTTGCAGGCGCTGTTAAACGTCGATGATGTAAATCTTTTTGTTGCCAAAGTCCAGCACCATTGTGCTGATCAATTTGCCAAACGTGTGCATGTGAATCGGTTATATATAAATAACGAAAATCATTGCTTAAGCCTGTATGCGAAGAAATTGAATCATTACGCCACATCGTATCGCCGTCTGAAGCAGACACAGCAGAAAGGCCACCACGATAACTTGCAATATAAACTACATCATTGATTTCAATAGGATCAACATCAAGATCCACTAATCGGTCAACTTCAGATCGCCCTTTTGGAATGGCAATGCTCGTTTCCCATGCAAATTTACCATTAGCTAAATCTAAGGAAATTAATTTTCCATTATCGTAACCAGCAATCACTTTATCATTCACCGCTAATGGCGCACTGATGCCACGGATAGTTAAAGCAGGCACATTATGTTCATAATTCCATAATTTACCCCCTGTTTTATCATCTAATGCGCTAATAGCGCCATCAGTTGTGCGAACAATGACTTTATTCTTAATAACTAAAGGCGTCGCAAGTACTTCACTAGATACGGTGCTATTCCAGATAATTTCACCAGTTTGCAGGTTTAGAGCAATGATTTGTGCATTACTTGAACCAAAAACCACAATACCGTTTCCAAGCCCAGCGCCTCCAGATAACGATAATTCAGTGTCTGTTGACCAAACTTTGTCACCTGTTAGTAAGTTTCGAGCCTGAACAACACCCTCTCTATCAGCGACAATGATATTGTTTCCAGCAATAACAGGAGCAAGTTTCACACTTTTTTCATCGGAACCTACGCCAATTGATGCATCCCAAATTTCTTCAATATGCACTTCAGCCACATCTGTTTCATTTAATAATGCAGGCGGATCCGCATTGTCTTCACCTCCTGAAAAATAATCAGAAATTCCCGAAATAGACTCTTTCATCGTATCGAGTGCCGTGCAAGCCGTGAGCGATAAAGCGATGACTAAAACAAGTAAGCGACGCATTATTTTATACTTTCCAATTTTTCTGGCGCGGTGAGGTCATCAATTTTAAATTGTAATAAAGGGGATTGAAGACCATTATGTTTAGCTTTTTCATAAGAGCTTCTCGCTTCGTCTGTGCGATCAAGCGCCACATACAAATCACCCACAAGCTCATCATAATTATCCGAAAACCCAGCTGTCTTTTTAGGATCAACATCATTGATTAACTGTAGTCCCTTTTCAAATTCACTTGTCGCCAAATATAAACGTACTAAACGTAATTTCGCTAATTGACTTAGTTCGTTATTTGATTGATTTGAAAGCGTTAGCAACAGCTCTTTAGCACCGGCTAAGTCACCTTGATCCACTTTTGATTTTGCTTGCAGAAGCACACTGTATGTTGCATATTCTGTAGACTTAAATTCTGTTTTAATCTGATTAGCTACGGTTTGTATGTCATCTTTTTTGTCGCCAGATACATTTTTAAGCAATTGATCATACATTGCAGACGCTTTGCTTGTTTGGTCTTTTTTATAATCAAGCCAGTAGTTCCAACCCAAAATACAGACTATCCCTATCCCTATACCTGTCAGCGAGGCAGTCCCGTTTTCTTTCCACCATTTTTGCAAGGCTTCAACTTGTTGTTCTTCTGTTTCGTAGAGTTCCATATATTTTCTCGTCTTTAACTTGTGCTTTAGAGAAGGTTTAACGTTTTTAAAAATACCGCTATTTCATTTAAAGGTAAATTTTGTTGTGCTTGCGCGGGATCACGTAGTGACTTAATAGCAATTTCACCTCGTGACACTTCATCTTCACCTAAAATAAGTGCATAAGTTGCGCCGCTTTTGTCTGCTTTTTTGAACTGACTTTTTATGCTACCACCGGCGCAATCAAGTTGTAATTTCAATGTGGGTATATCACTTCGCAATTGCTCAGCTAAATGCAGTCCCACTTTTTGCGCCTGATCACCTACACGAATCACATACACATTCACCGCTGCGTCCAACTCGACATGAATCGTTTCAAGTAAAAGCAACAAACGCTCCATGCCCATCGCAAAACCCACAGCATGATTCGCTTTGCCGCCTAATTGCTCAATAAGTCCATCATAACGCCCACCTGCGCAAATCGTACCTTGCGAACCCAATTCGTCCGTCACCCATTCAAACACGGTTTTACTATAATAATCCAGTCCACGAACAAGACGCGTATTAATCTCATACGAAACGCCAAGAGTATTTAACGTTTCCAAAATAGAATAAAAATGCGCTCGACTCTCTTCGCCTAAATAATCCATTAACTCAGGCGCGTTTGTCACAACATCTTGCATTGCGGGATTTTTCGTATCTAAAATACGTAGCGGATTGGTCATTAATCGACGAAGACTATCTTCATCTAAAACAGCTAAATGCCTCTGAAAATAAGTGACTAAGGCTTCTCTATAAATTAAACGCTCTGCAATTGTTCCTAACGAATTCAGCTGCAAACGCACTTTGCTACGAATACCTAGCCTTGTCCATAATCTGTCTGTTAATAATAATAATTCGGCATCAATATCTGCGCTTTCCATTCCATAAGTTTCAACACCAAATTGAAAAAATTGGCGATAGCGGCCTTTTTGTGGGCGCTCATGACGATACATAGGCCCGTAATACCAAAGGCGATGTACTTGATTATGAAGTAAGCCATGTTCTAAGCACGCTCGCAAACACCCTGCAGTTCCTTCCGGGCGTAATGTCAATGAATCACCATTTCTATCATCGAATGTGTACATCTCTTTTTCAACGATATCAGTCACCTCACCAATAGAGCGTTTAAAAAGTTCAGTTTTTTCTACAATCGGTAATCGTATTTCACTGTAGCCGTAGTTTGCTAAAACGTCACGGATAATCTTTTCTGCGTATTGCCAAAGTGGCGTTTGCTCGGGTAAGACATCGTGCATACCGCGAATTGCTTGGATATTTGCCATATAATTTTAACGAGATTTTAATGTTTTTGCTTCTTGTGAAAGCGGAAATTGACTAAGAATTAACTGTTTATATTGCTCAGCGAGCGTATTATTTCCTGTGGCATTTTCAATTTTTATTGCAATGAAAAGTGACTGCGCTGTTTCTTGAGAAACACGTTGATAACGTACAAAAAAGGCTTTGGCATCTGCCATATTTCCTTTTTCATAACTTATTTTTTGCATTTCAAGCAAAGCGGGTGAATAATCTGTATTCACCTGCAAAGCTTGCAGGAAATAACGTTCAGCTTCTAATCTGTTGCCAATTTGCAAGTAACAAAGACCAAGATTGGTCATTGCAAGCCATGAACGCTCATTTAATCCATCATTTGCAGCTTGATCTAATAAAACCATGCCTTGCTGAGTATTGTCTTGTTCGCATAAAAAACGACCATAATTATTTTTTATGCGTAAATCATGTGAGTTTAAAACAAACGCTTTTTGATAATTTGCCATTGCATCATTGAGTTTGTGTAACTTTTCATTCAACAAAGCAAATGCATTATAAATTTGCGCATTTTGCTCATCAAGTTTCAATGCGTGTTGCAAATTTTCACGTGCTAACTCTAATTTATTTAATTCTAAATATCGCTCACCCAGTTGCAAAAAAATAACAGCAGTATCTTCCTTACTTTTCTTTTGAGTTTGCGATGAACAGGCTACTAAAAAAATGATCGTAAAACCAAAACCTAATAAACGACGAAAATACATATATTACGCAGCATTTTTCAACTTCAAATGTCGCCGACTTTTATCCGCCACTTGTCCTACAAGTTGTCCACATGCAGCATCAATATCTTCACCACGAGTTTTTCGAACAGTGGTGATAATACCAGCATCATTAAGCAGTGTTTTAAACTTCAAAATTGTTTCTTTACTTGAGCAACGATAAGACGAATTTGGGAAAGGATTAAACGGAATTAAATTCAGTTTTGACGGGACGGTTTTAAGTAACTTAATCAAACCACGCGCATCCTCTAACGTATCGTTTATGCCATCAAGCATCACGTACTCAAATGTAATAAATCGACGCGGTGCAATTTTTGCATTTTCTCTGCACGCATCCATTAGCATATTGAGCGGGTATTTCTTATTAATGGGTACAAGTTCATCACGCAGTTCATCACGGACCGCATGGAGTGAAATCGCAAGACTCACATCACACGCAGTGCCAAGGCGTTCAATGGCCGGCACAACGCCTGACGAGCTAATCGTGACGCGACGCTTTGATAAACCATAAGCAAAATCGTCCATCATCAAATTCACAGACGCCACAACATTGTCAAAATTGAGTAGCGGCTCACCCATGCCCATAAACACAACATTTGTAATACGATTGGCTTTGCTTACGCGATTTTGTGCAACAAACAGCTGACCAATAATTTCAGATGCCGCTAAATTGCGATTGAACCCCTGCTGTGCTGTTGAGCAAAACGTACAAGCAAGCGCACAGCCAATTTGCGATGAAATACACAGCGTATTGCGATCATCTTCAGGAATAAAAACGCTTTCAATGCGATTGCCACAATGTGTTTGCATTGCCCATTTAATCGTGCCATCACTGGCCACTTGCTCAATAACAATCTCAGGTGTTGCAATCACGCAATGTTCATTTAAATAAGCACGCAGCGATTTACTCAAATTGCTCATCGCATCGAAGTCATAAACGTCTTCTTGATAAATCCATTTCATCAATTGCGTCGCACGAAAAGGTTTCTCGCCTAAACCGACAAAAAAGGCTGCTAAGCCTTTTCTGTCGAAATCAAGCAAATTAACCTTTTTTACTGGATTAACGTGTTCTTGGAGCGAGTTCATTTGCTGCAAAGAAATAAGCAATTTCACGTTCTGCCGTAGCAAGTGCATCTGAACCATGTACTGCATTTTCGTCAATGCTAGCAGCGAAATCAGCTCGGATAGTACCTTCAGCAGCTTCTTTAGGGTTAGTTGCACCCAGGATTTCACGATGTTTTAATACCGCATTTTCGCCTTCAAGTACTTGCATAATCACAGGACCTGAAATCATGAAAGCCACTAAATCATTGAAAAAACCACGTTCGCTATGCTCTGCATAAAAACCTTCTGCTTGTTCTTTAGTCAAATGCACCATTTTTGCAGCGATAATGTGCAAGTCATTTTTTTCAAAACGACTGTAAATTTCACCGATGACATTTTTTGCGACAGCGTCAGGTTTAATGATAGAGAAAGTACGTTCGATTGCCATGTTTTTGTAAACTCCAAAAAAATAAATTGATTAATGAATATGAATTATAGCGGATTTGAGCGCTTAAGGTTAAGGCAAATGCGCAATATCGGAATTATCTTTCACGGGAATCATCAAATCTGCGGGACTAATACCGAGCATTAACGCAGCAGGACTTGCAATAAAAATCGATGAGTACGTTCCAAAGAAGACACCGAATAAAAGCACAAGCGAGAAATTATGAATCGTTTGACCGCCTAAAAAGAAAAGTGACACCAGCACCAATAAAACCGTTAATGAGGTCATAATAGTTCGGCTTAACGTGACGTTAACCGAAATATTCATAATTTCTTCGGTCGATATATCACGAAGCGCACGGAAATTTTCACGAATACGATCATAAACAACAATCGTATCATTGAGTGAATAACCAATTAACGCGAGCACGGCCGCCAACACGGTTAAATCAAATTCCAAGCCTAATATAGAAAATAAGCCTAGCGTAACAATGACGTCGTGGAACGTTGCAATAATCGCCCCTAAAGAAAATTTCCACTCAAAACGCCATGCAATGTAAACCAAAATAGCCAGTGACGAATAAAGCAGCGCTAAAAAACCATCTTCTGCTAAATCATCGCCCACTTGTGGACCAACAAATTCAACGCGACGAAGACTCGCAGGTTGCGCAACATCTTTATTAATCGTGTCGAGCACTTTCGTGCTTAAATCTGCGCTGCTGACGCCATCTTGAAGTTTGAGGCGGATTAACACATCTTTTGCGGTGCCAAAATTTTGCACAGTGGCATCTTCAAAGCCTTCGGTATCGAGTTTCAGGCGCAGAGCGTTTAAATCCGCAGGTTGTTGATAACCCACTTCAATGAGCGTTCCACCCGTAAAATCAATCCCCATGTGTAACCCTTGCGTAGCAAGCGAAATAATGGATGCAAGCGACAGTAGACCAGAGAAAATCAGCGCAATATGGCGATTGCCAATAAAATTAATAGTGGTTGTTTTCATATATTTAATACTAAAAAATTCGCTTTTTATGAAAATGGGGCAAATAACAACATTGCCCCGTGATGAAATCGTGTTTTAAATTGATAATTTCTCAACAAGCTTATTACCGTAAATCCAGTTAATAATCATGCGCGTTCCGGTAATTGCTGTGAACATAGAAGACAAAATACCAATAATCAATGTCACTGCAAATCCTTTTACTGAGCCAGTACCAAAGGCAAACAAGACAACAGCAACCACTAAGTTTGTAAAATGCGAATCTAAAATAGTCGCAAACGCTTTGTCATAACCACTAAAAATAGACGACTGCGGGGTATTACCGTTATTAATTTCTTCTTTAATACGCTCAAAGATCAATACGTTTGCGTCAACTGACATACCTACTGTCAAAATAATACCCGCAATTCCTGGCAGAGTAAGCGTTGCTTGCAACATAGACAAAATGGCAACAACGATAACCACGTTAAACGCCAATGCTGCGTTCGCAATCAATCCAAAGACTTTGTAGTAAGCAGCCATAAAAAAGACAACCAAGGCAAAGCCTACAAGAAATGACATCATACCTTTGTCGATATTATCCTGCCCTAAACTAGGCCCAACAGTACGCTCTTCAACAATATCCACTGGGGCTGCCAACGCCCCTGCTCTAAGTAAAAGCGACAAATTACGTGCTTCTTGTGGGCTATCAAGTCCAGTCGTTTGGAAACGTTTGCTAAAGACACCTTGAATAGTGGCTACGCTGATGACTTTTTCAACTTTTTCTTTATGGCGAACTTTTTCACCATTCACAATGCGCGTTTCGTTTTTATATTCAATAAATACGACCGCCATAGGCTTACCGATACTCACCTGCGTAAGTTTACCCATTTTTGACGCGCCAATACCATTGAGCGAAATACTCACGGAGGGACGTCCATCATCGTCTGAACTCGATGCAGAATCGACAATTTGATCGCCAGTAATAATAATGCGTTTATCAAGTAAAATGGGATTACCATTTTTTTCATAATACAAACGACTACCAATAGGCGGATGACCTGAAACCGCTTGTTGAACGTCGTGTTCAGTATCGACTAAACGATATTCCAATGTGGCTGTTGTGCCCAGAATTTCTTTTGCGCGAGACGTATCTTGAACACCAGGCAATTGCACCATAATTCGATTAACGCCTTGTTGCTGAATGACCGGTTCTGCAACGCCTAATTCATTCACACGATTGCGCAGCGTCGTCATGTTTTGAGCGACAGCTGATTTCTTGATTTCGCGTGAATCAGCTTCTGAAATCTTTAACCATACTTGCTCTGCTGCTTCGGGTTCAGTAACCGTCAAACCACGAAAATCTTTACCTAATAACGCTAATAATTCCGCTTTATCATTCGTGTCTTTGAGAATCACTTTAATAAAACCGTTATCTTTAGATACGTTTTGATAATGAATTTTGGCTTCACGAAGTGCTAAACGGAGATCATCGTTATAGCGCTCTTCTGCTTGCTTTACGGCCGCATCAATATCGACTTCAAGTAGAAAATGTACACCACCACGCAAATCAAGCCCTAAATACATCGCTTGCGCGCCAATTGCCTGTAGCCATGAAGGAGTAGTTGGCGCAAGATTGAGTGCAACCGTGTAATTATTACCCATTTTATCGCGGAGTAAATCCGCAATTTTCATTTGATCGTCAGTATTCGTCAAGCGCGCAAGCACGCGACCATCTTTAAATTGAAATGTTTTAAGTGGTGTGCCCGTATTTTTAATCGTTGATTCAATATCACTTGCTTGCGCTTGCGTGAGTTTATTGACGATATGCGACACTTGAACGGAAGGATCATCACCATACAAATTGGGCAACGAATAAATAATAGAAATTAAAAACACCAAAATAATACTGATGTTTTTCCAAAGAGAGTAATGGTTTTGCATTGCGTTTATTCCGCTAATAATGACGTCTTTATTAAATTACTTTTTTATGCATCGCTTTAAACGTGCCTTTAGGCATCATGCTTTCGATACTGTGACGTTGAACTTGAATAAACGTATTATCACTAATTTCAATTTTAACAAAGTTATCATCCACATCAGCCACTTTCCCTAAAATACCGCCAGAAGTGACAACTTCCACGCCTTTAACAAGTGACTCTACCATTTGTTTTTTTTCTTTAGTCCGTTTCGCTTGGGGACGTAAAAACAAAAAATAGAAAAATGCCAAAATACCTAAAGGAAACAGCATGCCCTCAATACCAGGTTGTTGTGCAGCGGCTGCGCCACCTTCAGCTAAAGCGTCAGAAATGAAAAAACTCATGATTATCCTCGTTAATTTTTATAATGAAATGGGAAAAGAATTGAAACGGCAGTTATTATGCCATAGAAAATTTATCATACCCTGTTTTACAATCAACTAAACACAGGCTATTTTTATCAACATCACCTTTTTATCATAACGCACTGCGCCATAAAACGTGACAAATCAAAGTAGCGTGCTACACTTTCGACTATTTTTTAATCATTTTACACATTGAGATACCCCACTATGGAAGAGAATTTCTCGCAAATTATTGAGGCCGTTGGCGAAGATTTAACCCGTGAAGGCCTTGTAGATACGCCAAAACGTGCGGCTAAAGCCTTTAAATTTTTGACTCATGGTTACGAAAAAACATTGGAAGAAGTATTAAATGGCGCTATTTTCACTGCGGACAGTGAAGACATGGTTATCGTTAAAGACATCGAGCTTTATTCACTCTGTGAGCATCATTTATTACCTTTTATCGGCAAATGCCATGTTGGCTATCTCCCAGAAGGAAAAGTTTTAGGTTTATCTAAAATTGCCCGTGTTGTTGATATGTATGCACGACGTTTGCAAATTCAAGAGCGTTTAACGAAGCAAATTGCCGATGCCATTGAGCAAGCCACTGGCGCACGTGGCGTTGCCGTCGTTATCGAAGCAAAACATTTGTGTATGATGATGCGTGGTGTTGAAAAACAAAACTCTGTGATGACAACATCCGCGATGAAAGGTATTTTCCGCAAAGAAATCAATACGCGTTCTGAATTTTTAAATTTAATCAGTAGATAATAGTTAACATTGGAATTAAACGTAATGTCAGACAAAAAAATCGGTGTGTTACTTGTCAATCTTGGCTCTCCCGCTGCACCAACAGTGCCTGCGGTGCGTAAATTTTTGAAAGATTTTTTATGGGATAAACGTGTCGTCAACATCCCACGCCCCATTTGGTGGATGATTCTGCACGGCTTTGTTTTACCTTTTCGCCCTAAAAAATCCCTAAAAGCATACGCCAAAATTTGGGACTCACACAAAGGCTCGCCGTTGACTTTTTTAACCCATCAATTAACTGACAATATTTCAAAAAAACTGGAATCGCAGGGCATTTTAGTGAAATGTGCCATGAGTTATGGCGAACCTTCAATTCCAAGTCAACTACGTCATTTCAAAGAACAAGGCGTGACGGACTTTGTTGTATTGCCTCTTTATCCGCAGTATTCATCAACAACGTCTGCTTCAGTTTATGATTCATTGATTAAAGAATTTAACACGTGGTGGCATTTGCCGAATTTTAGATTTATAAGTGACTATCACCAAAATACAAAATATATTTCAGCACTTGCTGAATCTGTTCAAGCAGCATGGCGTGAGCGCCCCAAAAATGAACTGCTTGTCATGTCATTTCACGGTTTGCCCGCCATGCTAACAAAAAAAGGTGACCCTTATTTTCATCAATGTCACAAAACAGGACAGCTTTTAGCGGATAAATTAGGCTTAAAAGAACACGAATGGCGACTGGTTTTTCAATCGCGTTTTGGTAAAGCCGAATGGCTAAAACCCTACTGCGTTGAAGTACTTGAACAACTTCCCAAAGAAGGCGTGAAAAGTGTTGATTTAATCTGCCCCGGCTTTACCGTAGATTGCCTTGAAACACTTGAAGAAATTGCGATGGAAAATCGCCACGTTTTTCTTGAGGCTGGCGGAATTGGTTACCACTATATTCGAGCACTAAACGATTCGAACGCCAACGTAGATGTCCTTATTGACGTATTAACTAACGGTGGCTTTAGCGATAAACAGGAGGCAAAATGACCGCACTCGTGGGCATTATTATGGGGTCAACATCCGATTGGGAAACCATGCAATTTGCGGCGGATACGCTGAAGAAATTAGGTATTCCACATGAGGTAGACGTGGTTTCAGCGCATCGTACACCCGATAAATTATTCGCTTATGCAGAAAATGCTGAGCAAAAGGGACTTGAAGTCATTATCGCAGGCGCTGGCGGTGCTGCACATTTACCCGGTATGACAGCCGCTAAAACAGCCGTCCCAGTACTCGGCGTCCCCGTTCAATCAAAAGCGTTGAATGGCATGGACTCTCTTTTATCCATTGTTCAAATGCCTGCTGGAATTCCAGTTGGCACATTAGCCATTGGCAAAGCAGGCGCTATTAACGCTGCGTTATTGGCTGCGGCTATTGTCAGCAATAAACATAAACATTATCGCCCAGCATTGGAAAAATTTAGACAAGAACAAACCGACACGGTACTAGCAAATTCAGATCCGCGTGGAGACAAAGCATGAAAGTAGGGATTTTAGGTGGGGGGCAGCTTGCTCGGATGATTGCACTAGCAGGTTATCCTTTGGGCATTCGTTTTATTTTTTTAGATCCATCAGTAGGCGCTTGTGCAACAACACTTGGCGATCATTTACATGGTGACTATCACAATGAAACCCTCCTAGCTGAATTAGCGAAACGCGCGGATGTCGTAACGTATGAATTTGAAAACGTGCCCGCTAATGTCGCAGAATTTCTTGCTGCGCATACCAGCGTTTATCCTGCACCTAATGCACTCGCCGTCGCACAAGACCGTTTAGTTGAAAAAGACTTTTTAAATGAAATAGGTATTCCAACTGCGCTATACCAAGCAGTAGATAGTTTGTCCAATTTACAACAGGCTATGCAGCGTATTGGATATCCTGCCATTTTGAAAACTCGTACTCAAGGCTATGATGGTAAAGGACAATCTGTTCTGCGTTCAGCATCTGATTTGCATTCTTCATGGCAAAAACTCGACGGACTACCTGCCATTGTTGAAGGATTTGTTGCATTTTCTCGTGAAGTATCTATTATTGCCGTTCGCAGTGTTTCAGGTGAATTAGCCTTTTATTCGCTGTCTGAAAATGTGCATAGAGAAGGCATTTTACGTGTATCTGAAAGTTGCGAAAATGATCCAATGCAAGCTAAAGCAGAAGAATATGTCACTAAGTTACTCACAGCATTGAATTACGTTGGCGTGATTGCGCTTGAGTTATTTGAAGTAAACGATGAATTAATTGCAAATGAATTTGCGCCTCGAGTTCATAATTCGGGGCACTGGACTATTGAAGGCGCTGAAACGTCACAATTTGAAAATCACCTACGTGCTATTTTAGATTTACCACTGGGATCAACTAAATCAGTCGGAAAAACGGCAATGGTAAATTTCATTGGCGGCAAACCAGAAAATGAACGTGTGTTAGCCATTGAGAATACACATTTACATCTCTATGGAAAAGCCCCTCGTAAAGGACGTAAAGTGGCACATGCCACGATACGAGCAACTCATCATGACGCCTTAGAACCCCTTAAAAAGAAGTTGATTGCCTTAGCAAATGAGGTTGATGATTCGTAAATCGTAATTAAGCGAACAATCACCTTTCCATTTAACTCTAACTCTTTTTTATGACAAATATTCATTCAGATAAAATTTTAATTTTAGATTTTGGTTCGCAGTACACACAATTGATTGCACGACGTATTCGTGAAATTGGTGTGTATTGTGAAATTTATTCTTGCGAATGCTGTTCGGAAGAAATTAAACAGTTTGCGCCTAAAGGTATTATTCTATCCGGCGGTCCTGAAAGTGTAACGGAAGGCAATACCCCTCGCGCTCCGCAGATTGTTTTTGAATTGGGTATTCCTGTCCTTGGTATTTGCTACGGCATGCAAACCATGACGCAGCAACTGGGTGGTAGTGTTGAAACCTCTAATCATCGTGAATTTGGTTACGCGCAAATTCGTGCACGCGGTCATTCAAAATTATTAAATGGTATTGAGGACCATTTATCTTCAGAAGGTTTTGGTTTACTTGATGTTTGGATGTCACATGGTGATCGTGTTGTCACTTTACCTGAAGGTTTTAAACTCATTGCAAGTTCAGAAGGGGCGCCTATTGCAGGTATGGCCAATGAAGATAAACATTTTTATGCACTGCAATTTCATCCTGAAGTAACACACACAAAACAAGGTGGTCGAATTCTCTCGCGCTTTGTACTGGATATTTGTGAATGCGCTGCACTTTGGAATTCAAGCAATATTATTGAAGACAGCATTAAATCCGTACGCGAAAAGGTCGGCAGTGATGAGGTGATTTTAGGGTTATCTGGCGGTGTCGATTCTTCAGTTGTTGCAGCGTTACTTCACAAAGCCATTGATACTCAACTTACTTGCGTTTTCGTGGACACAGGACTTCTTCGCTTAAATGAAGGCGATCAAGTGATGGCCATTTTTGCACAACATTTAGGTGTGAAAGTAATTCGTGTTGATGCAGAAACACGTTATTTGGAAGCCTTAGCGGGCGTAAATGACCCAGAGAAGAAACGTAAAATTATTGGTAATTTGTTCATTGAAATTTTTGATGAACAAGCTGACAAATTAAGTAATGCAAAATGGCTTGCTCAAGGAACAATTTACCCCGATGTCATTGAGTCTGCTGGCGCAAAAAGCGGCAAAGCACATTTGATTAAATCGCACCACAACGTGGGTGGTTTGCCTGAAAATATGGCATTAAAATTAGTTGAACCATTACGCGAATTATTTAAAGATGAAGTACGCAAATTGGGAGTTGAACTTGGTTTACCTGCTGATATGGTATATCGCCACCCCTTCCCTGGTCCTGGACTGGGTGTGCGTATTTTAGGTGAAGTCAAAAAAGAGTTTGCTGATTTACTTCGCCAAGCGGATAACATTTTTATAGAAGAACTTTATCGCCATGATTTATACAATAAAGTCAGCCAAGCTTTCGCTGTATTTTTGCCAGTGAAATCCGTTGGTGTCATGGGTGATGGTCGACGTTATGATTATGTGATCGCCATTCGCGCTGTTGAAACGATTGATTTTATGACAGCTCGTTGGGCGCATTTACCTTATGACTTTTTGGATTTAATTTCTCGACGAATCATTAACGAAGTATCAGGAATTTCACGAGTAACTTACGACATTTCAGGAAAACCACCTGCAACTATTGAGTGGGAATAACAGGTTTTTATAATTCCTAAACTTTTCAAGCACTTGCTTTTCACCACTCTCATCATCTGGTAAATGCAAGTGCTTGATTTTATTA
>CAINHP010000094.1 GCA_903848905.1 uncultured Pseudomonadota bacterium
GTGCGCTGTCGATTTCAATGCGTTTTTCTGGACTTGCGCCAACGATGTTAAAACCGCCCCACGTCAACATACACGCGATAGGATTTAAGTCGGACGCATACACATCACAACCCAAACGCGCCGCTTCAAAAGGAATTTGTCCACTACCACTAAAAACATCAGCTACACGCGGACGATGACCAAAACGTGCAATACCCATTTGTTCAACTAATTCAGGAAATGAACTCGCAGACGTGCCAAGATGCGCGTTGACCTTTGCCCAACTATGCGAAAAAAGTTCATCGCCACATTCTTCAGGACGGCTAGCTAATCGTACCCATTCGTTATAGGTGGCATCACGTTTTACACTTTGTTCTTGTGCGAGAAAAAAACGGCTGGCTTTGTCGTTTTTGACATCAAGGCGTTTTTCTAACGATGCTTTATCCATGCCCATGAGCATTTCAAAAATTTCAAGGTCTTTGAGTGAATCATCAGAAACAGGCAACAAAGTTCCTAAAATACAGGCTTTGTTGAGAATGAGCGGTTTGCGTCCTTTCCAATAACTACCCAATGCGGTGAGCGTTTTGCCATGAACCGCCATTTGCTCTTTGAAACTTTCGGCAGAAATTTTCTGTACGGGGAATAAGTGTTCAATTAACGCGGGTTTGTCTTGCCATGAGTGGGGTTGGAGCATTTTGTTTATTCCTTTCTATGCGTTATCGGCAATGCCAAAAATCGGGACGTTTATTTTGTTAGCCGCTTTTCTCAAATCAACATCAAGCGTTGCTAAGGGGACTTGGTAACGTAATGCCAGTTCTAAATAAGCCGCATCATAAGCAGATAGATTGTGTTCACTTGCGAGCAAAATCGTTGCTGACATGGCTTGTTTTGCGGTTTGATTATCGACGGTCAAAGGTAATTGTCCGACTAAATCTAAAAATTTTTCCATCTGTTCAGTTGTTAGCCATTGGCGTTTTTGAGCGCGAACCACAACATTTGCTGCTTCTAAATGCCAAAGATTAGGCACTAAAAAAGTGTAATCGGATGTAAGACTATCTAAAACTTTGTCTGCATAAATCAAATCGGCTTCGCTACCGTCCTTAAAACACCAGCGCATCGCAACGGAATTATCTAAAACTAAACTAGGCACGTCCTTCCTCGCATAACGACTTAATATCTTGAGCTGATAAGGATTTATTCACACGAAATTTTTTAATCGCGTTAATCAAATCGACTGTTTTTCTATCTTCGTCAAAAATGCGGGTATCAATATCAACGTTTTCAGTTTGATATTTATTCAAAAATACGTTTAACGATGAACCCGCATTGTTTTTTGTTTCTGTTAATTCATAAATAACAGCAATTTTTGCGCGACCTGCAGGAATACTATCAGGCAGTTTAATGTGTAATTGATGATCACTTGGAATGTTGGTTTCTACTTCGTAATAAGCGTGCATAATTTTATCCTAAGAATATAAGGTTAAGCATTTTTGACCATCCAATCTAAAAGGTTTGCGATTTCGGAAGGAATTACCGCAGGATTTCCTGCCGGGAATTGATTAACATCAGCATGCTCAATAATTTTTGGTAGCGCAGTCGTCATATTGCTTGCTGTTTTACCAAGTGCATTTCTTAGCTGAGTCAAAATAAAGCCAACTCGCTCTTTGCCACGTTGCCATATTTCAGGATTAGCGGCGACTTCTTGATTAGCTTGGCGATTAGTGATTTTTATATTTTCATCTGTTTTTGCCATTGGTTTAAGTAACGCATCTTGCCTATTTTCTCGCGCATATTGATTGAGTTCTTCATTCTGATTGGCTTCGTCAATCGCTGCTTGAATCATCTCAATTTGTATTTGAGGGTATTTTTGTTTGAGCCAAAAATGGAGTGTGTCGCTTTCACAAAACAACGATTCAATACTGTGGCGTTGCCAGACATGACGATAACTTGGAATTTTTGTGTCGGGTAATTGGGTTAATGTTGTTACCTCTCTACTATAATCTTTGTCTAACAGCGTTATTACTTTAAATTCAGACAAATCATACCTATGCAACACCGCATTTGATTCAATTAAACGTGCCAATAATTGCGCGACTTTATCATTACCAGAACCATCAAGGGAAACAAACGTCCATTTTTCAAAAGCGAGTTTTTTATTAGGACTATTGCGATACAAGACATCGGCACATTTTTTTAAAATGATGCTGTCAGACTTTCCCTCATGAAATAAAATTCGCTTAGACGCTAAAAAATTGATTGCAGAAAAAGGTGTCATATCTACCCATTCCGATAAATCATCTAACAAAGCCGATTGCCCTGCTAATTCTTCGCCACCTGTTTTCTTGTTAGAACGGTCTGAACGAAACACAGCACAATCATCACGTTCGCCAACATGATTGATAATATCAACCGAATGCGTTGCCATAATCAGTTGCGCGTCAAAATCACGAGTAATAATCGTCGCTAATCTATCGGCGGTTTTACTTTGCAGTTTCGGATGTAAATGCGCTTCGGGTTCGTCGAGTAAAAATATAATTTTTCGTTTTTTTGCTTCACTTTGCCAACGTGCTAATGATGAATAAATTGCCACCAAGTTAATCAACCCAGCACCCGCAGCTGAAATTTCCAATTCACCATTGGTATCTTTAAAAGTCGCTCGCAAAGGTGAAACAACTTCTAATTCATCGCCTTGTGTACGATGCACAAGTCTTGCACCAACCATGTCATCTAAAAACGAATTCAATTGTTCAAATTGGTCAGGTGTTAAACGAGAAATCATATTACGAACAACATGACTTTGGTCTGCTGACCCAACTAGCGTATCGACAACTGAACGGGCGCGATATTCTTCCGAGCAAATTACGCCGTAGGAGGGGGGAATAAAAATAGCTTTTGGCGCGTGTTCTTTGAGCGTATCAAAAATAGTATTTTTATAGGCTTGCGCTCTTGTTGATAATCCCTCAATTTGTTCAATAATTTTCTGTGAATTGACGGATACGATAATTCTTAAATTTTCGTTCCTTGCATATTTCCCTTCTACAGTAATCGACTGCAATACATCTTCAGGTGCAAATTCTAAGCAAATTGAAAAATGAATTTTTTCACTGACTTTTTGGTCTACAAATAAGGCTTGCCAATCTGTTATCGGCATTAACTGAGCTATATCGCGTACAACAACATCTTTGAATGTTATCAATGTATCTTTTATCTCAGGGACACCAACTGAATTGTTAGTAATCATAGCCAAAGCATCACAGGCGATGCGTACAGCATGAAGCGCAGTGGTTTTACCCGAACTATTCGGTCCCATCAAAATTAAAATTTCAGGAACGGTCAGCTCAAGGCGTTGAAAACCTCTAAATCGTTCAAGTTGAATCTTTCGTAACATAAATAAATTTCCTTAAAGAAAATCAAAAAGGTTGTGAATTAAAATATCGTCATCCTCTTTTTTTATACTTTTGGGTTTAATCTTTTGAGTCAATTTAATTCCTTCACCATCTGACAGCGCACAGTAAAGCGCTTTTCGCCATCCGCGTTCTGTTTGCTGAGCTAGCCTTGCTTCGGCTGCGGTCTTGGCATAAAACCACCAGCGCTCTTCGGGTCTTAATGCGAGCCATTTTTGACAAATAATAGCGCATTCTTGCGTTGTAGCGTGTTCAGCCGCCCACGCTAGAATACACAGTTCACGGCCTAGGAAACGATCTAGTTTTACTTTTCCCGTATTCCATGTGCCTGTGCTTTGTTTTTTTGCTTTTAAACGCGTATTAAAATCTCGACGCGCATCATCTCGAATTTTGTTCCACAGCTCACGCGCTAGAATGACGCGACATTCTGAGGTTTCACGACACCCTTCATCACCATCAAACCCATAATCTTCATGAATAAGAATAGCCTCGCGTGGAGCGGTAGGTATTTCCACATAAAAATGATGCCGCCCAAATTCTGTAGGCGCTGCAAAATCAACAGTGGCACTCATTCTTGAATAACCTCACCGTTGGCTATTTCGATTCCAAGTAATTTGATAAATTGCTCTAAATCATACCCTGTGGAAACATGGACTTTCTTAAAGCTCATGATAATAGACGCATCAGCAGGAAATAAGGTTTGCAACTGAAGTAGCATCGCTTCGATAAAGGCTGCATCCACAAGCATTTCACCCAAGGCTATATTAGCCACTTTTGCTCCTGTCCCAACAACGAGGGACACTTGCTCAAATTGGATATTTTTTTCCTTAGCGACTTTTAATCCTTCATACGTTTTAGCAGAGCTATCGAGCTTTTTAGGTTTTTGGCTATAAAGTGTCGCGGGTTTATCTTTTATAATAACGACTTCATCTGAACCAGCGGCAGGATAGGAAAACTTTTGTTTAGCTTCAATACCATCGTATTCAGCAAATACATAGACACTGACAGGATCATCACCGATTTCAAATTCACCTGTGTATTCCATACCATTTCGTGCTTCTGAACCATCTAAGGTGTAACGAATTTTTCCTTTGGGCGCAACAAACAACTGTACCGTTCGATTCACTTCATCCAATCGATTTCGAATCGTTAATGTATTTGTCCAAATTTCTGCTGACCCTGTTTGATTCTTCCCTGTTGAATCAACCGCTAGAAACTGTACTCGCAGAGCCTTGGTAACAAGGACATTATCATTGAGAACAGAACTGTCTGTTGTGACTTCACCATCTTCTTGATAGTAAATCTTTGGATTACTTCCTGCGTTAGACGTTTCGATTTTAAGGCGAACTTTCCCTGAATCATCAGGTGTACCTTCGGGTGACACGACAACTTGCGTTAATTTTGGCTTAGGATTTTTGGTGATAGAACCATTATTCAAATCTTCCCAAATACCACGCTGAAAAGCTTCCTGCGCTAATAGGTCAAAACCTTTTGAGGGTAGCCACGGCATTTGCGTTTTTTGCATCATTTTATCGCGCAAATCGGTTCTTCTTGCATCGTCTTGTGTGCCAAACAATAGCTGCTCTGCTCTCGCTCGTAGCGCATCAAAATTCTCTGAAATCTGCGTATAAAGCTTGATTGGGTCAGTCGTCAGCGTTTTGATTACTTGACGTTCACCGTTGTAATGCTCATTTGAAGGATAGGTGCTATCTAAAGCTTTTGGGCGAAGAACATCTTGCCCTTGACTAAAACCAGGGAACAAAATTTTATCGAAGACACTGAGTATCGTTGTTTGAAAATCTTGCTCATACTGCGCCTTTTTTTCATCCAATTCTTTGCGCTGTGGGTGAGATTCTGAAATTTCTGGATTTGCTTTTGCAACAGCATAAACATGACGTGCTGCTTTGTCTAAACTTGCAATAGTTGATTTTTCACCTGTTAAAACAAGTAGGTTATTTTTATTCGTCAATCCATTAAAAAACTTCACGACAATTTCGGGAGGCGTTCTACCATCAGGACTGATAATCAACAGAGCGCGACCTTTCTTTAATTCCGCATCTGCTTCATCCATTTCTGGCAAAGGCAATACAATATCATAAGCCTCTTTGGTGGTGGGCTTATACATTTCAATGAGTCGCTGCCTAATTAACTCATCAACACGATTTGCCGGAGCTTGGTTGGCGTAACCTTGAAGTTTTTTGGTTAAATTTTCTTGATGGTCAAAATAGATTCGACCTTCTTGTGTTTGATGCAAATACCAAGCATCTTTATGTAAAGCGACAAAGGCATTACGGAAGTCGCTTGCTTGGTGCATTGGATCGATTAAGCACTGAAGCATTTCGCTTTCTGTTAGGCCTTTAACTGAATTTACCGTTGTGGATAAACTGGCGGTTAAAATCAATGTACCCACTTGTTTGGCGTAATTATTCCCATTCGACAAATCAATAATTTGTGCGTGTGCGCTACTCGTTGAATCCCATAAATCTCTTGAAATCACATCTCGCATTTCAGAAATATCAGCCAATTTTTCACGAACTTCATGGATGGATAAATCAAAATGCTGCGCTCCGATGAGATAAACATCTTCATTGCTTTCCCATACGGATTTGAGAAGACGTGACACTAATTCCATCAAACCACGAGTTTGTTTAAATTTCTCATTATCTTTAAATAAAGCAACGATGCTTTTAAAGCTTGGGTGAAATGGGTAAGTTGCTTCAATTTCATTCGCTAATGATTCAGCGCTACGCTCAATCGTTTTCGACTTTGCGGCTTCTGCTAGGCGACTTGCGTACACTGAAGCTATATCAGCAATCTCACCCTTATCAGGTAGTGAAAGAAAAAGACGCTTTCTTAAAATTTCATAAATCTCATTCGATTCGAGATCAACAGGCGTAATACTAATTTCAGCACGACCTAATTCCTGTGTAGCATCATCTAGCGCTCGCTGAATTAACTTACCCCCTGTATCGTAGGCAGCTTCTAAATCAGAGACTACAATACAAACATTCTTTTTCTTTTGTGCTGCAGTCAGCATGGTTGAAAAGGCAGTGGTGATAATATCTGCGTAACCAACCCCTTTTGTGGCATCAAGGGCACTGTAGTATTGAAAGTATGGGGGCATTTCATCAAACAAAAGGAGTATTGGCGCATCCCCATCAAAAAGCTCTACCCATGCTTGTTCATCAGGTGCTTCAGCTCCATTTTCCCAATATTTGAGAAATAAATTTTCCTTGCCTAATTGGCGAGCCATCTCACCCCAAAAATAGGAACGCGGATGATTTCTTCCGTTAAAGCCAGCAACTTTAGCACTCTGAAACTCAGCGTGATACATCACGTCATTGATTAACTGTTTTCTCAGTTGTGCATTTTTGGCAAGTAGCCCAAAACCCACCATCAAATGTGTTTTACCGCCACCCATCGCTTGTTTTAAATGAAATACGGTATCGTTGGATTTACCTGCTAAACGTGCAACCCCTTTAGACAATAGGGTTCTCATACCTTCAGTAATAAAGGTTTTATTAAAATACTCACCGCCATCCGTATCATTAATAATCTGATCCAATTGCTCAATTTGATCGCCAACATTGATTTCAAGCGCTTTCGGCTGCAGGGCACATGCGGTGCGAATTGTTTTCATTTTTTGTCCTTAAAATATTATTTCTTTGATTCAAAATTTTAAAACGGAATAATTTTGCTTAATTTAATACGTGAACTATATGCTAACTTGCTATTTATAAGAAATTTTTGTTGAAATTTCCAAACTATAAGTACTACAAACCCCTCAGCAAAAAAATCAGTAAAAAAATCAGTAAAAAAGCGCTTCATAGAAATCAATTTTTTGTATATTTTCATTAAGTGAAGCTCTTCAACCATCTTTGCACTTCTTACGCATCCACATTAGTCAACGCACAATTGACGGCAATCTCGTCAGTTGGTGCTTCTGTTTCAGTACGAATAACCCACTTAAATACGCTTCATTTTTTTCTTGATCAAAAATGGATAAATCGAACGTGTCTTTGCTATACAAAAAATGATGCCTTAAAATTTACGCTTTACATACTCAATAACGAAAGTTCAATAAATTTTCTTAATCAAGTAACATGCCATAATGAAATATTTTTTTATAATAAAAATCAATTTCTTAAATAACGCCACCAGAAATAAAACATGAAATAATGTTGCATTTTAAGTATCTACTTTATAAACACTATTCCGATTTGGAAGTCTATTTTAGAATAGCGACAAACTCTAAGGTATTTATTTTTAAAATACGAGGCCGTGCTTTAAAACCAAATGATGAAAAATAATTTTATTTATTATTTTAGCATGTAAAAAACTTGAAACACTCTGCCCTAAATTCGCGCTACAATGGCGCAATATAGTCCGTAAAATCAGGAGAATACCATGTCACAAAACCAGCATCATTGCCCCGCTTTAAACGAAGATGAAATTGAAAGTCGACTCAAAGAGGAATTACCGCATTGGGTTTATGAAAAGGGATGGATTCGCCGAAAAATTAAAACGAGCGGCTGGAAAGCCACCTTAATGGTCGTCAATACCATTGGACACTTAGCTGAAAAAGCATGGCATCATCCCGATTTAACTGTGTCGTATGCGTTTGTCATTGTAAAATTAGTCACACACGATGCAAAAGGTGTTACCGAAAAAGATTTTACCTTAGCGAAAAAAATTGAAGAAGTGGTTATGTGGGATGCAGCGCAAGATACGCAAGGACTCTTTGAAGGAACTCCTGATGACCCTCGTTTTAAATATATTAAAAAAGATTAGGCGGTTTCATGACTGAAATAAGAGACGTTCCCAGCCCATTTTGTGGCATGGGTACTGATGATTTAACAATAGAAGTAAATGGCCAGAATGTAAAAGTATTATCAAATGGCTGCGCGGTGAATACGCCCGCATTTGAACATCCTATTACAGACACAAAGCCACGCATCAATGGTAAAGAAGTCAGTTTAGATGAAGCCGTCGCGCATGCAGCATCTTTATTGAAAAATACAAATTTCCCCGTCATTAGCGGCTGTGCAACGGATGTTAACGGCATGCGTGGTCTACTTGCTTTAGCAGATCGCACGGGGGCTGTGGTTGATAATGCTAATTTTAATAACGCTCGTAAAAATATTTTAGCGCTGCAAGATTCTGGCTGGATGAATACGACGCTAGCAGAAGTCAAAAATCGTTGTGATGTTTTAGTGGTTGTTGGTGCTGATTTGGAGAGTTTCGCGCCACGTTTTTTTGAAAAATATCTCTGGAATGAGGCGATGTTTTTAGAAAACACCAGCGAACGCGATATTATTTATTTAGGAACAAAGCCCTCAGGCAATGCATCAACGTCACCATCCGGAAAAACTGCGCAAATAGTTGAATGTGCAACTGAAAACTTACCCGACGTCATTGCCGTTTTACGTGCCTTAGTGAAAGGCCAACCAATTCAAGCCACGTCCGTTGCAGGCATTTTGGTCAGCGATTTAGCCGCTATCGCACAAAAACTCAAAGAAGCCAAGTATGGTGTTATCACCTGGGCAGCGGGTACACTGAATTATTCACACGCCGAATTGACCGTTCAAACCCTTTGCGAAATGATTAAAAATCTAAATGAAACCACTCGTTGTTCAGGTTTTCCATTAGGTGGTAAAGAAGGCGATCAAACAGCAAACCAAGTTTGTGGCTGGACATCAGGTTACGCTGCACGCGTGAGCTTTGCAAAAGGCTACCCTGTGTATGATCCATTTTTACTCGACACGCACACGTTAATTGAAAACGGTGAAGCCGACGCATTAGTGTGGGTACAAGCATTTAACGCAAGTGCAACCCCACCTAAAACCAGTTTACCCACCATTGTTGTCGCTCGCTCAGGCATGACATTTGAAAAAGAACCTGATGTGTTTATTCCTGTCGGCACACCAGGCATTGACCACACTGGACACGCTTATCGACTCGATAATGTAGTCGCTATTCGATTAAAAAAATTGCGTGACTCGGATTTACCCAGCACAGCCGCCGTTTTAAATGCGATTGAGAAAAATTTACGCGAGGAAGTAGTATGTTAATTAAATTAACTGGCGGTACTGTTTATGACCCAGCTAGCGGCGTTGACGGCAAACAACAAGACATTTACATTCAAAACGGCAAAATTATCAATCAGCCTAATGGCGAATTTCAAGTTGATAAAGAATATGACCTGAAAGGAAAAGTCGTTATGTCAGGTGCAATTGATATGCACACGCATATCGGTGGCGGCAAAGGTAATATTGCGCGAACACTTCTTCCCGAAGATCATCGACTCGATCCTGTTGCCGGCACTCATATTTGCCGCTCAGGCTGTGGTCACGCAGCGCCTAGTACATTTATTACCGGTTATCGTTACGCTGAAATGGGTTATACAGCTGGGTTTGAACCCGCAGTTCTTCCAATTAACGCACGTCAAGCACACATGGAAATGGGCGACATTCCCATTCTCGATAAAGGCGGCTATGTCATGCTTGGTAGTGATGACTATTTATTGCGTATGCTCACCGCTAAAAAAGATCAAAAAGCCATTAATGATTACGTTGCATGGACAATGAATGCGGCAAAAGCAATTGGCGTTAAAGTAGTGAATCCAGGCGGTATCAATGCGTTTAAATTTAATCAACGCAAACTGGATTTAGATGAGCAAAACAGCCATTATGGCGTGACACCACGCGATATTTTGCACGTGTTAGCCACCGCTGTAAAAGAAATCGGCATCTCGAAACCTTTGCATGTTCACGGCTGTAATTTAGGTGTTCCAGGTAATATTGAAACCACCCTTGATACGATTCAAGGGATTGGTGGATTACCCATGCATTTAACGCATATTCAATTTCACAGCTACGGCACCGAAGGCGATTTTAAATTCTCCTCTGGCGCAGCGCGAATTGCTGAAGCCGTCAATAAAAATAAAAATATTACCATTGATGTTGGGCAAATTTTATTCGGTCAAACCGTTACCGCGTCAGGCGATAATATGCGTCAACACGCCAATAATAAATTCGCAAGCCCTGCAAAATGGGTCACGATGGATATTGAATGTGATGCTGGCTGTGGTGTTGTACCGTTCAAGTATAAAGACCAAAATTTTGTCAATGCGCTGCAATGGGCAATTGGTCTTGAAACTTTTTTGCTTGTTGATGATCCATGGCGAATTTTCTTAACCACCGATCATCCAAACGGTGCGCCATTTACCAGTTATCCTCATTTGATTCGTTTGCTTATGGATAGAACGTTTAGAAATGACGTTCTCTCGACAATTCATCCTGAAGCGCAAAAAATGACCACCCTCGCCTCCATTGAACGTGAATATACCTTGCAAGAAATTGCCATTATGACGCGCGCGGGGGCTGCAAAATTGATTGGTCTTGAAAATCGTGGTGGACTTAGCGCAGGTAATTGGGCGGATATTACGATTTATACAGATAACACTGATCGTCAAAAAATGTTCGAGAAACCTGATTATGTATTTAAAGACGGTGAACTTGTGGTGGTTGATGGCAAAGTTGTTCATACAAAATGGGGTACAACTCATATTGTCAAACCGCATTTTGATGCGGGTGTTGAAAAAGACTTACGCACCTATTTCGACAAATATCTCACGATGAAACTCGATAACTTTAAAATTAGCGATGATGAATTTACGGAAGACGGACGTGGTCACTTAACAACTCATCCACTTAACAGCGTGGCATAACCGCTTTATATCAAAAAAGGCGCATCATTTCAATATGATGCGCCTTTATTTGTTTCATAAATAAGCAAAACTCTCACTCATTCACCGCGATAATAGATACTCAAATTCCATGAACAAAACTGATTTACTTAAACAACAACTCGCTGAGCGTATTCTCTTCCTTGACGGCGCTATGGGCACCATGATTCAAGGTTATAAACTCGATGAAAAAGATTATCGCGGTGAGCGTTTCTCAAACTGGGATGTCGACTTAAAAGGCAACAACGATTTACTCTCTCTCACGCAACCCGATATTATCAAAGCCATTCATCGCGCTTATTTCACCGCTGGATCGGATATTGTTGAAACGAATACATTCAATTCAACAAGCATTGCTATGGCTGATTACCAAATGGAATCCCTTGCCTATGAAATGAACGTTGCATCAGCAAAAATTGCGCGTGAAGTGGCAGATGAATTTGAAACGCAGCAAAGACCGCGTTTTGTCGCAGGGGTTTTAGGTCCAACAAATCGCACCGCGTCGATGTCACCTGACGTCAATGATCCGGGATTTCGTAATATCTTCTTTAATGATTTAGTCATTGCCTATACTGAGGCAACAAAAGGTCTCATTGATGGTGGTGCAGACATCATTTTAATTGAAACCGTTTTCGATACACTTAATGCAAAAGCGGCTATCTTTGCCGTGGAAAATGTATTTGAATCTATTGGCCACAGTTTACCCGTTATGATTTCAGGGACGATTACTGACGCGTCAGGTCGTACTTTATCGGGTCAGACAGTAGGTGCATTTTGGAATTCGCTTAAACACGTTAAACCGATTTCATTCGGGTTTAATTGTGCATTAGGCGCTACCGAATTACGTCAATATATTGCAGAACTATCTCGCATTTGCGATACACATGTTTCAGCGCATCCCAACGCGGGACTGCCTAATGCGTTTGGTGAATATGACGAAACGCCCGAGCAAATGGCTGCTGAAATTGCAGATTGGGCACATAGCGGTTATTTGAATATTATAGGCGGTTGCTGTGGCACGTCTCCCGACACCATTAAAGCCATTGTCACTGCGGTAGAAAAAACGGCTCCTCGAAAATTGCCCGATATTGAAAAGCATTGCGGGCTTTCTGGTTTAGAGCCACTCAACATTACGGCTGACAGTTTGTTTGTCAACGTAGGTGAACGCACAAATGTCACCGGTTCAGCCGTTTTTAAACGGTTAATTATTAGTGGCGATTTTGATGCGGCGCTCGATGTCGCCAAGCAGCAAGTGGAAAATGGGGCGCAAATTATTGATATTAACATGGATGAAGGGATGCTCGAATCCAAAGAAGCCATGGTGCGCTTTTTAATGTTAATTGCTTCTGAGCCCGATATTGCAAAAGTACCCATTATGCTTGATTCGTCAAAATGGGATATTTTAGAAGCCGGTCTTAAATGTATTCAAGGAAAAGGCATTGTTAATTCGATTTCCATTAAAGAAGGCGAAGAAAAATTCATTGAACAGGCCAAATTAGTTCGTCGCTACGGCGCTGCTGTGATTGTGATGGCGTTTGATGAAGTGGGTCAAGCCGATACGAAAGAGCGCAAAATTGAGATTTGCCAACGTGCGTATAAAATTTTAACGCAACAAGTGGGTTTTCCACCCGAAGATATTATATTTGATCCGAATATTTTTGCTGTGGCAACCGGCATTGATGAGCATAATAATTATGGCGTCGATTTTATTGAAGCCACGCGTGAAATTAAACGCACTCTCCCCCACGCGCTTATTTCAGGCGGTGTATCGAACGTATCGTTTTCATTTCGCGGAAATAATCCAGTTCGTGAAGCTATTCATGCAGTCTTTTTATACCATGCTATTAAAGCTGGTTTATCAATGGGAATTGTCAACGCGGGTCAATTAGCAATTTATGAGGATATTCCCCAAGAATTGCGTGATGCGGTTGAAAATATCATTTTGAATCGTCATAGCGGTGATGGCACAGATGTATTACTTTCATTGGCTGAAAAATACCGTGGTGATGGCAGTGTTGAAATCAAAAAAGAAGATGCGCAGTGGCGGCAACTTCTTGTAAATAAACGACTAGAACATGCATTAGTCAAAGGCATTACCGATTTCATTGACGAAGATACCGAAGAAGCTCGACTGCAAGCTGAGCGGCCACTTCACGTCATTGAAGGTTCCTTAATGGACGGCATGAATGTCGTCGGTGATTTATTTGGTGCAGGAAAAATGTTTTTGCCTCAAGTAGTCAAATCAGCACGAGTCATGAAAAAAGCGGTTGCTTATCTCATGCCATTTATGGAAGCCGATAAAGCCGCTGGTGATCGACAAACAAACGGTAAAATTTTGATGGCCACAGTCAAAGGCGATGTGCATGATATTGGCAAAAATATCGTTGCTGTTGTTTTACAATGTAATAATTATGATGTAATCGATTTAGGCGTGATGGTTTCAGCTGAAAAAATCTTGCAAACCGCTCGCATGGAAAAAGTCGATATTATTGGCCTTAGCGGCTTAATCACGCCCTCATTGGATGAAATGGTTCATGTTGCAAAAGAAATGCAGCGTCAAGGGTTTACGATTCCGTTAATGATTGGTGGTGCAACCACATCTCGCGCCCATACCGCTGTCAAAATTGAACCACATTATAAAGGTGCTGTTATCTATGTCACTGATGCCTCACGTGCAGTGGGCGTGGCAAGTAACTTATTGAGCGGTGAACTCAGTAAAGACTACATTGAAAGCGTTCGCAATGAATATATCGATGTGCGTGAGCGCCACAAAGGCAAAGAGGCTAAAACACTCCAACATTCACTTGAGAATGCTCGTCAAAATAAATTTGTTTGGGGAAATTACATACCAGTAAAACCCACATTTTTAGGTGAAAAAGTCATTGAAAATTTATCATTAGCAACGCTTGAAAACTATATAGATTGGACACCTTTCTTCCAAACATGGGAAATGGCGGGAAGTTATCCTAAAATTTTATCTGATAGCGTTGTTGGTGAAGAGGCACAAAAACTCTTTGATGATGCACAAAACATGCTAAAAGCCATTATTTCAGAAAATTGGCTACAAGCACGCGCTGTGATTGGCTTTTTTCCTGCAAATAGCATTGAGGATGATATTGTTTTATACACAGATGAATCACGTCAAACGGTGTTAGAAATATTGCCACATTTGCGCCAACAAAACATCAAAGCACCAGGAAGACCGAATTATTGCTTAACGGATTTTGTCGCCCCAAAAGAAAGCCAAACAGTCGATTATATTGGTGGTTTTGCGGTGACAACGGGCATTGGCATTGAAGAAAAACTAGCTGAATTTGAAAAAGCGCATGACGACTATAGCGCCATTATGCTCAAAGCGCTTGCAGACAGATTTGCCGAAGCGGGAGCCGAATATTTACATCAACAAGTGCGTAAAGAGTATTGGGGTTACGCGAGTGATGAGAATCTTGAAAATAATGATTTGATAAGTGAGAAATATCAAGGCATACGCCCTGCACCAGGATATCCTGCCTGCCCAGATCATACTGAAAAAGAAAAATTATTCAAACTGCTCAATGTGACGGAAAATACGAGTATTGTGTTAACAGAGAATTTTGCGATGTACCCTGCTTCAGCGGTAAGTGGTTGGTATTTTGCCCATCCACAAGCACAATATTTTAACGTAGGGAAAATTGATCAAACGCAACTTACTGATTACGCAGTGCGTAAAAATATGGAAAAAGAGATAACTACACGTTGGTTAGTCGCGCATTTAAACGACTAATTCACGTCCTTTAATTGATTTGTTCAAGGTGGCGTTGCAATGACTTCGCCGCCTTTTCACAATTAGTAACCGTTTTTTCAATCCGCTTTCCTAAAGACAGGCTAATATCAAGGCCGTCCATTTCACGCGAACCCGCTTCATTGAGCGACGCACAGGCACTATGCATCTCAGCTTCATCTTTTAAAATATCAGATGATGGCTCAGAGTCAAGTAACATGACGGCGCTAGTCATGCTATTTTGTAGTTGAAAAACATCTTCCACACGTTGCTTAAACGCATCGAAAGTTTGATTATCTTCACCATAATTACCCATTAACGCCGTATTACATCCTGTCATAATCACAACGCCAGCTATCATCAAACTTCTTTTTATAACAATCATTTAAACCGCTAAATGTTCAATACGTGTAACCAACGCATTGGCCGCAAGTTCAAGACCTTCTTTATAGTATGCACTTGCTGTCGTTGCATCATTTTGATCTATAGCTAAATCGCCAAGCAAACGATAACTTTGCACACTAGGCTCAATAGAAATACTTTGCTTTAAATATCGCATTGCTTTAATAAGGTCAGATGCTCTTGCACTTAACTTACCTAAAACCATCAACAAAACAGCGTCACTGCCATGACCAATCAACCAACGCTCCGCCACTTCCAATTGCAACTGAGGATTAGGTGATTCAATATTGCCAAATAAGACAAGTAGTGTATCGCTCCAGTTCGCAGACAGCGCTTTCACCAATTCATCTTCAATAGTCTCACCTGCACCAACATCAATGACTGCTGCAAAGTAAATTGCTGCCACACCACGCATAACTTTAACTGACAATGGAATTTCTGCCCATAAAGTCTGAAGCGCTTGTATATTGCGCTCACTTGCCGTTTTTTTGAGTAAATTACTAAATACTTCAATCTCAACGAGTTTCAGATCCGCTTCCATTA
>CAINHP010000095.1 GCA_903848905.1 uncultured Pseudomonadota bacterium
CAAACAATACACATCGCTCAATCACATTACGTAATTCACGCACATTTCCTCGCCAATCGTGGGATTTCAATTTCTTCCAGACTTCTGGCGAAATTTGTTTCACTTGACGCCCCGCTTTTGCATTGTATTCCGCTACAAATAGAGGCACTAACTCATCTAAATCGTCTACCGCTTCACGCAAAGGGGGCAGATTAATCGAAAAAACATTCAACCGGTGATATAAATCTGCACGAAATGTACCTGCTTTTGCCATCGATTCTAAATCTCGATTACTCGCTGCAATAATTTGCACATCTACGGTAATTTCTTTTTCACTGCCCAAGCGCCTAACCTTATGATCTTCAATCACTTTAAGTAGTTTAGCTTGCAGTTCTAGCGGCATTTCACCGAGCTCATCCATAAATAATGTGCCGCCATCTGCCTGCTCGAGTAAACCGCGATGTCTTCCTGTTGCGCCTGTAAACGCACCAGCTTCATGGCCAAAAAGCTCAGACTCTAATAATTCACGAGGCAAGGCAGCGCAATTTACTTCAATCATCGGCTGCAATGCGCGAGAACCGCCATAATGCAAAATACGCGCAATTAATCCCTTGCCGGTTCCTGTTTCACCACCAATAATCAACGCACTAAAAGGCACTTGCGTTAACCGCATCAAAAGTTTTCGAACATCCTGTGCGGCAGCACTCTGCCCCACAAAAGCCTCAGGTGAATATTTACGATAACCTTGCTTTGTTTCATCAATGACTCGCCGACGCATCGTTGCACTTCGCGCTGCGCTTGCCACAATCAAATCTAAATGATCCAAATCACAAGGTTTTTCTAAAAAATCATACGCACCCAGACGCAACGCACGAACAGAATCCGGTACATTACCAAAACCAGTTAAAAAAACCCATTCTGCAATACTCGTTTGTTTTTTATTTTTTTCCATGAAATCGAGTGCATTACCATCAGGTAAATTCATATCTGATAAAATAAGCAGTGGCTCAATTTCTTTTGAAATCAAACATTCTTTCGCTTGAGCCAAGGTCGCAGACAAAATGACTTCCCATCCTAGCTGCTTATAATGACTTGAAAGCTCGAGGCCAAGTAACTTTTCATCTTCAATAATTAATAACGTATTAATCATTAATGCAACTCCATGACGTTTATATTTGGTAGCATCATACGCACAATCGCGCCTTTATCATTATTTAAAGTGAGTGTTCCGTTATTATTTTTTACAAACCGCTGAACCATGGCTAGTCCAAGTCCTGTACCACGCTCACGACTCGTTCTAAAAGGGCGAATACCATAGTCCAGCCATTCTTGAGCAAATCCATGCCCGTTGTCACGTACTTGCACCGTTAAAAAATCATCCACAACAAAGCAAGAAATCACAATCTCCCCTGCTTTGCCCTCAAACGCATCAGCCGAATTCAAGAGCAAGTTGAGAAGTGATTGACGCAGACCACTTTCTGGCAAATGCACGGGTAAAATATGATCAGTAGTGAATTTTAATTCTAAATTCTTCGGAATTTGATAGCGAACAAGCGTCACCAAGTCTCGAATTAACACGCTCAAATCAAACATACTCGATTTTTCTGGCGTGTATTTACTCGCATGCAGCATTTCATTGAGTAGCAAAGCAAGACGCTTTAATTCACTATCAATTAAAGATAAACGCTCTGATTGATGTTCATTTTCTATTTCGCGTCGTAAATTATTAAACGCCATTTGAATCCCCGCAAGTGGATTGCGAATTTCATGTGCTAATTCCGCTGAGAATTCACCAATGGCGGCTAATCGCTCAGCGCGAGCAAGTGAATGCTGCTGCTCTAAAAGTGCTTGCGTAGCTAAACGAACTTCATGCTGCAGTGACTGTGCATATTTGAAATTACTCGATTCAAGCTCGGATAAATGCGTTACCATCAAGTTATAGCTATGGAATACTGGAAGCAGTAAGGGATCGAGATGCTCTATGTTAATTGACGTGTAATTCTCATCGGTTAAACGTTCTAAAAGTTGACGCAAATCATGAAGTGGATCCAAAATTCGACGCTTTAAAAACCAAATGGTTCCAACGCAAATAGTTGTAAACATAAGTAGCGCAATATAAAGCTCAGATTGTGTATCAAGATTGATATCCTCGAGCATTTGCTCGCGCTGAAGCGTTTCACTATCTAAAATCTCCCCCATCGATTTTAAAACTAAAATCAAACTTTGCTGTTGCTGCATTTTATTTAAACTCTGACTTTGCGCAAGTAATGTTTGAACAGTTTCCAAATGCTCACGCGTTGATTTAGACAAATAATTTCTATCTGTCATTAATCCATCAATTTCAGCGAGTAAATTGGCCAATAATTTTGAATTAGTTGATGAGTCATTTTTAACATTGCTATTTAAACGTGCAATGACAGCTTGTTGTAAATCGACAGACACATTTTGAATGCGATGTGAATAGTTCACATAGGAAATTGCTGTATCAAAATGATGATGTGTTCGCCAAATCATGCCGCCTAAAATACCCAGCGCAAGCACAAGCAAACCCAAAAATGCGATACCACGCAATCGAGCAAGACGATAAAAAATGGGATTCATGGGAATTTTCCGTGTAAATGACACGAAGATGTGACGCTGTTTTATCTAAATTAATAAGAAAACAGCGTCGCGCAGAAGAAGATTTAGATGTGATCTAAAATGGCTCTTTTTACCGCATCTAAACTGGCGTCAATAGTGACTGGCTTTGCATCAGCACATTGTTGCATAGCAATTTCAGGATCTTTAATGCCGTTACCTGTCAATGTACAAACAATTATACTGCCTTCAGGAATTTTGCCTGTACTAATATCATGAAGCGCACCGGCTAAAGATGCTGCTGACGCGGGTTCACAGAACACGCCTTCAAATTGTGATAACATTTTTTGCGCAGCTAAAATTTGCTCATCACTAAATTTATCGAACCAGCCACCTGATTCTTTTTGTGCTGTCCACGCTAAATCCCACGATTGTGGGTGCCCGATACGAATAGCGGTTGCCACTGTTTCAGGGTTATCAACCATCTCACCTAAGGCAAACGGCGCAGCACCTGCCGCTTGATAGCCACACATCACAGGCGTATTCGCGCAAACTCGACCGGTAAAATATTCTTTATAGCCTTTCCAATAAGCGGTGATATTGCCCGCATTACCAACTGGTAAACAGTGATAATCTGGTGCAAAACCGAGTTCATCTACAATTTCAAATGCCGCAGTCTTTTGACCTTCTAAGCGATAAGGATTAATTGAATTCACAATCGTTACCGGTGCATGTTCAGCAACTTCTTTCACAAGCGCCATACCGCGATCAAAATTGCCGTTGATTTGAATAATTTTCGCGCCATACATTAACGTTTGCGCTAATTTTCCCAACGCAATTTTACCTTCAGGAATTAATACAAATGCTTGAATGCCTGCGCGAACAGCATAAGCCGCTGCCGCCGCTGAAGTGTTGCCTGTTGAAGCACAGATAATTGCTTGACTGCCCGCTTCAACGGCTTTCGTCACCGCCATGGTCATACCGCGATCTTTGAATGAACCAGTCGGGTTTAAACCTTCAAATTTGACGTAAATTTTCACCTCTTTGCCGATTAAACGTGGAATATGGTGCAATTCGATGAGCGGTGTATTACCTTCACCTAAACTGATAATACGTGTCGATTCACTGACAGGCAGGCGTGAGCGGTAGTTTTCAATTAAACCGGTGTAGCGTTTCATTTTTTTTCCTATGGAAGTTTTTTAAAATAGGTAATTTAATATGGTATTTTAACTGCTTTGTAATTTGATTTTATTTTTAAACCATAACAAAAGAACAAATAATTTTTTTAAATAATCAAACTTAGATAATTAAATATGGTTGTATTGCTGCAATCCTATTTCACTGAATTTAAAAATCAACCTACTTATTAGAAGATAAGCAGGTTAATTGATATTAACCCAACGTCTCCAACCGAATCCGATTCACTTTACCGCTGACGGTTTCTAGTTGTTCAATTTTGGCAATGGCTGCGTTGAGTTTGTGTTCTTGCGTGACTTGCGTAAGCAAAATAATCGGCACAATCGTTTCATTTTTGGCAGGTGGTTTTTGCAAAATGGCTTCAATACTAATATCACAATCTGCCAAAATCCGCGTGACGTCAGCTAAAACACCGGATTTATCTTCTGCATTCAAACGTAAATAATACGCTGTTTCAAAATCACCCGAATCTAAAACAGGAATATCCGCAAGCGCATTCGCTTGGAACGCTAAGTGTGGCACACGATTTCCAGGATCACTCGTCAGCGCACGCACAACATCAATCACATCAGCCACGACAGCCGAACCCGTAGGCTCCGCGCCCGCACCAGCACCATAATAAAGTGTTGCACCTACCGCGTCACCTTTGACAAGCACCGCATTCATAACACCATTCACATTGGCAATTAAACGACGCTCTGGAATTAATGTCGGATGCACTCGCAATTCAATGCCTTTTGCGGTTTTACGCGCAATGCCTAAACTTTTAATTCGATATCCAAGCTGCTCAGCGTATTCAACATCAGTGCGGGTAATTTTAGTAATACCTTCGGTGTACACTTTATCGAATTGCAACGGAATACCAAACGCAATCGACGCTAAAATGGTCAATTTATGGCCTGCGTCAATGCCTTCAACGTCAAAGGTAGGATCTGCTTCAGCGTAACCGAGCGCTTGCGCCTCAGCTAAGACATCTGCAAAATCACGCCCTTTATCACGCATTTCGGTCAAAATGAAATTACCCGTGCCGTTTATAATGCCTGCAAGCCATTCAATTTGATTGCCACTCAAGCCTTCACGAATCGCTTTAATAATCGGAATACCTCCCGCAACAGCGGCTTCAAACGCCACAATCACGCCTTTCTCGCTCGCTTTAGCAAAAATTTCATTACCGTGGAGTGCAATCAATGACTTATTTGCCGTCACAACGTGCTTGCCGTTTTCAATGGCTTGCATCACCATATCTTTAACAATTCCCGCACCACCGATGGTTTCGACAATAATATCGATTTCAGGGTCGTTAATAATGTCAAAACCATTCGTGGTCATCGCAATTTTTGACGTATCGCAAAGACGTGGCTTCGATAAATCACTCGCAGACGCACGGGTGATTACAATTTCACGCCCCGCGCGACGCGCAATTTCAGCCGCATTGCGTTGCAGAACAACCGCAGCGCCACCGCCAACAGTGCCGAGTCCTAAAATCCCTATTTTTACAGGTTTCATTGTCATACCTAAATCAATCCATCTTTTTTAAACATTGCCTTAATGCCACGAATAGCTTGGCGCGTGCGGTTTTCATTTTCAATTAATCCAAAGCGAACATGATCGTCACCATATTGACCAAAGCCAATACCTGGAGCAACCGCCACTTTGGCATCGAGCAATAATTTTTTACAAAATTCAAGTGAACCCATTTCTAAATATTCATCGGGGATTTTTGCCCAGACAAACATCGTAGCTTTTGGTTTTTCCACTTTCCAACCTGTTGCATTTAAACCTTCGCACAACACATCACGGCGTCTTTGATACATATCTGAAATTTCTTTCACACATTCTTGCGGTCCTTCTAATGCTGCAATAGCAGCAATTTGAATTGGGGCAAATGTACCGTAATCTAAATAGGATTTAATTCTCGACAATGCGCTAACTAATTCTTTATTACCACACATAAAACCAACGCGCCATCCAGGCATATTGTAGCTTTTTGATAATGTAAAGAACTCTACTGCAATGTCTTTTGCACCTTCAACTTCTAAAATCGATGGCGCAACGTACCCATCAAACGCAATATCGGCATACGCTAAGTCGTGCACCACCCAAATTTTGTGCTCTTTGGCAATCGCAATAATTTTTTCAAAAAACTCCAATTCCACGCATTCACTTGTCGGATTACCGGGAAAATTAAGAATGAGCATTTTTGGCTTTGGATAACAATTATTGATGGCGCTAATCAACTCTTCAAAAAAGTTACTACCTTCAATTAACGGAACATGACGCACATCCGCGCCAGCAATAACCACACCATAAGGGTGAATTGGGTAAGCTGGATTTGGCACCAGAACAACATCACCAGGACCTAAAGTTGCAAGTGCTAAATGCGCTAAACCTTCTTTTGAGCCAATCGTTACAATTGCTTCAGTTTCAGGATCAATATCCACATCAAAACGGGTTTTATACCAGTTTGAAATGGCGCGACGCAAACGCGGAATGCCGCGCGATACAGAATAGCGATGCGTGTCTGGACGACTAACGGCTTCAATTAATTTATCCACAATATGCTGCGGGGTTGGCTGATCGGGATTTCCCATGCCGAAATCAATAATATCTTCACCTGCCGCACGGGCTTTTGCTTTTAAGTCATTGACAATGTTAAAAAC
>CAINHP010000096.1 GCA_903848905.1 uncultured Pseudomonadota bacterium
ACCCTCATCGCGCAAGCGGTGGGGGTTTTGTTTATTGGAAATTGACCACCATGGCATCCGGGCGTGCTGTGGTGGTTTTTTTTGTGGTATGATTTATCATATTAGAAAATAGTTGGGAGAAATTAAATGGCATTATTTGACACATTGCAGGTGACAACAGAGCTTGTCAGCGCGGGCATTGAACGCAATCAAGCCGAGTCTATTGCAAAATCGATTGCCAAAGTTCAAGGCGATACCGTAACAAAAGATTATTTGGATTTGCGATTAAATGAAGCTGTTGCTTTATTACGGCAAGAAATGACAAAAAGTCACGCTGATTTAATGAAAGAAATTTCAGCGTTAAAAATGGATTCACAATTTACTAAATGGACAAATAAAGCGATACTTCTATCACTTGGTGTAATTACGAGTGCGTTAATCAAAATTGCATTTTTTCATTAAATTAATCTATACAATCGTGTTTCAGATAACCCTCATCATGTAAATGGTGGGGGTTTTGTTTATTGGGCTAGTGGGAATTGACCATCATGGCATCCGGGCGTGCTGTGGTGTTTTTTTTTGTGTATTTTTTTTCATAAAAGAAGAATGTGATACAATTAGAAGAAAATTAAATTGGGAGAGTTATTATGAGCTCTGTAACGTTTGACACACTGCAATTTGTTCAGACTTTAAAACAAGCTGGATTTGATGAAAAGCAAGCTGAAGCAGTTGCAGCAGCATTTCGTAATGCGCAAGATCAATCTGAAACAGCCACTAAACGAGATTTGAAAGAATTAGAATTGCGCTTAACCGGTGAATTGACATTAGTCAAATGGATGTTGGGCGCGATTTTAGGAATTGCAATTGCCAATTTCGCAAAACAATTTTTGTGAGTCTTTAATCAAAAAAATGACCCTCATCGCGCAAGCGGTGGGGGTTTTGTTTTTTGTGCTTTCCCCCCTTTGAAGGGGGGCAGGGGGGATGTAGTGATTGCCATCAAAAAAGTGAGTCAATGTGAGTGTGAGTTAATGAAAAGTGTGTTAATCACAGCAGGTAAAGAAAAATGAGTGAAAAAAAGTCTGTCAATGGGCAAAGCACATCCCCCCTGCCCCCCTTCGAAGGGGGGAAAGCATCAGAAACAGCATGTTGAATTCTCATCGCGCAAGCGGTGGGGGTTTTGTTTATTGGGCTAGTGGGAATTGACCACTATGGCATCCGGGAGTGCTGTGGTGGTTTTTTTGTTTGTGGTATGATTTTTTAAGTAATGTTAAAATGATTACAAGGAGTGGTAAATTGGAGTTTTAAAATTGCAATTATTTAACAAAGATCAACGTGAAGGATTGGCAAAAGTAGCGGATAATCTTGCAACAGCAACGATTGTTGCAACAGTTGTTGGTGGTTTTATCGATAATAAAATCGATATACTAAAAGGTTTTACACTAATAACCATTGCAACATTATTCTTAATTATTTCTTACATTTTCAGAAAAGGTGACAACGATGGCGATTGAATCATTGATAACAGTTGGAATATTTGCATTGTTAATGTTGATAGTAGCATTGTACGCAGATAAACATCGAAATAAAAAACATCTCTAAAATATAAAGACATTTCAATCCTCACCCCTCACCCCTCAAAAGGTGGGGGTTTTGTTTATTGGGCTAGTGGGAATTGACCACTATGGCATCCGGGAGTGCAGTGGTGGTTTTTTTTGTGGTATGATTTGATGAAGAAAAGAACATGAAATTGAAGTTTAACAAAGATGTTAGAAAATCCATCGCAGAAGAATTAAAGAAAATTTCTAATTTTGGTGGGTTGGGATTAGGATTTATGGGGTATTCAAATAATAGCCCCACTGTTTTATTAGGTGCATTTATATGGTGGGTCATTTGCCAATCGATTGCACATATATGAATGTCCATCGAAGATGAGGAATAGACATGACTTTGGAAGTGGCGGCATTTATAGGGATGGGGCTTATTGTGTTATGGGGAGGTGTTGTTTTGTTATTTGCTCTTAAACCATGGAAAAAAACAAAATCACATTGGGATGAAGCTCATCATATTTTATAATTACAAATAAGACCCTCATCGCGCAAGCGGTGGGGGTTTTGTTTATTGGGAATTGACCACCATGGCATCCGGGCGTGCTGTGGTGTTTTTTTTTTGTGGTATGATGTATTTATTAGTTTTAAGGAGAACTTATGCGATTATTTGAATGGGATGAAAATAAGCGTACTTCAAATAAAATGAAACATGGCATCGATTTTAAAGAAGCTCAGATGCTATGGGAAGATTGCAATAGAATTGAGTTTTCTGTACAAACTGAAGGTGAACAACGTTTTTTAACCATTGGGTTAATGAATGCTAAACACTGGACAGCCGTTATTACATATAGAGAATTAAATATACGGATAATATCCGTCAGACGTTCACGAATAGAAGAAGTGAGACTATATGAAAACTGAAGAATTCGATAAGATTTTTGATGATAATGAAGGAGATATTACGTCCTACCTTGACATGGATAGTGTTCGTCGTCCTAATCGTGAAAGTGTCACCATTGATTTTCCGGTATGGATGTTAGAGTCTATTGATAAAGAATCTGTGCGGCTAGGCGTGAACCGTCAATCATTGATAAAACATTGGTTAGCAGAGAAGTTGCCACATAATATTGCTGCCTAATTTGATTAAGGTATAAAGACCCTCATCGCGCAGGCGGTGGGGGTTTTGTTTATTGGGCTAGTGGGAATTGACCACCCTGGCATCTGAGCGTGCTGTGGTGGTTTTTTTGTTTGTGGTATGATTAAGTTGTATTTTAAAATCATTGTATTATGTTGCAACGCAAGGGCGGCATGTAGGGCAAGATCACGTTGCAATTCCTGTGGCGATACTCGGTGACAAGCTCGCTGAAGGCGATGAAACGTTCATGTTAGAAGTGAAGCTAAGGGAAATTACCTTAGTTGCTGTGCATACCATTGTGGACAATGACGTATTATGATTTAAATATAGAATTATTTAAAGGCTAAGGATTTGAGCAATGAGTGTTGAAGCAAATGAGATTTGGGATATTCTGAAAGAAAACAGTGTGCAGATTGGTCGCTTACAATCTGCACAATTAGAAACTGACCGTATTCTAAAAGAATTGTCAGCTGAAATTAAAGAAACACAAAAAATAACTGCACGTAAAATTAAGGCCGTTAATACTAGCATTGGCCGTTTAAGCAACAGATTAGGTGAATTTGTTGAAGAAGCATTGCGTCCTTCTGCCGTTCGTTTATTTAGAGAGCGTGGTATTGATGTGCATGAAGTACATCAAAACGTCACTTCGGATAGAGAAGGGTCTGCTTTTGAAATTGATTTATTAGTAGTCAACAATCAAGACGTGGTGGCTATTGAATGTAAAAGCAATTTAAGTATTGACGATGTTAACGAGCATCTTGAACGTTTAGAAAAAATCAAACGCTTCCTACCTGACCATGTTAACAAACGAATTAGTGGCGCTGTTGCAGG
>CAINHP010000097.1 GCA_903848905.1 uncultured Pseudomonadota bacterium
CTGGCAGTCAATACTGCCAGCAATTGCGGCTATACTCCACAATTTAAAGGCCTAGAAGCACTTTATCAAAAATATAAAGACAAGGGCCTGGTGGTGATTGGCTTCCCCTCCAATGATTTCAATCAGGAGTTTGCTGAACCGGAAAAAACCGCCAAGGTCTGTTATATCAACTACGGGGTGACTTTCCCGATGATGGAAAAAAGCGCGGTTCAAGGGCCAGCGGCCAATACGTTTTTTCAAAAACTGATTAAAACCACAGGCCATGCGCCGGAATGGAATTTTAATAAATATCTGATCGGCCGGGATGGCGCATCTGTTGAGGCTTTTGCCAGCAATGTCACTCCAGAACAGCTGGATTCCAAAATAAGCTCATTATTAAGCCCCAAATAGCTTTTAAACAGCAGCCTCTTGCCGGCTATTTGATATCCGCCAGCTGTTTTTTATGACAAGAAACATGAGCTTTTTTAATCAGTTCTCGTTAGTTCTTCGTGTAAGGATTTATTGACTATGCGTAACGTTGGGCTGTACTGGTTTATTAATGACTTGCGTGTTCACGATAATGCCAATCTGTTAAAAGCGGCCTCTGAAGTTGATGATTTACTCTGTATTTATTGTCTCGATCCGCAGTGGCTGTTGCCGAATCGGTATGGTTTGGCAACGATGTCAGCCAATCGTTGGCGCTTTTTAAAAGAATCGCTGCTAGACCTGGATAAGCAATTACATCAACTGGGTCAGCATCTTCTGGTTTGTTATGAAGCACCCGTTAAAGCTATCAGCGATCTGGCGAGTGAACATAAAGTCTCATTGATTTATCGTAGCCGCCATACTGGTTACTATGAAAATCAGCAGTGGTTAGCCCTGCGAAAATACTTGCCATTAGTACAGTTTGTCGAAGCAGACAGCCATAGTTTGTATGGCCTAGATCAATTGCCTTTTGCCTTAGCAAAATTACCTGATACGTATACTGAGTTTAAAAACACCGTTGTGCAATTGACGGTCGACAAACCTGTGCCACCAGCCGATTTTCTGCCATCTAGCCCGGTTTTGCAAATGGATTGGTTAAGGAATTTTCCGGATTGTTTAAAATTGACTTCTGAATCCGAACAGGAAATCGTTTTTCATGGCGGCGAAACAACGGGCTTAAAGCAGCTAACCGATTATTTTGCTACCGATTGTGCAAGCCACTACAAAGAACAGCGCAATGAACTAGAGGGCTGGGAAAATTCAAGCAAATTTTCGCCTTGGCTGGCTAACGGCAATCTTTCGGTCCGGCAAATTTATTTCAATTTAAAAAACTACGAACAGAAAGTCGGTGCAAACGAATCAACTTTCTGGCTATTTTTCGAATTGTTATGGCGCGAGTATTTTCAATGGTATGCTCATCGCCATGGCAAACATCTGTTTGCTTTTCAGGGCATCAAGCAACAAAAACCCTTAACCAGTTTTTACCCCGAGCGCTACCGGAAATGGTGCCGAGGCAACACCCCCTATCCACTGGTAAATGCATGCATGAAACAACTTAATGCCACCGGCTTTATGTCAAATCGTGGTCGTCAGATCGTCGCCAGTTGTCTGGTCAACGAATTAGCCGTGGACTGGCGTTATGGGGCGGCCTATTTTGAGCAGCAACTGCTGGATTATGATGTGGCGTCCAACTGGGGCAACTGGCAATATCTGGCAGGCGTTGGCACAGATCCTCGCGGCAAAAGGCATTTCGATCTGGACAAACAAATTCGGCAATACGATCCGGAAGAACGCTTTATTAATAAGTGGCAAGGCCTTTTTCAAAATTTGCCCCTAGATTCTGTCAACGCCGCCGATTGGCCTCATGTTGCCGAGTGAATTTATTGTGAGGATTTTTGCAAACGTCGATAATTTTTGAAACCGTTTTGATACAGCGGTTATTTTTACTATGTTGTCAACAGCGGTGGAGCATGAACAATGAAAGCTATCTGGAATAATACTGTCATTGCCGAGAGCAATGAAACCCTGAAACTTGAGGGGAATTATTATTTTCCGCCCGGATCCGTAATGACACACTTTCTGCGTGACAGCAGTACGCACAGCACTTGCTCATGGAAAGGCAAGGCAAGTTATTACGACATTGTGATTGACGACTCGATCAATAAGGATGCGGCATGGTATTATCCCGAACCGAAACAGGAGGCATTAAATATTAAAAACTATGTTGCTTTCTGGCATGGCGTAGAGTTCAACCAATGAATCGGCGAATTAATCAGCTATTGGCCATTGGTTTTCTATGAATGATGAATTGCAGAGTATGAGCCATAGCCTACCAGCCTCATCCAGTCTCATCGCATTGAACGAGTCCTTTTCCCAAGTGCGCCGGCAAAGCGTCCTGCTATGCGCTCCGCTTTTGGTTGAGGATTATGTCATCCAAACAATGCCTGATGTCAGTCCTCCCAAGTGGCATCTTGCCCATGTCAGCTGGTTTTATGAGACCTTTATACTTACGCCTTATCTAAAGTATTACCGACCGTTTAACCCTCAATTCAATGAGCTATTCAATTCTTATTACCAGGGAATTGGCAAACCGTTTCCAAGGGCGCAACGAGGCTTGCTGTCGCGGCCTTCAGTTGCCGAGGTCTACAGCTATATAGCGTATGTCGATGCACAGATGAACGAGTTGATAGCGAGCCTAGATAGCCATCGGGATAACGTGAGAATCCGGGAATTGATTCTGCTCGGACTGAATCACGAACAGCAGCATCAGGAGTTGCTGATTGCCGATATCAAGCATATTTTTGGAAACAACCCTTTGCTTCCGGCATACCTCAATAATAAGGCTCCATCAGCACAGAATTCGACAGTAGCATTGGATTGGATCAAGCTAACGGGAAACAAGATTGTCATCGGCCATGACGGAAAGGGGTTTTGTTTTGATAATGAATCGCCTTGTCATAATGTGCTATTAAACGATTTTTTTCTGGCTAATCGTTTGGTGACCAATGCGGAATACCTCGAATTCATTGATGATGGCGGTTATGACAAGCCATTGCTCTGGTTATCGGACGGTTGGTCCAGCGTTCAAAAAGAGGGCTGGAAAGCGCCTTTATATTGGCAGCAAGTCGACAAGACCTGGCAATGTTTTACGCTAGAAGGTCTGAAACCGATTGAGCCCGACGAACCGGTCTGCCATATCAGTTATTTTGAAGCGGATGCTTATGCTACGTGGGCCGGCAAACGCTTACCCAGGGAAGCCGAATGGGAATATGCGGCTGCAGATCAAGATTTAACGCTAGGCAATTTCCTAGAAACCGGGCGTTTTCATCCGCAGCCCGCAACTCCCGGTAATAAATTCATGCAATTGGGCGGCGATGTTTGGGAATGGACGCAAAGCGCCTATAGCGCCTATCCCGGCTACCGACAGCTGGAAGGAGCGATAGGCGAATACAACGGTAAATTTATGTGTAATCAATGGGTGCTTCGAGGTGGGTCTTGTGCCACACCAGCGCATCATATTCGTCAAACCTACCGTAATTTTTTTTATCCTCATAGCCGATGGCAGTTTATGGGCCTCCGCTTGGCAGACGACGCATGAAGAAACCACCCTTGATTGATTTTCACGATTTTCATCCCGCCTTGGGCGATTTCCGTGCCAATATCCTCGTTGGCTTGAAGGCCGAGCAAAAACACATTGCACCAAAATACTTCTACGATTCACAGGGTTCCCTGTTGTTTGACCGAATTTGCGAGTTGCCTGAATATTACCTAACCCGCACAGAAATTAGCTTGCTAAAACAATACGGCTATCAAATAGCCGATTCGATCGGACCGGACGCAGTGCTCTTTGAACTCGGTAGCGGCAGCAGCACAAAGATTCGTCTATTGCTCGAGGCAATACAGCCAAAATGTTACGTACCAATGGATATATCTAGGGATCATTTGTTCCAATCCGCTAGTTTGCTCGCGAAGGATTATCCCTGGCTTAAAGTTCATGCGATCTGCGTCGATTATGCTGACCCTTGGAACTTACCTCCAGGCTTAAAAGGCAAGAACCGTATCGCCTTTTTCCCCGGTTCCAGCATTGGCAATTTATCTTCGGAAGAAGCAGTGGACTTGCTTAGGCGAATCGCTCAGCTTGTTGGTAATGATGGCGGTTTATTGATTGGGGTCGACCTGATCAAGGATATTGGCGTTTTGGAAGCCGCTTATAATGATCAGCAGAAAGTGACCGCGGCATTTAACAAGAATTTACTGGTGCGACTCAACCGCGAACTAGGTGCGAATTTCCAGGTAGACCAGTTCCAACATCGTGCTTTTTATAAACGGGACCTTCATCGTATCGAAATGCATCTAGTGAGTGACAGCGAGCAGCACATCCGTATCGACGATGAGCTGATTCACTTTAAAGCAGGGGAAGCCATACATACTGAAAACTCACACAAATACAGCGTAGTCGGATTTCATAGTCTCGCATTACGCGCAGGTTTTCACCCTGTTAAAGTCTGGACAGACCCGGATGGTTTATTCAGCATCCATTATTTGCAAACTCAAAGCGACGTGAATTAGGCTCTATCCATAATCCGAAACTTACAGTAAAGTACTCAATAAAGCCATCTATAGGCATTTTAAATGTGTTTTGTAATACGCAATATTAGATGAATGTCAAAACAATAGAGCTGTAAAATTGCTTCACGTTTTCGGCTTTATTATTTGCATACCCTGAGCAAGGTTTCAATATGATAGATTTTCATTAGGGTATATTGCCGATGGCGAATTTGCCTAAAGCTTAATATGCTTAATTTCCGCTAATATTTTATCAACTTCTTTTCTAGGCAGATAATCCAAATCCCAGTGGCTTGTGTAGATTTCCTTCAAGCGTCTTTTGCCTTGGTGAAGTTGCTCGGGTTCTTTATTTACAACAAAGGCGGCTGAGCTGATAGGCTTTTCAGCAAAGTCTATCGTATTTTTTGCATATCGATCACTCATAAACAAACTAAGTATTTTTGCAACTAGTATATTCATAATTTATCTCCAAGTCCGAGCTATTTTGTTTATTAAGTTTAATGGTCTCTGACTATGCCCAGACCGGAATAGGTAAAACGTCCAATTAGCAACGTTTAGGCAAATGTTTGGTTTTATTGACTTCAAGAAGAAGTTATTTCAGTACAAACCTAACAGCTTATTTGATGAATCTTTGAGCTCCTTCCAATCCACAAGCGATAATCACTTTATTTTCTGCACGGATCAGTTTGGTTACCATAGTCATGGGTAATATTCACCCAATTGATATTGCGAGCTTTATCGAGTTTTTTCATCGCATTGATTTCAATGTTGCTGATCGGGCATTCGCCATCATGAAAGCAGGCGACTTTTGGCATAGGGGCTTTGTTCGCGGTTGGCGTGACATATTAAAAAGCCCGGACAGCACGCACACTAAGTTTACTGTATTTATTGTAACGATCTTGGTCGCCATTCCCGAAGCCTTGGATCCAGGCGCTGTTAATGTCGAGTTCTGTTGAGCTCCAATAGTCGTCTATAGCAAAACCCCTCACCACGTTTCTGTGTTCATATAACATTTGTAATTCCGTCTTTGTCGGTAAATGCCAACCGAAGCCATAATCGCCGGCCGCTATAACAGCCTCGCTCCAAGTTAGCGAATTGATCTCATCGGCTGCTTTCGCTTCTAAGCCATGCTCACCCGAATTATCGACATAATAAACTTTGCCACCCATGGGACCGTTATCGCCAAGCTCATAAGTTGCAACGAGCTTATAACTATTTCCATTTGAACCTGCTGCACTAACAGTACCTTGCGCCTCTACAGTATGCCCCAGTAGTAAGCCCACCGCCAATAAAGCCAGTTTTGCTATTTCTTTAAAGTCAGTCATTACCCTACTCCTTATTTGTGTTTAACGGTTAGTTTCTTAATGTGTCTGATGGGGCACTTTACGCAACTTGCTTTCGTCATAGCCAAGATGAGCAGCAGTTTATGTTAGTTTCTGCTATCTGCTGTCATTAATCATGTCTAACTAGTGTTGCTTTCCTCGGCTTTATTATGATTGAGTTGTTTTTCTTTTGCTCAAATTCCTTAACGAAATGAAATAGCATAAACTTCAAAACCTTCTAATTTTGCTGTAGCAAGCACAGTTGTAGAATCAATACTGCCTGCTGACCTATTATCATGTTATAGCGATAAAAGTTTCACTGTAACTATTTCACGCTTACTACCTGCTGTTTATGGGCAAGGTATCGGCAGGATTTTCATCGCCTGCTGATGACTAACTTGAAAAGTCCTTAGGTTTAAACGAATTGCTCGTTAAAAAACCGGTTGCGACCTTTTTGCCCGTGCGCAAGGAAATTCCATGATGAGTGCAGGAGTTTTCCCGAATGATATTTTGGTTGTTGATCGCTCAATTGAACCCGTATCAGACAAAGAAGATTGACTTATATATGTGTCCATGCGGGAAACAAGACAATCAAACCGATACCAAAAAACTGTAATAGTAAATTACCGACCCAGATCGAAATAATTAATATAACGCCAACAGCAATTGATGCCTTAGCGGCTATATGGCGCATTTCGATTATTGATTTATGGGCAGTCATAGTCAGGTAAATCGGGATGGCACCTAAGGGATTAAGAATCGCAAACATACCGACGAAATCTTTAAATAGTTCAGTCCAATTGAGTAAATGCGGCATAGAGATTAAGGGTTTTAATTGATTGCTCAGGTTATAAAAATTAGTTTGCTGAAAATATCGGTTGTGCTTAGTTCAGCTACTCAAATAGCCACAACATAAGCTGTGTAAATACGTCATGAAAAAAGTATATCACCAAACAGCACCAAAGTAGGTCCCCGAACTGAAGAGACGGGGCTTTACCGAATTTTGGGTAAAATTTTCTAGGGATAGACTGTAAAATCGGTCAAAATGGCTTTGAATCGTGCGTTTGATGCCTAGATCATAGCTTAGATAAATCATCTGCGCAGTGCCATGAATACGCTCTACCACTTCTCCGTCACGCACCACAAGGCGACCATTCTTAAATACTAGTGCCGCCCGATCGAACATAGCTTGCTTGTTATCTTGACGTATATAGACAGCGATATTCGCATATGCACCGTATGCGCGACATCCAACTCAAGGTAGCGCGTTGCAGGGTTTGCAGTACCGGCTAAAACAGGCGGGCGATGTTTCTTTTGATTTGACATAATTACCATCGATTTCGATACGGCTATTGAGTTGACTGGGGCCGAGACAGATATACGGGAAACATGCATCAGTCGCGCACCGCGTATTGAATGCCTTGCCAGGCGACTTCAATCATCAGTGCGATCTCCTGTTCCGTGATCACATAGGGCGGCATGAAATAAATGACATTGCCCAATGGCCGCAACAATACGCCACGACCGAGCGCATACTGATAGACTTTCAAGCCTCTGCGTTGCTGCCACGGGTAAGCTTCACGAGTTTTTTTATTTCTGACCAGCTCAATGGCGACGATCATGCCGGTTTGCCGGACTTCAGCGACGTTGGGATGATCCTGAAAGCGTTCGACTCCTTTGGCCATGACAGCCGCCAATTGGCGATTGTTGCCGAGTACATCCTGCTGCTGAAACAGACCGATAGTTGCCAATGCCGCCCGGCAACCCAGTGCATTTCCGGTGTAGCTGTGTGAGTGCAAAAATGCGGTGAGGTTTTGGTAATCGTCGTAAAACGCCCGATAAACTGTGTCGCTGGTCAACACCGCCGACAAGGGCAGATAGCCGCCGGTCAGTCCTTTAGAAAGACAGATGAAATCAGGGCTGATGGCACCTTGTTCGCAGGCGAACAAGGTGCCGGTACGGCCAAAACCAACCGCTATCTCGTCGGCGATCAGATGTACGCCGTATCGGTCGCAAGCCTCGCGCAGCATTGTCAGATAAACAGGATGATACATGCGCATGCTGCCGGCGCATTGAACCAGTGGTTCGACGATCACCGCACACACCGAATCGGCGTATTTTGCCAGAGTTCGCTCCATATCGGCGAAACGGCGGATTGAATAATCTTGCCAAGTTTCACCGCTTTCACGATGATAGCAATCCGGCCCGGGTACCGTGATGACATCCATCAACAACGGCGCGTAGGTTTCCTTGTACAACGCAACATTGCCGACCGCCAGTGCGCCTAGTGTTTCACCGTGGTAACTGTTTTCCAGCGTAATGAATTGGTTTTTTTGAGTTTTACCGAGATTGCGCCAGTAATGAAAACTCATCTTCAGCGCAACTTCGACGGCTGACGAACCGTTATCGGCATAGAAACATTTATCCAGCCCAGGCGGCGTGATTTCAACCAATTTTTCGGCTAATGTCACCGCTGCTTCATGCGTGAACCCACCGAGAATAACGTGTTCCAGAGTATCGAGCTGTTGCTTGACGGCCTGGTTGATGACCGGATTGGCATGCCCGAAAATATTTACCCACCATGAACTGATTGCATCCAGATAACGCTTTCCCTCGAAATCTTCCAACCAAACACCCTGTCCAGATTTGATCGGAATCAACGGTACTGATTCGTGATCCTTCATCTGACTGCAAGGATGCCAGAGCACCTTCAAATCGCGTTGCACCATCGTTTGATTATTCATGAGTTACCACCGAAACCTGTTTGAGAATTCAAAAACCGAACCATTAATTTATCCGAAGTGTCCAACTTATTTACGCATAACCTCGGCGCATCGCAATTGATCAGGTTGGCGCGATGGACATCTTCCATATGGTAAAGCTGCGTGGCCGGAGCGACCTTGCTCAAACACGGCAAGAAGCGGGATGAGTCGAAGCTGCCGGTGGCGCGCCAAAGTGCGCGTGTACCAGTCATGTTGAGGCCCTGGGTGGAAATTTGGGAACGGTATTGCGGCATGTTTAACCTCGGGGGTTTGAGAAACTATTGCAGGGAAAACCCTGCGTGTTATCCGCACAAGGCGAGCCTTATAATCTGGTATAGTGTTCAACGTCGGCTTTACGATGCATGGTTGTTTTTGAGTTCACAGCTAGCCTTGAAGGATAATTGTTGTCAACGATCATGGATCAAAACAGCGCACCGCTTCAATGCGCACCGTAATGCGACTCGATATAACGTTCGACCAAAACCTGGAATTCGTCGGCTATTTTATCACCTTTCAAGGTAACGGTTTTGACGCCGTCCTCGAATTGATCCCGCCACACTCAACAGGACACAAATTTTGTAAACTAGTTTTATCAAAATGAGATGTCCAAAGATGAGAAAAAAATACACAGAAGCGTATAAAACGTCAGCAGTAAAAATGGTACTGGAAGAAGAAAAAATGCCGATCGAAGTTACAGCCAATTTAGGTATGCCAGTGGGGTTGTTGTCTAAATTGATTGATTCGCAAGGAAAAACGAATGCCTTGCAAGAAGAAATTAAACGACTCCAAAATGAACTCCAAGGATAACCGAACGCTTGCGCCTCATTTCTTGAATCGTCAATTTAAAGTGGATGAACCTAATCAAGTCTGTGTAGGTGATTTGACTTACATTTGAACAGATAGCGGGTGGTTATATTTAGCCACCGTCATTGATTTGTTTTCTCGCAAACTCGTGGGTTAGTCTATGGCAATTAAGACGTTGCCACGGTAAACGCTATATTTAAAATAGCTCTTCCTTATCATCAAATTTTACAAGTGAAGATGCAAACTTATAAACCAAAACGCCTAACACAAAGCCAATCAAGCCTCCTGCTATTCCATCAAACATTAAGCCTATAACCAAACCAATTACCGCATAAAGTAATAATGTGAAAATGATCATAAATCCCTTTATTGCTAATAAACGAATACAGTTTCAAATTAACCAAAGTAATTATTATATACACGCAAAAGATCTAGGGGTAAGTTGATTTCACTCTTCTAACGTACCGTCATTTACTGGTTCAAACCTTTTGCGTATAACACGATTTTTAAGGGTGCAAGAGCTGAGATACGCACAGTGGCATTTTTTGATATTGGAGGGAAGTAACAACAACAAAAAAAGTATCTCAGCCCTTTGCATGACATAAAACACTATCAACGTCGTTTTTCAACCGAACTGTTACCTCGCAACAATTCAAATTTAAAAAGATAAAATTCAATAAATAATGTCATAACGATAACAACAACTAATACACTTATAGAATAATCGCCCATAATAAATCCTTATTTTTTGGTTAAATCAAAATAGCCTATTTATGATTTAGGTTAGTATCAGAACCTCTCAGTAGATTTAATCTACTGATTCCTAAATGGTGCAAGAACTGAGATCCACATAATGGCATTTTTTAAAGTTGGAGCGAAGTAACAACAAAAAAAAATCTCAGCCCTTAGCATGGCATATACAAAACTATCAACTCTGATTTTCTGTTAAACCGTTATCGCGTAGCTATTCAATTTTTAAAAGATAAAACGCCACAACTAATGTCATAAAAACAATAACAACTAATAAGCTTTCTGAATAAAGTTCCATAATCAATGCCTCTGTTTTAGTTAAAGAAAATAGCGTGTTTATTGTTTAGTTTAGTAGCAGCGTCGCTTATAAAAGCATCAACTACCTCACTAAGCGCTAACTACTCATTAAGGTTGGTGTAATCAACAACGATAAGATTGCATACATAGCCGCTGCTGACGTATGTTTTTCTACTATTTCAATGCCTATTAAAGACACAAGTGGTACAAGCAAAATTATTATTAAAATACGCATCACATATCCCCAGTCAATTTCGTTCATAGCTAACACGAAATGAAAAAGTTGTACGCTACGTCACTAAAATAAATGCCCAACAGTGCAATTCGTAATCTTTTTATTTCACGTTGGCTTTAGCATATACAAAACATACTAAATTAGTCAACATTATTTTACTCACGCCCTCACAATTTTTAACGCCATAACGAGCCAAAGAAACGGGGACTTATTATGTCTGGCTTGAAAACGAATGCGATGAGTCGCAGTGAAATATTAACGGCTATGCGCTCTATACCAACAACAAAATATTTTGTTTGGGACGGCTTAGATGAAGATAATCGACCTGCAACAGATGAAGAATTAAAACGTGGGCGAGGAAGACCTTCCGGTTCAACGAAAACGCAAATTGCTCTACGTGTTGACAATCATGTTCTCAATGCTTTCAAAGCATTAATCGTTATAAACGAAAAAATAAAGGGAACCCAGCCCAATCCCATAAGGAAGCCTAGGCTGAAATCTTTAAAAAATAGCCCTACTAAACGCCTCACTGCAACGTCTCAAAGCCTCATCAACCAAGTGAAAAAGCATGCAGACAGTAACGCAGAATTTTCAATTTTATTGAGTGGCGTGAAAAGTTTGACGATGGGAGATTTTGTTTTGTAAGAACACCCTGCCATAACTAAAAAACCGCAATTTTTTGAGATTTAGCGGCTTTTTTATTATCTATCACATCTGTTGATGTTAATTATTAGCTGATATAAAAACAGTATCAAGAGTAGATTAGTTTCGCGTAATAGGATGAATTTCAATTGCCCATTTGATAAAATAAAAATGAATTTTTCAGTAATATGATCCACTCACTTATAGAAGTTTAAAAATGTTATTTACGCCCATTTACGCCGCTATTTTAGGCTTAGGTTTTGTTCGTCTTAGTTTTTTAACATTACGCCTACGTCGACAAAATAAAATTGCTTTAGGTGATGGAGGAAATCCACAGTTACTGCGAGCTATTCGAGTGCATTCAAATTTCGCTGAATATTTGCCAATTTCTCTCGTTTTAATTTATATGACTGAATCAATTGGGGCGCCAATTTATTTAATTCATTTTCTGGGCATTTCTTTACTGATTGGTCGATTGTCTCACGCTTGGGGCGTTAGTCAAGAAAATGAGAATTTTAAATTTAGAGTGTTTGGTATGATTGCCACGTTTAACGCAATCATCGTTTCTTCTCTTTATATCCTTGTATCACAATTTATCTAATTACGCGCTAAAAATGAAACCAAGACCGCAACATTTTCAATTTTATTGAGTGATATAAACTCGTTTGACAAGACAATGGCCTTGAGTGAATTAAGATAAAATTTTAAAAAACAAATGCCGTCTTATCTCATGAACAATAGGGGGTAGTTCACAATTTAAAACGGCACTCATATTTCCTACTATCTCCTTTGGTAATTCTAGCAAAGCACGTCAAATAAAAAAGAAAAATCACCACATTATTCAAAATAATTTTCACAAAAAAATACGATTTTACTATTTATCAATAAGTTAAAAACAAATAACCAAGCTATTTAGTATGTAAATAATTTTAGTGTACGCAGACTTTGCGCAATACCCTTTTACGTGCTGTGCTATTCATAAGAAAAGAAAAATAGAGACTTTTTTTTGAATACCAAGACAATGTCTGTCAAAATGAAACAATAAAAATAGGCTTTTTATGAGCCAACAAAAGCGTCAAATTCAGATTACAAACAACATTACAAACAACATTACAAAATATGTTTGTATATTTTTTAAAATAAACAAATAAAAAAGCATGTTCTCCATAATTTCTTCACAATTTGCCCGTAGACTTTGTCTCAACTTTGAAATTTTAAAGATTACCTCCTCGGGGACATCGCTTGAGGAACGGTTTGAAAAATGAAATTTAAATTATTTGAAAAACTGTTCCTCCTTTTTTTCTCCATGATGCTATTGCTACTCAGCTTAGTTATCGTCGCAGTGCACTTCAATTTCCAGAAGGGACTCACTGCTTACCTTCAAAAAATAGAGCTACAAAAACTCGAGCCCTTTGCTCTTGAACTCAGTGAATTTTATCAAGTAGAACAAAACTGGGATAAATTACGCAATGAAGAAGCGTGGTCTACATGGGTAGCCAATTCATCACTAGCCAAAAATCCAAATTCATCCCTACCCGTTCAGTCGCCCTTACCTTCAGATGCGACATGGATTGATATGAGACGAATTTCAATTATTGACGAGAATAATGAGACCGTCATTGGAATAACGATACCACCCAATCCATTTAATTTCTCAACAGAATATAAACTGGCGATTTCATCCAAAATCTTGCAAGACGATAAAATCAAGACCACTACCATCGGTTGGTTAATTGTCAAACCTAACCCCATTATTACGGATTTGCTGTTAGTCAATTTCATGGAAAGTCAATTGCAAGGCTATTTATGGATTATGGCATTTGCGCTGTTACTATCGCTATTTTTAGCTTTTTTGATGGCAAGGCAAATTTTATTGCCACTTCAAAATATTACGGCAGGTATGCGCCTGCTCGCTACGGGGAATTTTTCAATTCAAATTCCTATTTCCAAAAAAAGTCATGACGAACTGGTCACACTCGCCAAAGATTTTAATATATTGAGCCGTGCTCTTGCACAAAGTGAACAAGCCCGACAACAATGGCTTGCTGACATTTCCCATGAACTGCGAACGCCACTAGCCGTTCTTCGCGGTGAAATTGAAGCCTTAGTGGACGGTATTCGCCCCACAACCCCAGAGCGCCTTCAATCACTCGAACATGAAGTACTCTCGCTCACTCGCCTTGTAGATGATTTATATCAACTCTCCCTTTCTGACTTAGGTGCGCTCGATTATCAATTTAACCCTGTTGAACTCGTGAATCATTTTAAAATTTTGATTGTGAGTTTCAAGCATCGATTTGTCAGTCGACAAATAAAACTCCAGTTTGAAACCAACACAACCAATGCCACCGTAAATGGTGATGCCATGCGATTGGTGCAATTACTCTCCAACCTACTTGAAAATAGTTATCGCTATACAAACGACAATGGCATTTGTCGCATCACACTTTTAGAAAAAACAGATTTAATTATTATCTACGTTGAAGACAGTGCACCCAGTGTCGCTATAGAAGAATTACCGCTACTCTTCGAGCGTTTCCATCGCGTTGATAAATCACGACATCGACAAACGGGTGGCGCAGGACTAGGGCTTGCTATTTGTCATAATATTGTGAAAGCACATAACGGAAAGATTTATGCAACGGCATCTGAATTGGGTGGCGTGCGAATTGTCGTTGAATTGCCAAAATAGTAATTTTATGGATGCAATATGCTAAATAAGAAGATTTTAATCGTTGAAGATGAACCCAAATTAGCGCAATTACTGGCTGATTATTTAGCCCATGACGGTTTTAAAAGTCATATTATTGATGATGGCGATAATGTGATTAGTTGGGTTAAGCACTATTCACCCGATTTGATTTTAATGGATATTATGCTGCCTAAACGCGATGGCATAAGTTTATGTAAAGAAATCCGAGAATTTTCAACGGTGCCACTCTTTTTACTCACAGCACGAATTGGCGAAACAGACCGATTAAAAGGCCTTGAAATTGGCGCAGACGATTATATTTGCAAGCCATATAGCGCAAAAGAAGTGGTCGCCCGAATTAAAGCTATTTTTCGACGCCAGCAAAATTTTTCACCTGAGATGGCAACTGTTTCGGGGTTTAGCTTAGATAAAGTGAAATGCCATGCGTACTGCGAAGGCATTTTGCTGGATTTAACGTTAAGTGAATTCCGCATTTTATCTACGCTGCTTGATAAACGCGGCAAAGTCTATTCACGCGCTAATCTGCTTGATGTACTCCATGAAGATGATCGCGATATTTCCGATCGCACCGTGGATACACATATCAAAAATTTGCGTCAAAAATTACAAAAAATTACGAGTAAAAAAGATATTATTCAAGCCGTTTATGGTATGGGATACACCATTGAATAATGAGATAACATCACTTTTAAACAGCAATCGGCAGTCGATTTAATTCGTCTTTAATCAATTTCCAATGCGGCAGAAATTGCGTCATTAAACGATGAAAACGCGCGTTATGACTCGGTTCGAGCAGATGCACAAGCTCATGTACAACAACATATTCTAAGCACTCAATCGGCTTTTTTGCCAGTTCACTGTTAAATCTAACATTGGCTTTTGTGTAATTACAACTTCCCCAGCGCGTTTTCATTTTTTGCACAAAAAACTTTTTCACCTGCACACCCATCACCGGTTCCCATTTTGCAATTAAAGGCGGCAGCGCTTTCTTGAGTTCTTCACGCAACCATTCATCCATGATAGCTTGTTTTTGCGCGGTCGATGTTTTTGGGCGAACAGTCAATAAAAGTTCGCTATGCCCTAAACTGATTTTAGGGCGCTCATCATGTTCAATTATTTTGAGTAAATACCGTTTTCCCCACACATAATGACTTTCACGATCAATGCAATCACGCGGCGTTTCGCGTTGCTGCGTTGCAAACTTTTTTTGTTTTTGTTTAATCCAGCTTAATTTTGAAATCAAAAACACGCGTATCGTGTCTTGATTCATGTGCAAAGGCGCAGAAAGTTTGACCTGTCCACTTGGGTAAACGCTTAAATGAATGTTTTTAATTTTCTTTTGCGTGACCTCGACGACAATGTCATTAAGTTGAATGGCGTTTTTCATCGGCTTTAGTATTCCGATTGTTGCGTAATAATATTAAAAATACGCTCAACTTCTGCAAAATCACCCAGAATCTCATATAACGCCTGTTGAATCACGTTTTCTTTACTGGTTACACCGCGCCACCCGTGCGGTTTGACGTCGTTGATTTTTTTGTCTATCGCTAACGCTAAGGCTTCATTTTCACCGACATTATGATAAATAGCGCGTTTACCCGATGTGTTGAGTGTATCAGGTTGCGTGTCGTTTCCTGGCGCGATAACTTGCTTGGCTAATGCGGCCATTTGCTTTAAATAGTCACTGTATTCAATCGCTTTGGCTTTTCGATTGGCAATGATTTCATTGAGTAAGGCAGACATTTTTTCAAAATACGCGGGATCATTTAACTGTGTTTTGATTATGGTGCTGCGAATATTATTCTCAATGGTTTC
>CAINHP010000098.1 GCA_903848905.1 uncultured Pseudomonadota bacterium
AAAAGTTAGGCTAAGTGGAAATCATTTGTAGCGTTCTGAAAATTCTAGAAAGTACTAGAAATTTGCAGATTTGGTTGGCCAGTAAATGACACCGTTTGAACCTTTAGGGAAGGCGTCTTTTGGAATTGGCAAATATTTGTCAATGTCAGCGTTGCTTGGTTCAATATAAATTGTGTCGTAATCTGTTGCATCGGTGCAAGACACTTTGGTAGATGTAACCGCAGGCGCAGTTCCTGATGAAGGAGTCACTTCCCATCCTGCAACAGTGCGATCAATTACGCCATTATTAGTTGCAATTTTTAATGGGTTAAAGCCTTTGGTGCCTGGCAATGGATTCAAGGCTAAATCACGGTTAACAGTCAAACTTGGCCAGAAAATAGGCGTAGATCCAGCACTTGGCATAACGGCATCGTCATTGAATAAAGTGGTTTTTGAACCAATCCAAACGTCAACTCTTGAGGCATCTGTATTGTTTTTTGAGCCGCTCAAACACCAGTCAGCTACAGCGGGGCGAATGACTAACTTTTTAGCGCAAGAGTCAGGTTTGAATTGAATCGCGCTGATGCCAAAAGGTGCAAGACCTGTAGTAGTCGTGGTGCCGTCGGCAGGATTGAATTTTAGTACGCTTTCTAATAATGCAGGTCCTTTAAATGGTGTTGGACCTGCCCAACTTTGGAATCCACGAATTTTATTGGTGTTATCCCAGATATTGGTGGTATTAACAAACATATTGCCTTGTGTTACGGGTGTAATAGCGATTGTAGAAGCTACAGTGCTAGTTGATCCAACGAGGTGTGCTGAGAAATCCTGTAATACGGTTTCTGCTCCTACGGTTGCAACTGTTCCTTTACTTCCTCTAAAAATAACATCTTTTATATCAGTTGGATTAGGAAATAGAGCACTAATAGCAATAACATCTTTCTGTTTTGTGCCGACCGCGCCTTCACCACTAGCATTGGTTGCGCAGCCATGGCCAATTTTAACGGCATTCCATGTTGGTACTGAACCTTCAGTAATAGGATCTTTAAAGCCAGCGTGTGCATGAGCTACTTGCGCTGTACCTAATAATAAAGCCACAGACGAGCAAAGTGTTAATACTTTAAATGTATTGTTCATTTTATTTCCTTTTATAGATGTTTATTTTTATTAAAATTAACGAGTTTATATTTAAGTTAGAAATACAATTCGTTATCAAACATATTGCAATATGTTTGCCATCTGTTTTATTTTTTGTAAGTTATTGAAATTTAATATATAAATTTTTTATTCAATGAAAAAATTAATAAACCATAAAATTTTTAATGTGGCATATCACCTGTTTTTCATGAAAATATGCGTGATATGCCGCATTATAAAATAGTGTAAATTTCTATTATCAAGATTTAAGGCACAAAAAAAGTCGATAGAACAATCAAAATTCCCCTACAATTTCATTTTGGCAAAAACGCCTTTTTATTCATCCACTTTATATTTATAGACATCAATGAAACTTTTTTCATGGCTCACTTTACTTATTTTACTCAACGGTCTGTTTTTCTGGGCAACCAATTTACCGCAAGAGGTTGGCGCGGACGTGCCTGCAGGAAAATTGAGCAGTTTATCTTTTGCCCCTTTTCGCGTGGGACAAGGTCCGATGGATGCAATTTTTCCTAGTGCTGAGGAATTAGATGAAGATTTAACGCTTATGGGGCAGGTGACACATACTATTCGCACCTATGCGAGTGCGGAAGGTAGCATGCCGCTCATTCCCGATTTGGCAAAAAAGCATGGCTTAACAATGCTTCAAGGGGCGTGGCTAGGGGCATTAAAAGCAGATAATGACGTGGAAATTGCGGAATTGATTCGCTCAGCGAATGCACACCCCGATGTGGTCAAACGTGTGCTTGTTGGAAATGAAGTTCTATTGCGCGGTGATTTGAAACCGGACGAGCTAATTAATTACATCCGCCAAGTCAAAAGCGCCGTTAAACAACCGGTTTCGTATGCGGATGTGTGGTCAATGTATATGAAATACCCACAGCTCATTAAAGAAGTCGATTTTATTACGATTCATATTCTGCCTTATTGGGAAGATGAGCCCATTCCCGTTGAAAATGCGCCTGCGCATGTTGAGCGTATTGTGAATCAAGTTCAGCAAGAGGCGAATACTTTAGCACCTGGAAAATCGATTTTAATTGGTGAATCAGGTTGGCCAAGTGAAGGAAAACAGCGTGGTCGCTCCATTCCAAGTGTGGTGAATGAAGCGCGTTTTATCCGTGATTTTATCGCTGTTGCAAACAAAAATGGTTTTGATTACAACATTGTAGAAGCGTTTAATCAACCATGGAAAGCCGCTTTTGAAGGCATTATTGGTGCGAATTGGGGACTTTATGACAGTGATCGCAATCAAATGTTTCCATTAACAGGAAAAGTGCAGGAAAATCCAGCATGGTTAACCTCATTTTTGATGCAAACAAGTTTGTTTTTGCTGATTGTGCTTCTAACACGCAAACAGTTAATGGATTTGCGTACACGTCGCACATTGAATTTTTTAGTTGTGACGCAACTATTAAGTGCGTTGCTCGTGTCGCAAAGTCATACATTATGGCGGACAAGTTATACACACTGGCAACAAGCACAAACGGTGATGATTGTGTTGTTTAGTGTGTGGCTGATTTTTTTAATATTGCAGCGTATGTTAATTTTACTTAATGAAAAAGTACGCAATGCTAAA
>CAINHP010000099.1 GCA_903848905.1 uncultured Pseudomonadota bacterium
AAACGCTTTTACTGCACCACCGTGCAATTTTGCCATTACACTTGTTAAAGCCGCTGTTAACGTTGTTTTACCATGATCAACGTGACCAATTGTACCTACGTTTACATGCGGTTTATTACGCGAAAACTTTTCTTTAGCCATGAGTTACACCTTAAAATAATTCTAAATTTTACGAAAATTTCTTAATGATTGCTTCAGTAATATGCGCTGGCGCTTCACTGTATTTTTCAAACTGCATGCTATACGTTGCACGACCCTGCGTAGAGGACCGTAAATCAGTCGCATAACCAAACATCTCAGACAATGGCACTTCGCAGTTAATCACTTTCGCAGATACTGTATCATTCATAGACTGAATAACACCGCGCCTTTTACTAATATCACCTACAACATCGCCCATATACTCTTCAGGAGTCGTTACTTCAACAGACATTAAAGGCTCGAGCAAAGTAGGATTAGCTGCCTTAGTACATTCTCTAAAACACATTGACCCTGCTGTACGAAAAGCAGCCTCACTTGAATCAACATCATGATATGAGCCATCAAACAATGTGACTTTTAAATCTAACATTGGATATCCTAATAGGATACCACTTTTTAACTGATCTTGAATACCTTTATCTACAGCAGACACATAATCTTGCTGAATATCCCTGCTACTTATCTCGTTAACAAATAAATAACCCAACCCTCTTTCTCTTGGCTCCACCCTTAAGCAAACATGCGCATACTGCCCCTTGCCTGCCAATTGCCTTTCAAATCGAGTTTCGTGCTTCGCTTCTATTCCTATAGTTTCACGATAAGCAACTTGAGGACTACCCACATTTGCATCTACATTAAACTCGCGCTTCATGCGGTCAACAATAATATCTAGATGCAACTCACCCATACCTGATATGATGGTTTGCCCTGAATCGGGGTCAATACTAGTTTTAAATGAAGGATCTTCTTGAGATAATTTCTCCAAAGCAACAACCATTCTTTCTTGGTCCGCCTTGGTTTTGGGTTCAATTGCGATCGATATAACAGGCTCAGGAAAGGTCATTTTTTCCAAAATAACAACCTCTTTGATGTCGCATAAGGTATCACCCGTTGCAATTTCCTTAAGTCCTATTATCGCTGCTATATCACCTGCAAAGACTTCCTTGACTTCTTCACGGCTATTAGAGTGCATTTGAACAATTCTTCCAATACGCTCACGCTTATTCCTTATAGGATTATAAACAACATCCCCCACCGAAAGAATACCTGAATAAACCCTAAAAAAAGACAATATACCAACAAAAGGATCTGTTGCTATTTTAAACACCAAGGATGAAAAAAAATCACTATCTGAAGGCAGTCGTGTTACCCCTGACACTCCATCAGACATCAATCCAATTACTGGCTTAACATCTAATGGCGAAGGCAAATAATCTAAAACAGCATCAAGCAAAGCCTGAACACCTTTATTCTTAAAAGCGGATCCACACAGAACCGGAACAATTTTATTTGAAACCGTCAAGTCATGTATTCCTCGCTTTATATCCGAGTCACTTAACTCCCCAGTATCTAGATATTGCTCCATTAGATTATCATCAACTTCTGCCGCCGCCTCAACAAGCCTCTCGCGCCAAAGACTAGCCTCTTCCTGCAAATCGGCGGGAATAGGTAGATCATCAAATGTCATCCCCATCGTAGAATCATGCCAATATATTGCACGCATACTCAATAAATCAATAACACCCTCAAATGCATCTTCCTTACCAATTGGCAATTGAAGCAATACTGGATTTCCATTTAATCTTGTTTTTATCTGATTAATTGCACCAAAAAAATTAGCCCCAACTCTATCCATTTTGTTGATAAATACTAACCTTGGTACCTGATATTTATCCGCCTGACGCCAAACCGTCTCTGACTGAGGCTCAACACCACCTACCGCACAAAATACCGCGCAAGCACCGTCTAGAACCCTAAGCGACCTCTCTACTTCAATTGTAAAATCAACATGCCCTGGTGTATCTATGATATTAATACGACATTGCTTATGCTGTTTACGCATGCCACTCCAAAAACAACTGGTAGCCGCAGAGGTAATTGTAATGCCTCGCTCTTGCTCCTGAACCATCCAATCCATAACAGCAGCACCATCATGAACCTCCCCCATCTTATGAGATATTCCAGTATAGTATAATATTCGCTCTGTTATGGTTGTCTTGCCGGCATCAATATGTGCCATAATTCCAATATTTCGATATTGGTCTATTGGTGTTTTACGAGCCACAACTAACCTTCAATCTCACACTACCAACGGTAATGTGAAAATGCCTTATTTGCCTCAGCCATGCGATGAGTATCTTCACGTTTCTTAACAGCAGAACCCCTGCTTTCAAAAGCATCTAATAACTCGCCTGCTAATTTTGAAGCCATAGTACGCTCATTTCTTTTGCGTGAAGCATCAATCAACCAACGCATTGCAAGTGCCATTCTTCTAGAAGGACGAACCTCAACAGGCACTTGATAGGTTGCCCCGCCAACTCTGCGAGATTTAACCTCAACACGTGGCTGTACGTTTTCTAATGCCTTAGAAAGAACCTCTAATGGCATTTCATGGCCCTTACCTTCAATCACACCTAATGCACCATAAATAATGCTTTCAGCAACTGATTTCTTGCCGCTTTCCATAATCATATTCATAAATTTGGTTAGCATTAAACTACCGAATCTTGGATCTGGAATTATTTCTCTTTTTGTAGCTATTCTTCTTCTTGACATTTACTTACCAAATAAAATTAGCTTTTAGGGCGCTTCGTTCCATATTTAGAACGTCCACATTTTCTATTATTTACACCTGATGCATCCAAACTACCACGAACAACATGATAACGAACACCAGGTAAATCCTTTACACGACCACCACGAATCAACACAACGGAATGCTCTTGAAGATTATGACCCTCACCACCAATATAACTACTTACCTCAGCACCGTTAGTCAATCTAACACGTGCAACTTTTCTTAAAGCTGAGTTTGGTTTTTTTGGTGTGGTTGTGTAAACACGAGTACAAACGCCACGACGTTGAGGACAAGCCTCCAAAGCAGGAACGTTACTTTTTTCTATTTTTTTAGCTCGAGGCTTGCGGACCAATTGATTGATCGTGGCCATATTTCTACTCCAAAATATATTTTTAACTGTCAGATCAATAGAATAACCTACCAATAAAGGCATCACAGGTTTTAAAAAAATTAAAACACAATGCCCGACTACAGCAAGTTATAATACTGGCTATTTTACATTAGGTCAAGTCTTAAATATTCAAGGCTTGTTTAAGTGCTTCTTCTACATCTTCTACATCAATATTTGACGACATCTCAACATCACTTACTGTTTCTGCGATTTCAAGTCTTTTGCGACGACTTTCATGATATGCCAAGCCTGTTCCTGCTGGGATCAATCGTCCAACAATTACATTTTCTTTTAATCCTTGCAAACTATCACTAAGTCCACGTACAGCCGCATCAGTAAGAACACGCGTTGTTTCTTGGAATGAGGCTGCTGATATAAAGGACTCAGTTGCTAAAGACGCTTTTGTAATACCAAGTAAGATAGAATCATAGCTCGCTGGAATTTTCCCATTCGCTTCTGCATGATCATTTTCTTCACGCATTGCTGCTCTTTCAACTTGCTCCCCTTTCATGAAGCTTGTATCACCAGCTGCTGTAATTTCAACTTTACGTAACATTTGGCGAATAATTGCCTCAATGTGCTTATCGTTAATTTTTACACCTTGCAATCGATATACATCTTGTATTTCTTTGACTAAATAATTAGCCAATTCTTCAACACCACGCAAACGTAAAATATCATGTGGGGTTAATTCACCTTCTGCAATGGTCTCACCTTTTTCAACCTGCTCACCCTCAAACACGGTAATATGGCGCCATTTCGGTATTAAGGTTTCAAATTGCTCACCATTCGAATCAGTAATGGTGACACGTTGCTTACCTTTCGTTTCTTTACCAAACGAAATCGTACCACTTGACTCTGCCAAAATCGCAGGATCCTTTGTTTTACGTGCCTCAAATAAATCTGCAACACGAGGTAGACCACCCGTGATATCACGTGTTTTACTTGACTCTTGTGGAATACGCGCTATGACGTCACCAATTTTTACTTCACCACCATCTTTAATACTGGCAATCGCCCCTGCTGGTAAAAAGTATTGAGCCGTAATATCAGTTCCTGGCAAATAAATCGCATCACCATTGGTGTCTAGTAATTTTACCATGGGACGCAATTCTTTACCCGCACTACCACGTTGTTTTGGATCAATTACCACAAGAGAACTCAAGCCAGTCATTTCATCTGACTGTGTTTGAACCGTTATACCATCAACAAAATCTTTCAACTCAACAATACCGTCTACTTCCGTGATAACCGGATGCGTAAATGGATCCCAAGTGACTATTATTTCGCCCGCTTCAACACGCTCATCTTCCTTCTTCGAAAGAACCGCACCATAAGGAATTTTGTATCGTTCACGTTCACGACCATATTCGTCAACAACACCCACTTCACCTGAGCGTGAAACAGCAACTAAGTTACCTTCACGGTTAATAACACTTTTCAAATTACTTAAACGTACAGAACCCGCTGATTTCACTTGCACATTACTGATAGCTGCGGCTCTTGATGCAGCACCACCAATATGAAAAGTACGCATTGTTAACTGTGTACCCGGCTCACCAATTGATTGAGCTGCAATAACACCAACAGCTTCACCAATATTAACTAGATGTCCACGCCCTAAATCTCGGCCATAACATGCAGCACAAACACCATGACGACTTTCACACGTAATAATTGAACGCACTAACACATGATCAATACTGTTCTTTTCAAGTTGCAATACCCAATCTTCATCGAGTAATGTCCCTTTTGGCACAAGAATGATCTCACCCGCCTTATCCATCACATCATGCGCCGCTATTCGACCTAAAACTCTTTCTGATAAAGGCTCAACAACATCACCGCCTTCAATGATTGGCGTCATAGACAAACCGTTGTTTGTTCCACAATCTTGTGAACTAATCACCAAATCTTGTGCAACGTCAACTAAACGACGTGTCAAATACCCAGAGTTTGCTGTTTTCAATGCCGTATCCGCCAAACCTTTACGAGCACCATGCGTTGAAATAAAGTACTGTAATACGTCAAGACCTTCGCGGAAGTTCGCCGTAATTGGTGTTTCGATAATTGAACCATCTGGTTTAGCCATCAAACCACGCATACCAGCTAACTGACGAATCTGAGCAGCAGACCCCCTAGCACCAGATTCTGCCATCATAAACACAGAGTTAAATGATTTCTGTTCTTTAATCTCACCTTCTTCGTCGATATAAGATTCTTTACCCAGACCATCCATCATCACTTTAGCGATCTGATCATTCGCATGGGACCAAATATCAACAACCTTATTGTAGCGCTCACCATCAGTCACAAGACCTGATGCATACTGACTTTGAATTTCCTTCACTTCTGCATTGGATGCCGCTAAAATTTCATCTTTTTTAGCTGGAATCACCATATCTTCAATACCAAATGAAATACCTGAGCGCGTTGCACACTTAAAGCCCAAATACATCAATTGATCTGCCAATATGACAGTATCTTTATTACCCATATAACGGTAACTGTAGTTGATTAGACGAGAAATATTTTTCTTGGTCATATCACAGTTAACTAAATCAAACGGCATGCCTTCTGGAATAACTTCCCATATTAACGAACGCCCAACCGTTGTCGTCACACGATGCGTTTTATAGCTGACTTGAGACTCTGCATCCGTTACTTTTTCAGTAATTCGTAACTGAATTTTAGTTTGGAATTCAACAATTTTTTCAGCCAATGCTTTATGAACTTCACTGACACTTCCAAAAATTCTTGGACTTTTTTTCGTGTCATTTCCAATCGCATTCATTTTTTCGCGACTGATATAATAAAGCCCCAGAACAACGTCTTGAGACGGATTAATAACTGGCTCACCATTAGCTGGTGATAAAATATTATTGGTTGCCATCATCAATGTACGCGCTTCTAATTGCGCCTCAATTGATAATGGTACGTGAACCGCCATCTGATCACCGTCAAAATCCGCGTTAAACGCACTACATACGAGCGGATGCAATTGAATTGCTTTACCTTCAATTAACGTTGGCTCAAATGCTTGAATCCCAAGACGGTGCAATGTTGGTGCACGGTTAAGTAGAATTGGATGCTCACGTATAACTTCTTCAAGAATATCCCAAACTTCAGCTCCTTCACGCTCCACCATTTTCTTAGCGGCTTTAATGGTCGTTGCTAAACCACGGAATTGTAATTTACTAAAAATAAATGGTTTGAATAATTCGAGCGCCATTTTTTTAGGCAAACCACATTGATGTAAACGCAATGAGGGTCCAACAACAATAACCGAACGACCAGAATAATCAACTCGCTTTCCAAGTAAATTTTGACGGAAACGCCCTTGCTTACCTTTAATCATATCTGCAAGCGATTTCAATGGCCGACGATTCGTACCTGTAATTGCTCGACCACGACGACCATTATCCAGAAGCGCGTCAACGGACTCTTGCAACATACGTTTTTCATTACGAACAATAATATCCGGCGCACTCAAATCAAGTAAACGATTCAAACGGTTATTACGATTGATTACACGACGGTACAAATCATTCAAATCAGAAGTTGCAAAACGACCACCATCAAGTGGCACTAAAGGTCGTAATTCAGGCGGCAGAACTGGTAGCACTTTCAAAATCATCCATTCAGGACGATTTTTAGATGCCAGTAAAGCGTTCATCACTTTTAAGCGTTTTGCATATTTTTTAATTTTAGTTTCTGAACTAGTTGAATTAATTTCTTGTTTTAAAATTTCAACTTCAGATTTCAAGTCTATTGATTTAAGCAAATCATAAATCGCTTCCGCACCCATTTTAGCGACAAAATCATCGCCAAATTGTTCTTGATAATCCTGATATTCATCGTCAGATAACAATGAACCTTTAATTAAAGATGTATCACCCGCTTCAAGGACAACAAATGATTCAAAATATAATACGCGCTCAATTTCACGAAGTGTCATATCAAGCAATAAGGCAATTCGTGAAGGCAAAGATTTTAAAAACCAAATATGCGCAACGGGACTGGCTAAATCAATATGCCCCATGCGCTCACGACGCACTTTAGATAAAGTAACCTCTACTCCACATTTTTCACAAATAACACCACGATGCTTTAATCGCTTATATTTACCACATAAACATTCATAATCACTTACAGGGCCAAAAATTTTGGCACAGAATAAGCCATCTCGCTCTGGTTTAAATGTACGGTAATTAATTGTCTCAGGTTTTTTAACCTCACCATAGGACCATGAACGAATCATGTCCGGTGAAGCAAGTCCAATATGAATCGCATCAAAATCTTCTGCACGATTTTGGCGTTTCAAGAAATTCATTAAATCTTTCAAGAGCTTGTCCTCTTTAAATACGTTTAACTGGTGAAAATTATCCGGTAAAAAACAAAGCGTATCACTACGCTTCGTTAATTTATTAACCTAAATTATTCTCGTTCTAACTCAATATTGACCGCTAATGAACGTATCTCTTTGATTAAAACATTAAATGATTCTGGCATTCCTGCTTCCATTTTATGATCACCATCGACAATGTTTTTATACATGCGTGTACGTCCCGTGACATCATCAGATTTGACAGTAAGCATTTCTTGTAGCGTATATGCTGCACCATACGCCTGTAATGCCCATACTTCCATCTCACCAAAACGCTGTCCACCAAACTGAGCTTTACCACCTAATGGCTGCTGAGTCACTAAACTATAAGGACCCGTTGAACGCGCATGCATTTTATCGTCAACTAAATGGTTCAATTTCAGCATATACATATAACCAACGGTTACTTTACGCTCGAAAGGCTCCCCTGTTAAGCCATCATATAAAACTGTTTGACCATCTTCAGGCAGATCAGCAAGTCGAAGCATTGTACGAATATCTTCTTCATTTGCACCGTCAAATACTGGTGTTGCCATTGGAACGCCGCTAACCAAATTAGTTGCCATTTCTAGAATTTCAGCATCAGTAAATGAATTTAAATCTTCTTTACGTCCACTGCAATTATAAATTTTATCTAAATATTCACGGATAGCCTTAACCTGAGATTGTGATTCTTCGTACTTCGCTTCAAGCATTTTTCCAATTTTAATGCCAAGACCTTTTGCAGCCCAACCCAAATGCGTTTCTAAGACCTGTCCTACATTCATTCGAGAAGGTACACCCAATGGATTAAGTACAATATCAACAGGATTGCCGTCAGCGGTATAAGGCATATCTTCAATTGGACGAATCATTGAGATTACCCCTTTATTACCATGTCGACCAGCCATTTTATCCCCTGGCTGAATGCGTCTTTTAACAGCTAAATATACTTTAACCATTTTAAGCACGCCCGGTGGTAAATCATCACCCATCGTTATTTTGCGTTTTTTGACTTCAAATTTTTCTTCAAAATCTTTTCGTTGCTGTTCAATTTGCGCTAATACAACTAGCAACTGCTCATTTAGCTCATCATCTTTCATTTTTATTTTGAGCCACTCAGAAGTCTTAATACTATCTAAATATTCCTGAGTAATGACCGTTCCAGCTTTTAAACCGTTCGCACCAGCTTGAGCCACATTACCAATTAAATCTTTTGCAACACGAGCAAAAATATCACCTTCTAAGATTTTGATTTGATCATCTAAATCTTTACGGTAACTTTTAATTTGTTCCTGCTCAATATCTAATGCACGCTTGTCTTTTTTAACGCCATCACGAGTGAATACTTGAACATCAATAACTGTTCCTTCAATACTACTAGGAACACGCAATGAAGTATCTTTCACATCAGCCGCTTTTTCGCCGAAAATAGCACGCAATAGTTTTTCTTCAGGCGTTAGCTGAGTTTCACCTTTTGGTGTCACTTTACCCACCAAAATATCGCCACCTTTGACTTCAGCTCCAACGTATACAATGCCGGATTCATCTAATTTTGATAAGGCTTCTTCGCTGACGTTTGGAATATCGGCTGTAATTTCTTCTGGACTGTGCTTCGTATCTCGAGCAACACACGTTTTTTCTTCAATGTGAATGGTTGTAAAGCGATCTTCTTTAACAACTCGCTCAGATACTAAAATAGAATCTTCAAAGTTGTAACCATTCCAAGGCATGAAAGCAACTAACATATTTTGCCCTAATGCTAATTCACCCATATCAGTTGATGGACCATCCGCCATGATGTCACCTGAGCGAACTATATCACCAACTTTCACCAACGGTTTCTGGTTAATACATGTATTTTGATTTGAACGCGTGTATTTAATTAAATTATAAATATCAACGCCCGATGTTCCATTTTCGGTTTCCGTGTCATTCACACGAACAACGATCCTTGCCGCATCAACAAACTCAATTTTTCCACCACGCGTAGCAACAACGGTCACACCAGAATCTTTAGCAACGGTGCGCTCCATCCCTGTACCCACTAATGGTTTTTGAGCACGCAATGTCGGTACAGCTTGACGTTGCATGTTCGATCCCATTAACGCTCGGTTCGCGTCATCGTGTTCAAGGAATGGAATAATGGATGCCGCAACAGAAACAATCTGTTTTGATGATACGTCCATGTATTGAACCGTATCTGACATAGCCAAGGTGAATTCATCTTTGTTTCGGCAAGAAACCAATCCGTCAATTAATTTTCCTTCTTCATCAACTGGAACACTCGCTTGCGCAATAACAAACTCGCCTTCTTCAATAGCCGATAAATAATCTACTTGATTAGTTACCCTACCATCAACAACCTTACGATATGGCGTTTCTAAAAAACC
>CAINHP010000100.1 GCA_903848905.1 uncultured Pseudomonadota bacterium
AAACCACCATCAACACCGATAATCGTCATTGGCATGCCATCATCCCATGCCAGTTTATAAATACGCGAAGTTGAGCCATTCATTACACGCAAACGATAAGCCCGACTTTCCACTTCTAAATGAAAATTGGCTTGTCCATTAACAAGAATAGTATCGCCAGTCACTCCTGTCATGCGCTGATGCATATTTGGCGAATAGACTAATTGGTTATCACTATCAAACTGTTTATCTTGGATAACGAGCGGAATTTCATATTCACCAGAGGGTAAATCTAAAGCGGCTTCTTCATCGTCATTAACGATTACGGCACCTGCGAGTCCCAAATAAACTTGTTTTGCCGTCGCGCCATGAGGATGAGGATGATACATATTCATATTCGCGCTATTTACCACCTCAAATTCATAAACCAGCGTTTCACCGCTTTCAATGGCATATTGTGGATGGCCATCCATTGCTTGCGGAACATGAAGACCATGCCAATGCACCACACTCGATTGCGATAGCGCGTTATGGAAATTAATACGAACTTTCTGCCCTTTTTGCAAACGAATCATGGAGCCTAAATAAGAATGAGGAATATCGACTACTGTGTCTTTAGGACCTTTGATGAGTGTCGCTTGATAATGCAAAACCTTTGTAGGTGCGCCTTTTAAAATTGATATTTCAATGGGCTTACAAACTAAATCGAGTTCAACATCTGGATGAAAATTAGGATTGGATTTATTTGGGGTTAGCTTAGGATAGTTCACTTCACTGCCCATTGAGTTGTGCATTCCCCCCATGCCCATACGCCCCATTCGCATGCTTTCCATTGCATTTGCAAAACTAGGCAATGTCGTTAACGCAACCAGTCCTAATCCTGACTGCCCAAGAAAACGGCGACGTGATTGATTAAATTTACTCATAAACTTCTCTCCACTCTACATCACAAATACACTAAAATTTAACTGGTTAATTTTGAGTGTAGGTGAGAACCTTCTTGCATTCAAGTTAAATAAATCGTTTTTTTAAATTGAGGTGTTTTCACCTAATCGAGGCCAAGAGGTTAATACAGCTTTAACGACCGTTGCCAGTGGAATCGCAAGAAAAACGCCCCAGAAACCCCATAATCCACCAAAAAATAAAATGGCGACAATAATGGCAATCGCATGCAAATTTACTGCTTCAGAGAAAAGCAGTGGAACAAGTAACACGCCATCTACTGCTTGAATAATTGCATAGGCAATAACGATAGCCATAAAATCATCATTACTCAAACCCCATTGAAAATACGCAACACCCAAGACCGGAAACGTCACCAGCGTAGCACCAATGTACGGTAAAATAACTTGCAACCCCATTAGAACAGCAAGAAGTAAAGCATAATTCAGCCCCATCACAGCATACGTTACGTAACTGACTAGCGATAAAATAAACACTTCTGCAAATTTTCCGCGAACATAATTGCCAATTTGCATATCCACTTCATGCCAAACATGCACACTCAAGTTGCGTTCAGTTGGCAAAAATCCCATAAACCATGACATTAACAATGCTTTATCTTTAAGTAAAAAGAATATCATCATCGGCACGAGAAATAAATAAATCATCGCGCTAATCAAACCCACTATTGACGCCGCAGACACTGACAGTAAGCCTTGGCTATAGCTAATCAATTCCTTTTGCACAACCAGTAAAATTTCTTGAATTTTACTTTCAGAAATCAATTTTGGGTATAGCTTAGGCAAACGCATAATACCCGTTTGCGCGTGACTTAAAATATCAGGAACTTGTTGCGCTAATTCAACGGCTTGCTGTGAAATAATCGGTATAAGATAAAAGAGTAAAAAGACAAGACTTGCTAGAAATAATGAAAATACAATGGCCACTGCACCAATTCGAGGCACATCTAAATGTTCGAGTTTACGTACAACTCCTTCAAGAAGATACGCCAAACCAATTGAAACAAAAACTGGCATCAATAAATCAGCAAGTGAATAAATAAATACAAAACTCACCAGTAATATAATGGCTAATGAAAGTGCTTGAGAATTAGGCAGAAAACGTTTTAAACCACGATTGATTAAATTCAATGTTGTCAATTGATCTGAAGGATTAGGCGTATTCATGTCGGGGTATTCTCAAAAATGCAAATTTCAATTAACGTTATTTCAAGCGTTTTAGTTTAATTAAATAAACGCGGCGATTATCTGCTTTAATCACTTCAAAATTCAAATCATCAACGTCTAAACGCTCACCTTTTTGAGGCATATGCTCTAATTGGCTCACTAGAAACCCACCTATCGTGTCGTATTCATCAGTAGCGAGCTGCGTGTTGAAATACTCATCGAAATCATCCATTGGCATCAGCGCTTTTAGCATATATTCACTTTCACTGCGCTGGAAAACATAATTCTCATCATCATGATCATCATGCTCATCTTCAATATCGCCGACAATTTGCTCGAGCACATCCTCAATGGTAACAAGTCCAGCCGCCTGGCCATATTCGTCCACGACCACCGCCATGTGATTACCATTAGTGCGTGATTCTTTCAGAAGTACGTTAAGCCGCTTACTCTCAGGCACAATACTCACCGAGCGCATAATATCTTGAACAAGCAATGTTTTATTTTCAATCATGCGAACGAGTAAATCTTTAGCCAGCATTACCCCAATGACTTTGCTTTTATCACCATCAATAACAGGATAACGTGAATGACCTGATTCAGCCACTAATGGTAAAATGCTCTCTAAGGTCGCTTCTTTGGGTAATACCACCATTTGCACGCGTGGGATCATAATATCTCGCACTCGCATTTGTGATACTTGAAGAACACCTTCAATCATTGACAATGCATCACTATCAAGCAAACTTCTTGTGCGCGCCTCACGCAAAATTTCCACTAAATCATCTAAATCTTGAGGATCACCAGTCAGTAAATGGCTTATTTTATCAAGCCACGTTCTTTGTAGCGTTGCGGGGGGATAGTCGTCGTTCATAGTGTTGAATTATCGTCGTAAGGATTTGAAATAGACAAAGTTTGTAATAAAGCGATTTCTTTTTCTTCCATTTCTTGTGCGTCTAGATCATCAATGTGATCATAGCCAAGTAAATGTAGCGTACCGTGAATAATAATATGCGCCCAATGGGCCATAATTGTTTTATTTTGCGTATCTGCTTCACGCGACAATACAGGCGCACAAATCACTAAATCACCGAGTAAATTGAGCTCAACTCCCTCAGGAACATCAAATGGAAAACTCAGCACATTTGTCGCCCCTGATTTATGGCGATAGGTTTCATTGAGTTGAGCAGATTCGTCTTCATCTACAATGCGAATCACCATTTCAATACTGTCAGTCAAATCATTCAGAGCGACATTTGCCCATTGCTCAATTTGCGCGTCATCTGGCACATCGGTAATCGTTGAAATACGCTGAATTTCGATAATATTCATGGAAGTGGTTTTTCATTTTGTTCTTTTTCAAATGACTCATACGCTTCAACAATACGTTGAACTAACGGATGACGAACCACATCACGTACAGTGAAAAAGGTAAAACTGATGCCATCAACTTTCTGCAAAATATTCATAACATGGCGCAGCCCAGACATTTTTTCATTGGGTAAATCAATTTGGGTAATATCACCTGTAATGACGGCGGTAGACCCAAATCCAAGGCGTGTTAAGAACATTTTAATTTGCTCGAGCGTGGTATTTTGCGCCTCGTCAAGAATAATAAATGCATTGTTTAATGTTCGACCACGCATAAAAGCCAGCGGAGCGACTTCAATAACGCCTTTCTCAATTAATTTCTCCACACGCTCAAGACCTAACATTTCATGAAGTGCATCATAGAGAGGACGCAAATACGGATCAACTTTCTGCGCCATATCACCAGGAAGAAATCCCAATTTCTCTCCAGCTTCTACCGCAGGGCGCACAAGAATAATTTTTCTCACTTGCTCGGTTTGTAGCGCATGTACCGCGCAAGCCACCGCTAAATAGGTTTTACCCGTTCCCGCAGGCCCAATGCCAAAATTGATATCATGCGACATAATTTGTTGCAAATAGCCTTTTTGGTTTGCGCCGCGACCTTTAATTAAACCGTGTTTGGTCTTAATCACAACAGGCGCAATAACGGGCGGCTCACTTTCAAGTACAACTTCAATCCCTGCTTCTTGCAGCGCTAAATGTACCATTTCAGGCGTAATATATTCTTTGTCGGTCAACGCATATAAAGCTTGCATCAACTCGCCACAAGAGTTGAGAATATTTTCATTACCGCTTAGTTGAAAATGGTTGCCACGATTTGCAATAGTAATTCCTAAGCGTTTTTCCAAATGACGCAAATGCTCATCATATTGTCCGCAAAAGTTAACTAGACGGTCATTTTCATCTGGCAATAAAACTAAATCTTTTGAACTCATAGACCGCTCACGGTTGGCACAACGTCTATCATGCGACCTCGCAACGAATTTGGCATCGCTTGAGTAATCACAACATCCACAAACTGCCCTGTTAGACGTGGATGCCCAATGAAATTCACGACGCGATTATTTTCAGTACGCCCTTGCAACTGAAGTGAATTTTTCTTTGATTGCCCTTCCACCAAGACAGTTTGCGTACTGCCAACCATACTTTCTGAAATAGTGGCCGTCATTTCATTGATACGATTTTGGAATCGCTCAAGCCGTAATTTTTTGACATCCATTGGCACATCATCAGCAAATTCCGCTGCAGGCGTTCCGGGTCTTGCGCTGTAAATAAAACTAAACGAGAAATCAAAGCCGATTTCATTGATAAAATCTATCGTTTCTTCAAATTCCGCATCCGTTTCGCCAGGAAACCCAATGATAAAATCAGACGACAAACTAATTGTTGGACGGACTTCACGTAATTTACGAATAATTTCTTTATAATCATCAATGACGTGACCACGTTTCATTTTCTGTAAAATGGTATTACAGCCACTTTGCACGGGTAAATGCAGATGATTCACGAGTTGTGGAATTTCAGCAAAGGCATCAATTAAACCATCGGTAAATTCCATCGGATGTGACGTGGTAAACCGTAGGCGATCAATTCCCTCAAGAGCGGCAACCGAATGCAGTAAAAAGGCAAAATCAGCAATGTCACCATCCGCCATTTCACCGCGATACGCATTCACATTTTGACCAAGCAAATTGATTTCGCGAACACCTTGCTTAGCTAAAACACGAATTTCAGCGAGAACATCGTCAAGTGGACGACTAATTTCTTCACCTCGGGTATAAGGCACCACGCAATAAGTACAATATTTGCTACACCCTTCCATGACTGAAACAAACGCTTTCACGCCATCGGCTTTAGCTTCAGGTAAATTATCAAATTTTTCAATTTCAGGAAACGAAATATCCACAACGGGTTTGTGTTCTTGTCGAACTTCATTGAGTAATTGAGGCAGACGGTGCAATGTCTGAGGACCAAAAACCATATCGACAAACGGTGCTCGCTTTTGAATAGCCGCGCCTTCTTGGCTTGCTACACAACCACCGACACCAATAATGACATCAGGGCGTTTATCTTTGATTTTTCGCCATTTACCGAGAGCAGAAAATACTTTTTCTTGTGCTTTTTCACGAATCGAACAAGTGTTTAGCAACAATACATCCGCTAATTTTGGATCATCAGTTAGTTCAAACCCGTGAGAAGCATGAAGTACATCTCGCATTTTATCCGAGTCGTATTCATTCATTTGACAACCATTAGTTTGAATGTAAAGTTTTTGGGTCATAATATTTATGTGGCAGATTCAAGGTTTAATAAATGATAAATTCGCTGTGTTGCGCCTTGATTTTGCGCGACAACGTGTTTTGCATTGGAAATTAACATATCTCGCAATTGCGGCTGATTATAAAGTTCAACAATTTTTATTTGGAGTTCTGCAACGTTTTCACATTGAATAACGGCTTGTGCCGATAATAATTCTTCGACAACCAATGCAATATTTTTAACTTCAGCCCCAACTAAAATAGGTACCCCAACAGCAGCGGGTTCGAGTAAATTGTGCCCACCTACTGGCACAAAACTTCCACCTACAAACGCAACATCAGCGCTAGCGTAGAATAATTTTAATTCACCTAATGTATCAATTAAAAATACGTCCACTTCATCATCGCAGACTTTTTGAGAAGTGCGCGTCACACTTTTTAATTGCGCTTTTTTCGCTACTGTTGCTACATGGTTAAAGCGCTCAGGATGTCGAGGGGCAATAACTAAAATTAAGT
>CAINHP010000101.1 GCA_903848905.1 uncultured Pseudomonadota bacterium
GATAAATATGAAATTGTTGCACCGTCACTGAGTATTTTAACAGAGCCACCAGTAGCGGTTGTTGAAGATGTTGCCAGAAAACACGGCACCACCGACGTCGCGACAGAATACTTGAAACACTTATACAGCAAAGAAGGTCAAGAAATTATTGCCAAAAATTTCTATCGTCCCACTGTCACTGAAATCGCTGCAAAATACGCGAAACAGTTTCCCAAAATAGAATTAGTGACTATTGATAAAAACTTTGGTGGCTGGAATGTGACACAGAAGAAACATTTTTCGGATGAAGGCATATTCGATCAAATTTTAGCAGGCAATAAATAAATTTCTGAAAACTCAAAATCCTCGTCATCTCATTGGCGAGGTTTTTTTATGTTTGGATGTTCGCATAAAATCCTCTTTAACATGAATCGACTGCACATTGAGCACAAGGTTATAAAATTTGCAATCATGGCTTAGGATAAATTAGCAGTATTGTCATAATACAGTCATATTTTAGTCATATGATTATGCTAATGGTACATATGGCATATTTAAAAATAAAATTTACGCATTTTAAGGCGCCGCTGTTACAAAATGGCGCATTGTGTAATGTTGTCTTTATTTTGGCCTTAGCTTATTTTTGTTTAGTTGTATATTCAATAGCTACTTCAACTAGCTCAGAGTCATTGACCGATGCAATCCAAGTATCAACTTCGTCGGACAGAGAAAACCCTGAAGAACAAGAAATGGATTTTCTACTGATTAAAGACTGGCATTTGTTCGGCAATTCTGAGGTAAGGGTTGGGGAAGGCTCGATGGCAGAGAATGCGTCAAAAAAAACCGATTTACCCATTAAATTGCTTGGTATTTTTTTACTGCCCAATCAAGATAAAAACAGTTACGTGATTATTGAAGATGATGCTAAAGAACAGAAAAAATATCATCTTGGTGATGAGTTGCCTGGTGGTGTTACCTTGCTATCCATAGCAAAAGAGCAAGTCATCTTGCTGCGCAATCAACAATCAGAATCCCTTTCTATGGAAAAAGAAAGAACGGGATTACTCTTTATCACAAAATAACACTACAAATCACTATTGCTTATGCACGTTCGTTTGTTAATTGGTCTATTACTAGCTAGCTTTTGTATTATTTCTCACGCACAAAATGAAGAGTTTTCGCTTAATTTAAAAGATGTTGATATTCATATTCTGATAGAAACGGTTGCTGATGCTACCGGCAAAAATTTTATTGTTGACCCTCGTGTAACTGGTAATATTTCAGTTATTACGTCTACGCCGATGAAATCCTCGCAGGTTTATGAAGTATTTTTGTCCATACTTAAGGTTCATGGCTATTCAGCTGTGCCGAACGGTAACATTATAAAAATCATCCCTAATCTTGATGCAAAGCAAGATGGAGATCAAAATGAATTACGCCTTGGTTCGCGCAATGGTGATGAACAACTAACTCGAATTGTTCAAGTCAATCATATCAATGCTACAGCGGTGGTGCAGACCTTAATGCCTTTGGTTCCGCCCCATGCTTTTATGGCAACGGTGACAGATAGCAACAGCATTATTATTTCTGATACAGCATCTAACGTAAATCGACTTGCCTTGATGATTAAGCAAATAGACAAAAGTGACGTTCAGAAAATTGAAATCATAAACTTGAAATATGCGATAGCGGCAGATTTAATTCAACCTCTTAATGCCTTAGTGGCCAGCACAAATAATGGAAAATCAAGTGCGAGCATGGTGCCTTTAGTGGCAGATGATCGCTCAAATTCTATTATTATTGGAGGCTCTCCTGAGATACGTTTGCAATTAAAAGCCTTGATAGCAGAGCTCGATACGCCGTTTCAGGGAAAAAATGGTAATACGGAAGTTATTTACTTGCATTATGCCGTTGCCAAAAGTTTGGTTGAAACGCTTACTGGTGTAAGTGCCAAAAAATCGGAGAGTACGCCTCAAGTTGTTACGCCATCTAGCACAGAAAAAGACTTTGATATACGAGCCGATGAGGCAACTAATGCCTTAATTGTGACTGCACAGGCCCAGCAAATGCAAGCAATAAAGTCGGTCATAAAACAATTGGATATTCGTCGGGCGCAGGTTCATATTGAAGCGATAATTGTTGAAGTTAACTACGATAAAGAGCAGCAAGTCGGTGTTGAATGGCATACGAAGCCGGTTACAACAACAGGTGTGCAAGCAGATTCCATCACGAATTTGTCTGATTTATTAAAGTCAGCAGGAAAAACCATGAGCTTAGGTTATATGGTAGGGGGTGAGTTAAGAGCTTTAATCGATGCCTTTGCAAGTGATCAAAATGTTAATGTGTTATCTACGCCTTCTTTGGTGACGTTAGACAATGAAGAAGCGAATATGATTGTTGGTCAAAATATTCCCATAGTGAGTGGAAGTTTTGCACCGACTGTCGGCGTAGGGTCTGCAGTTTCAACTTATACGCGACAAGATGTGGGCGTTAAACTTAAAGTGACACCGCAGATTAATGAAGGCAATGTCATTAAGCTGAAAGTGAAACAAGAAGTATCTAGTGTCGATGCAACGTCTGCGGGAAGTTTATCTGGACCGACGATTAATAAACGTGAAATAGATACCTCTGTGTTAGTGGATGACGGTAAGATTTTAGTGTTGGGCGGTCTTATAGGTGATGATGTTCAAGTTACGGTAACAAAAGTCCCTTTATTAGGCGACATACCTTATTTAGGGCATCTATTTCAAAGCAATAACACGTCAAATAAAAAAACTAATTTAATGGTGTTTTTGCGTCCAGTTATTATGCGTGATCCAGAAAAAGCGTCTTTGTTATCTAATGATAGATACAACGACCTGCGTAATATGCAGAAACAATCAGGTAAACGCGGTTTGTTTTTAATGCCAAGCGAGCGTGAGCCAGTGCTTCCAGAGTTAAAACCTGAGGTACCAAGTCCTATTTTAACTGCTCCGGCAAATCAATAATGAATTCTGATGGCTCTTTAGAATCTGAGGAGCTCGTGTTAGGCGTCAAGATGCCTAGTTATAGCTTTGCCAAAAGACATGGCGTTTTGCTAAAACAAGATTCGGATAAGACAGAAATATTTTTTTTGGATAAAACATCAAGTCAATCACTATGTGAAATGCGCAGGTTGGTTGATAAAGCAGCGACTTTCATCAAGATCGACGAAGAGCGCTTTGATCACATGCTACAAGAAGTTTATGAGCAAAAGTCAGGTCAGGCTCAGAAAATGGTTGATGATATGCAGGATAATATTGATTTATCTTACATGGCGCAGCACCTGCCTACGCCTGATGATTTGCTTGAGAGTGCTGATGAAGCGCCGATTATTCGCTTGATTAATGCACTATTTACTGAAGCTATCAAGGAAAACGCGTCAGATATTCATATTGAATCTTATGAAAAACGTATGGTAGTGCGTTTTCGTGTCGATGGTGCTTTACGCGAGATACTCGAACCTGCACGGGAATTTGCCCCGATGATTATCTCCAGACTGAAAGTCATGGCTAAACTTGATATTGCTGAAAAAAGACTACCTCAAGATGGGCGTATATCACTCAATATAGGTGGCCGCACCGTTGATGTTCGTGTTTCAACATTGCCTTCAGGTCATAGTGAACGTGTGGTTTTAAGATTGCTTGATAAGCAGGCCAATCAGCTGAACCTTAAGCAGATTGGTATGGTCGATCAAGATTTGGATAGTATTCAAAAGATGATCTTAAGGCCGCATGGCATCATATTAGTCACTGGACCAACGGGTTCAGGGAAAACCACGAGTCTTTACGCGATTGTGAATCAGCTTAATGAGCGCACACGAAATATCCTTACCGTCGAAGATCCTATAGAGTTTTATTTGGACGGTATAGGTCAAACGCAGGTTAATAATAAAGTCGAAATGACCTTTGCAAAAGGACTGCGTGCTATTTTACGGCAAGATCCCGATATTGTTATGGTTGGCGAAATTCGCGATAAAGAAACCGCTGAAATTGCGGTGCAGGCGAGTTTAACCGGTCATTTAGTGCTATCAACTTTACATACCAATTCTGCTGTTGGTGCGATTACTCGCTTACGGGATATGGGCGTTGAGCCGTTTTTACTCGCCTCAAGTTTAGTGGGCGTCATCGCGCAAAGACTGGTGCGTAAGCTGTGTCCATTATGTAAATTGGCAGTGTCTGTGCCGGTTAATGACTTAGTTAAAATTGGCTATAAGCCTTATGGTCAAGATTTTGCAACAGTTTATCAGGCGCAGGGTTGTTTGGCTTGTGGTCAAAGAGGCTACAAAGGTCGTGCGGGAATATTTGAGATTATCCCTATTAATGCTCAAATGCGTAGCTTGATACACGATTGTGCGGGCGATCAGGTGCTAGAAGACCATGCGCGCGTATTTTCGCGTAGCATTCAAGAAAGTGCCCTAGAAAAAGTGCTTAATGGTGAGACTAGTTTGGATGAAGCGATTCGAATTACGCAAAAGGAATAATGAATGGCCACGTTTGAATATCAAGCAATCAATGTCAAAGGTCAACAAGTTAAAGGGTCTTTTGAAGCAGACACCATTAAATTGGCAAGACAGCAATTAAAAAGCCAGGATTTGACCTTGCTGGAAATAGAAGAGGTTCATAAAAAAGAACTTAGTGTGAATAGGCCCCTGTTGTCACAGCGAATTAGTATGCGACAACTGGCGCACATTACGCGCCAATTAGCCGCGTTATTAGGGTCGGGGTTAGCAATAGATGAAGCGTTAGGTATTACCGCAAAACAGTTGGATTCAGCCAAAGCTAAACGTATTCTACTCGGCGTTAGAGGTCGAATTTTAGAAGGGCAAAGTTTAGCGCAAGCTTGCAGCGCCTTTCCTAGCACGTTTCCGCCGCTATATCGGGCAACGGTTGAAGCGGGGGAATCTTCAGGTAAACTTGATCAAGTGCTACAAAGATTAGCGGATTATATTTCTGATAAAGGCCAATTGCATAGCAAATTACAAATGGCCATGATCTATCCAATGATGCTGACCTCTGTTTCCTTATTAGTGGTGATTGGTTTATTGGCGTATGTCGTCCCAGAAATCACCAGTGTGTTCGATAAAATGGGGGGAGAGTTGCCCACTATCACCAAATTGCTCATTGCCTGTAGCGACTTTTTTAAACATTATGGTTTAGTTTTATTGATTGTAGTTACAGGGCTAAGTATGGGCTTTAAAATGCTACTGCGTTTACCTGAGCCTCGTATGCGATTTCATTTGTTCATATTGAGCATGCCTTTTGTTTCACGTTTTTCAAAGGGGATGAATACCGCAAGATTTACGCGTACCTTAGCCATTTTAACGAACAGCGGCGTGGAATTATTGCAGGCACTCCAAATATCCAGTCAAGTGCTGACCAATAACGCCATGCAAAAAGCGGTAGAAGCTGCGTCAATTCGGGTTAGGGAAGGGCAGAGTTTAAACAAAGCGATGGAGGCAAGTGGATTATTTCCCCCTGTCACGATTCATTTGGTTGCCAGTGGTGAGGCCAGTGGGCAGTTGCCAAAAATGTTAGCTAGCGCAGCGGATGATCAAGAGCGCGATATTCAGGCGTTAACTGAAATGACCTTAGGCTTATTTGAACCTATTTTGATTTTAGTCATGGGTTTAGTCGTACTGGCCATTGTGTTAGCCATATTATTGCCTATTTTTGAAATGAACCAATTGGTTAAATAACGCTACGTTATGCCATTTTAGGTCTTTATTGTTTCTTACTTTTATTTTAAGGATTGATGTAGTGATGTCTTATAAAAAAAACCAAGGCTTTACGTTGATTGAAGTCATGATTGTTGTCGTTATCTTGGGAATTTTAGCTTCCATTATTGTGCCTAAAATCATGGGCAGACCTGATGAGGCAAGGGCAACCCGAACTCTGCAAGATATTAGAGCTATCACGGCAGCATTAGATTTATATCGCTTGGATAATTACAGCTACCCCACGACAGAACAAGGCTTAGAAGCCTTAGTCACTAAGCCAGCAAATTTGCCTCAAGGAACGCATTGGAAACAAGGTGGCTATCTTGATCAAATGCCTGTGGATGCATGGGGGAAACCCTATCTTTATCTTAAACCCGGTATACATGGCGAGTTTGATCTTTATTCTTATGGTTCAGATGGGATTGAAGGTGGAGCTGAATCCGCTGCAGATATTACTAATTGGGTTAAAAAGTAAATTCGTTGAAGTAAAGTCAATCTATCTTAGGTAAACAACGCTAAGATGTGATAAGTCGTTATTTGATGCATGAACTTACGTAATGGACTAGTAAATGAACAAAATCAGAGGTTTTACCTTGATTGAATTATTGATCGTTTTGGTTTTGATAGGTTTAATTACGGGTATGGCTATGCTATCAATGGGGACCGCTGATCCAAGAGATCAACAGAAACTAGAAGCAGATAGATTATTTAAACTATTGGAATTGGCTACACAAGAGTCAATGGCTCGTGGTGAAGTGATGGGTGTAGAGTTTTTTGAAAATGGCTATCGCTTTGCTATAGTAAAAAAACAAAAATGGCAGCCAGAAGTGACTGATATGGTATTCAAAGAACGTGCTTTATTGCCGCAAATGAGTTTAGCGTTTTCTATGACCCAACAAAATGTCTTTTTAAATAAGCACGTTGTGTCAGGTTCTCAGCCCAAACCACAGATTATTATCACGCCAGATGGTGAAATGGATTTATTTCAGGTAAGTCTAACTATGCAAAATAGCAATAGTACTTTTTTTCTGAATAATACCCAGCAAGATGGCTTAATAATGAGTAGTCAAGATAAACCATGAACAGTCCACATCAAATTAAATCGGTTAATGGCTTTGCCTTATTGGAAGTGTTAATTGCGTTAGCCATTTTGGCCATTGTCATGGTGAGTGCCATTAAAATCACCGCAGATAATATCAATAATTTATGGTATCTCGAAAATAAAACCCTAGCGGCTATTGTTGCCAGTAATCATGCTGTGCAATTACGCTTAGAGACTACTAAGCCTGAAACGGCTGATGGTTGGGATGAAATGGCTGGTCGACGTTGGTATTGGCAAATTAAACGTCACGTTTCAAATCTATCGGGTGTATGGAGATATCGTATAGAGGTTTTTCTCGAAGGTGATAAACAACCCTTGATTAGCTTACTGAGTGATATCGCCGAAATCTGATGATTCTTTCTTGTGAGCCGAATGCTCAAATGACCAAAATAATTCCACTATCTAATGCAGCGCTTAAATATTCTAAGCAGCAAGGCTTTACCTTACTTGAGATATTAATAGCGTTAGCCATTTTTGCTGTCATGTCGATGATGGCGTATGCGGGCCTAGCTGCAATTTTAGATGCAAGGGCGAGTACAGTGCCTCGAGCGCAACAATTAGCACAACTGCAAACTACCTTGTATTTACTCAATGAAGATTTAAGCCAAGTCATCAAAAGACCGATTAGAGATCAACTGGGTTCTTCAGAGCCTGCATTTTCAATAGGACGAGGCAATGAAATATTGGTATTTACCCGAACCGTTCCTTCATGGTTAGCTAATTCAAGTGAAACTAATTTATTAAGAGTGAGCTATAGCTTAGAAAAAGAGGCTTTATATAGACGTGTTTGGACGATACCGGATAGAACGCAGCAAACAGAATATCGACGTCGAAAACTTCTCGTCACGCAGGGCGTGACAATAAAAGGCTTTAGTGCAAAAACCAAGACTTGGGGTGAAATAGTGGGTGAAATACCACAGGCGCTTGATATTAGTTTTAAATTGGATGGACTGGGTAGTGTTCATCGTACATTTTTAATCCATTAATGAATTTCAGCGAACCCCAGAAAATTCGCTCTCAGGGCGGTATTGCATTAATGACTGTGATGTTGGTGCTGTCCGTTGTTACTGTCGTTTTAGTCGCCATGTCGAGTGATAGGCAAATGGATATTCGTCGAACAGAAAATCAATTACGAACAATTCAGGCTTGGGAATATGTATACGGACTCGAGGCTTGGGCAGTTAAGCAACTTAAAATTGATACGACGAATAACCTCTATGATGATTTATTCGATAAATGGAACAAACCCTTGACCTCAACGCCCATTCCAGAAGGCAATATTCAAGTTGAAATTGTCGATCTACAAGGTCGACTTAACTTGAATAATTTACTTGTTGATGGTGAAGCCAGTGAAGAAGATATTCTTCGATTAAAGCGATTATTGATTATTTTAAAAATAAATACGGATCTAGTGGATCTCATGCTGGATTGGATAGATGCCGATATGGATTTAAGAACACCTAATAGCGCTGAAGACGAAACGTATAGCAAGTTTACTCCTCCTTATCGAAGTGCAAATGGTCCATTGGCAGACGTTAGTGAGTTATTGCGTCTTAAGGGGATGACGCTTCAGGATTATAAAAAATTACTTCCCTACATCTATGTTGCTGATGAACGAACCACTATTAATATTAATACCGCAAGTGCTTTGGTGCTGAGAACTTTTGCTCCTGATATTACAAAAAATCAAGCAGAATCTTTATATAACGCGAGTGGTAAGCCGTTTAAAGAAATTGAAGAATTCTTAAAAGATGAGGCTATGGAAGGTATTGTTATTAACAAAGAAAGTATCGGTGTTGCCAGTCATCATTTTTTATTATCAGGACAAATCGACATGGGGAAAAATGTTTTGATATTTGACTCACAGTTAAATCGTAATGATTTGGGTGAGGTGAAAGTAGTTAAGCGCTTACGCAAAGGGGTTAATGAATGACAAAAAAAATTATCGTAAGATGGCTTAAACAAAATGATACAACGTTGCAATGGCTGATAGTAGATGACCTGCAACCAAGTAAGTTGCAGCAAGGCACACTGCAAGACCTCGCGAAAAGTGCTGAAAACCAGTCCGTTATCTTGTTATTACCTGCATCAGAAGTATTACTATTGGGCTTAGCACTACCAGTTAAAAGTAACAGTCAGATTAAAAAAGCGTTGCCCTTCGCACTGGAGGATTTGTTAGTTGATGATGTTGAAACTTATCATAGTGTTTGGCATAAAAAGCCGGATGGTAAAGTTTATGTGGCATTAACGAATCATGACAAATTTAAAGCCTGTCTAGCAAGTTTTGAAGATGCGGGTATTACAATTGATAGTGTTTTCCCTGAAAGTCTATGTTTGCCTTATCAAGAACACAGTTGCTCTTTAGTTATCGATGGTCAGCAAGCAATTATAAGGCATGAAAAATACATAGGCGCTGGTTTTGATTGTGACATGCTGCCCATTTTTTTAGACAAAATATTAGTGGAATACTCAGCGCTTAACACTATCAATAGTTGGTCAGTTGATGAGTTGAGTCTGGATAGTCAAGAGCATGCTATCAACATAAATCATCATAAAGTTGATGCAATCTTACCCTTTTTAGCTACTGGTGTCGCAACACTTGACAGTGCTTGCAACTTATTGTCAGGAAGTTTTGAGAAACAACATAAATCGGCGTGGCAGGGTGAAAAATGGCTACCTTCCATTGGGCTTATCGTTTTCACAGCTTTGCTACAAATGGGATTTTTAGGTTACAGCTACAGTCAAAAAAAATCTGAACTGACCGTATTGGAAACGCAGACTCAAGCGTTGTTTAAACAAACGTTTCCTGATGTAAAGCGCATAGTAAATATCAAAGTGCAGGCGGATCAAGCTTTAATGGAGCTTAGAAAAAATACGAACAGCAAGGGAAGTTCGTTCATGAGTTTATTATACGAAACGGGTGAGGTTCTGAATGCTAATGTGGGCTATAAACTCAAACAGCTCGATTTTCTAAATGATCAGCTTCAAATTCAATTAACGATTCCTGATATTAGTCAGGTTGACCAAATTAAACAGCAACTAGAAGCCAGTCAGCAGTTGTTAGTCAAAATAAAATCTGAAGAAGCTAATCAAGATGGCGTAGAGGTGCATTTTGAAATTAAACATAAATAATTACATAAAACAATTTGCTGGATTGTCTCCTAGAGAGCGTTTTTTAGCTGTTTTAGCAACGGTAGTGGTGTTGTTTTATAGCGTATATCTCTTCGTGGTTGCTCCGATATTGGCGGATAACCTAGTACTCGAGCAAAAAATAAAAGCGCAGCAACAGGCTTATCAATATCTCAATAATATCAGCACAGAAGTCGGACGGCTTCGTAATCAGCAGCCCAAAATGGATGATAATCTTCAAGGGCAGTCTCTCATGGCAATTATTGATGCGAGTAGTTCGGAGAAGGACATGAAGTCCTGTATCAAACGTATGATTCCAGATGAAGCCGACACAGTCACCTTATGGCTGGAGAATTGCTCTTTTGATCGATTCATAGAGTGGATAGCGGTATTAGAAGCTGAGCACGGTATTACTGTTAATCAAATCTCGGTGGAAACTGAGCAGGTAAATAAAGACAAAGTAAGTAGTAAAGTCATATTAAGTCATTAAATCGTAATCAAATTGTCATCGTAATGTAGTCAAAATGACTTATTTTGAATGAATAATGGATTCATGTTGAGTGATTTGGTTGCATTTATTAACTGCATAGCAGGGAGTAAATGTATTACTCAGTCACACAAAAATGGATTTTAGAACGTATATGGCAAATGGATGAAGGCCAGTCTTTAAGTTCTTAAAATAAATAATAGTTGGATAGCCTAGTCATTATTTATCACATTATGTTTTAGCTTATTTTAAATGCGTTACTTACTTTTCTTTTTAAGAGATACAAAATGAAAAAATTATTATTGATAACAGCCATTACAGCTGCGATATTTGCGGTTGATGCATCTGCTTCACCTACTGAAATACCTATTATTGCAGGTGCAGGTAGCACCCCACCAAAAGTTGATTTTTCTACTAAAACAGGTGTTCAAAATGTAGCTAATGTTCC
>CAINHP010000102.1 GCA_903848905.1 uncultured Pseudomonadota bacterium
AATCCGACAGGTATCAGAGCCTTAATTAAGTGGGTGCATGATATTTCACTTTGGAATAAAACCGCTTTCACATTGCTTGCTTTTTCAGTACCTACAGCCACACTAAGTTATGAATATTATCAATCAGAAAATTACATTGCATTAGCAGGTATTGTTTGCGCAGCTTCCATCGGTGCATTGATTAACGTCAGTATTATTCGTGAATTCAATCAGACATTAGATAAAAGCGTCGGCATTTTTTACCGGCTTTCAGGTAAAAGCTTTGGCAATAAATTTGATTTAAAGAAAAGTGGCGTGATTGGCGATTTTTATCGTGGTTTATTTTCAATGGATGTCAGTCTAAGTTTGGATATTGCTGAATCCAAACGTTTACATGCTGAGTCTTTGCGTATTAACAGTGCGCTAGATAACGTTCATTCAGCCGTTTTAGTCGCCGATAATAATTTTGAAATTATTTATATTAACGAAAGTGCAAAAAATTTATTCTACAATGCAACGTCTGATATTAAAAAACAAATCCCTCATTTCGATGCCGATCAATTAATAGGGTCAAATATGGATTTGTTTAATACCGAATCTTCCGATGCGCAACGTAAAAGAATGCAAAACTTAATAGAATTCCATGCAGATGAACACGTGGTTTCGGGTCGTCATCTTCATGTCATCACAAATCCTGTGCTCGATAAAAATGGTGATCGTTTAGGGTTTGTTGCTGAATGGGTAGATAAAACCATCGAAGTAAAAGCCATTCAAGAAATTTCAGGTATTGTGCAAGCTGCAGCGAGAGGTGATTTTGAGCAGCGCATTAACGAAACTGATCGTGATGGTTTTATTTTAGAACTAATTAAAAATATTAATAAACTAATCGAAACAAGTTCTGTTGGTTTGAATGAAGTTGCTCGCGTGTTAGATGCGCTTTCACATGGTGATTTGACCAAGACGATTAACAACGACTATTTCGGTATGTTTGGTCAACTCAAAGATGACGCTAACTCCACGGTTGAAAAGTTACGTGAAGTCATTTATCAAATTCAACTTGCCACTGATACGATTAACACAAGTGCAAAAGAGATTGCGTCAGGCAACAATGATTTGTCGCATCGCACAGAAAAACAAGCGGCAAGTTTAGAACAAACCGCATCCAGTATGCAGGAATTGACTTCTACGGTGCAAAATAATAGTGAGAATGCACAACGTGCCAATGGATTAGCGACTGGCGCTTCAGACATAGCAAGTCAAGGAGTTTTAGTTGTACATCAAGTAGTCAAAACCATGAATGATATTACAGAGTCTTCAAGAAAAATTGTGGATATTATTTCTGTTATTGACGGAATTGCGTTTCAAACCAATATCCTTGCACTAAATGCTGCCGTTGAAGCGGCACGCGCTGGTGAGCAAGGTCGAGGCTTTGCTGTGGTTGCAAGTGAGGTCCGAAATCTTGCACAACGTGCTGCAGCAGCAGCGGGTGAGATTAAAAATCTCATTGGTGATTCTGTGGAAAAAGTGGAGGATGGAACTCAATTAGTTGCTAAAGCGGGTAAAACAATGGAAGAAATTGTTCAGGCCATTGGAAATGTAACAAAAATTATGTCAGAAATTAGCAGCGCCTCTACAGAACAAACAATGGGTATTGAACAAGTTAACAGCGCTATTGGCCAGATGGATGATGTAACGCAACAAAACGCAGCACTGGTTGAAGAAGCTGCAGCTGCAGCTGAAACACTGGAAGATCAAGCGCAAAGCCTAGCCAATACCGTAAAATACTTTGAATTGTAATGCAACGTTACATTTTAGGTTTGCTGTTAATACTATTTTTGAATTTTGCCAATGCAAATGATTTTGCAGCGCAGGTGAAACATGCTGAAACTAGCCATCAAAATGGGTATTATTTTTTAGCCGCAGATTTAGAATATCACCTCAGCCCCCAATCCAAAGAAGCACTTCAGAATGGTGTTCCGCTTTTTTGGCACGTGGACGTGCATTTAAATCAAGTTCGTGATTTTTGGTGGGATAAAGTGAAATTAAAATATTCACTTCGCTATCAATTGCAATACCATGCCTTACTCAATATGTATCGCGTAAAAAATGAAAATACGGGTGAAATCCACAATTTTTCAACCCTATCAGCTGCACTTGACAATATGTCAATTATTCGAGGTTTACCGTTAATCAACACGAAAAATGTAGTAGCTAATCATGATTACGTTATAGCGATTAAAATTTTATTCGAAGACGATGAGTTGCCGTTGCCACTGCAAACTCAGGTTATTGCAAATCCACAGTGGCAATTATCCGGTGATTGGACGTATTGGAATTTACTAGTCGATAAAATGCAGCCATAATTCTGTTGGATTAGATAAACAATGTAGCGGTTGATATTGGAGCAACTGATCCGCTTCATGTGAGCCACTTGCAACGCCAACCGACGCAATACCCGCATTGATCGCCATTTGCAAATCATGTGTTGAATCCCCCACCATCAAAACTCGCTCAGGTAATATTCGTAAATGCGTCATAATTTCTTCAAGCATTTTAGGATGCGGTTTTGATTGCGTTTCATCCGCGCAACGAGTAATCGAAAACAAATCGACTGTTCCCGTAGCATGTAGTGCTTCATCTAAGCCTTCACGAGTTTTTCCCGTTGCGATAGCTAATAAATAGCCATTTTTTTTCAAGGCTTCAAGCATGTCAAAAACGCCCGTAAATAAATCGTCGCGGCTGATTTTTTTAGAAAAATAGGCCTTTTCATAATGGCCAACTAACGTGTTAACTTCATTTTCGTTTGCATCAGGAAATAAGGCCGCAATGGCTTTCTCAATACTCAGACCAATGACATCTTTTGCAGATTGATAATCCGGTATGGCATGACGTGTATCATTCGCCGCATTTTGCAGACAACGCGCAATCCAATCGATAGAATCAATTAAAGTTCCATCCCAATCAAAAATAATTAAATCAAAGCGGTTTTTCATTTTTTAATAAAATTTCAAGTTGTGGTGGCAGTGGAGCATTAATTTTTAGTGTAACACCTGTCGTAGGATGCAAAAAATGTAACGTTTTCGCATGCAAAAACATACGTTTATACCCTTTTTGTTTAAATACTAAATTAATGTCATCTCGTCCGTAACGCTCATCGCCAATAATAGGATGACCTATATGGAGCGCATGCACACGAATTTGATGTGTGCGTCCTGTTTTAGGTGCAGCTTCAACTAGTGTTGCCTGCTCAAAACAGGTTAAACGTGTAAACGTAGTCAGAGCTTCCTTACCAGCTGAACTCACCATCACCATACGCTCACCGCCTTTAGCAATATTTTTAAGCAATGGCGCATTCACGACTAATTTTTGTTTCTTCCATTGGCCAGAAAGTAACGCTACATAGGTTTTTTGAATTTGATTGTCTCGAAAAATTGCATGGAACGCGCGCAACGCACTACGTTTTTTGGCTATGACAAGGCATCCTGACGTATCTTTGTCTAAACGGTGTACTAATTCTAAAAAATGCGCTTCTGGGCGAAGCAAGCGGAGTCCTTCAATAATTCCCGAACTCACGCCACTGCCGCCATGTACGGCAAATCCAGCAGGTTTATTGACAATTAAAAAGGCATCATCTTCATATAAAACACTATGTTCGAGAGCTTCTTTTAAATTATTTGGAACAAATATTTCTTCGCTGCGCTCAGCAAGGCGGATAGGTGGAATACGAACAATATCACCCGCCACAAGTCGATAACTGACCTCTACGCGCCCTTTATTGACGCGCACTTCTCCTTTGCGCACAATGCGATAAATGCGACTTTTAGGCACACCTTTTAAGCGTGTAATGAGAAAATTATCAAGTCTTTGATCATGATGTTCCTCAGTAATTTCTACTTGAAGGACTTTTGTCGGTAGCAATGGTTTTTGTTCTGATTTTTGATTCATTGAATAGGGTTTAAAAATGGACAATCCAAATACACTATTTAACTACTTAGTTTTTCGCATATAAAGTGAAAATCTTGTCGAAATAGTCTTTAGTTTAGAGATTTGAGTAAAATATAATGTGTATCACAATACATTATGAAAATTATTATTTGTTAAGCACAGTAAATGATGAATACAGCACTGAATACCTTATGTTTCAATTTCTAAAGTCCAATATGCTC
>CAINHP010000103.1 GCA_903848905.1 uncultured Pseudomonadota bacterium
AAGTGACACTTTATTTAGATTTTTTACATGGTTTGAAAATTTTAGGTATTCCTGTTTATAACGATGCACACGCGATTGAGCGTAGTGTTGATAAGGCTATGACCAGTTTTTTATTGCATCATGCTAATTTACCTACTCCTAAAACATGGGTGTTACGTAGCCGTGATGAGGTGCTTAACTTAGCGCGAGAAGAATTAGGTGCAGGCCATTTTTTGATTAGTAAGCCTTTGTTTGGCTCTCAAGGAGAGGGCATTCGGCGCATTGAGAAATTAACAGATATATCTTGGATATCAAGTAGTCATGGCGTTTATTATCTCCAGCGCTTTATTTCGTGTACGGGTGAAGGGTTTTCTGATTACCGCGTTTTTGTCATTAATGGACGAGCAATAGCTACCATGCGTCGACGCGGTAAATCTTGGCTTAACAATGTAGCGAAAGGCGCGAGTTGTGAGCGTGTTGTGCAAAATATAGAAATGAATAAATTGGCAATTAACGCTACGAAACTCTTGAAAATGGATTATGCAGGGGTAGATATCATTGAGGATTACAACGGGCAGTTAAAGGTGATTGAAGTGAATAGTGTACCCGCATGGAAAGGTCTTGAAAGTGTATTTGACGGCAATATTGCGCAATTACTTGCACAGGATTTAATTAATCGACATATTTTAAAAAAATAATGAACACGTTTAGTACAAACCAACTGGAACAATTTTATTTGCAAGCTTGTGAAATTGAACTGCAAGCGTTTAAGCCGGGCAATGTGAGTATCTATGCAGATGGTCATGATATGACGGTTGAAGATTTTCGGCGAAGCGCCAAAGTGAGTGCGTCACCTTTGTGTGAAAATAAATATTCTTTGGGTGAGAAAATTTATTATTCAATCAAAGCGACACGAGATGCAGTGGGATGTAATACTAATTTAGGTATTATTTTATTGTGCGCGCCACTATTACATGCCGTGCAAATTTATCCAAATGACACGCTACGTGTTGCGCTTTCGAAAGTATTAAATAACACGACAATTGATGATGCAAATTGGGCGTTTCGTGCGATTGCGTTAGCGTCCCCCGCTGGAATGGGTAACGTTGAAGAGCAAGATATTGCCCAAAGTGCCACGGTTACCCTGCAAGTTGCCATGCACATGGCCTGCGAGAAAGATAGGATCGCTTTGCAATACATTACAGAGTATAAAGATATTTTCGATTTAGGTGTTTTGAGTTATACTACACACTTCAATCGGTGGGGTAAACAGAGTTGGGCAGCAGTTGCAGTGTATGCTGAATTGTTGAGTCAATTTCCGGATAGTCATATCGAGAGAAAATTTGGGAGTCGGTACTCTGCAGGGATTAGTACAATGATGCGTGAGCTTTGCGAAAAGCTACACAGCGTTGATACCCTTGAACAGGTTAAGCCACTGCTCTATCAGATGGATTATGAGCTCAAATCACAAGGCTTGAACCCAGGTACTTCAGCTGACTTGACTGTGGCAACAGTATTAGCCGTATTTTTAGAATGTTCTCTCTATGCGTAGAGACAAATCGGAGACATGAGAAATGTCCGTATTAAATTCAGTTTTATCATTTTTTTGTTCTAAGGAGAAAAATAGCATGGCAAAAATCAATAACTTGCGCGTTGGTGAATCATTAGTAGGCGAAGGCAACGAAATCGCACATATCGATTTGATTATTGGTCCACGTGGTAGCGCAGCTGAATCAGCTTTCGCAAACGCGTTAACTAACAACAAAGACGGTTTCTCAACTTTATTAGCTGTTGTTGCTCCTAACTTGATGGTTAAACCAGCAACCATTTTATTCAACAAAGTAACAATCAAAGGTTCTAAACAAGCTGTTCAAATGTTTGGCCCTGCACAACGTGCTGTTGCTATGGCTATTGCTGATTCAGTTGAAGACGGCACAATCCCAGCTGACGAAGCTGATGATTTGTTTGTATCAGTTGGTGTATTCATTCACTGGTTAGCTGAAGACGACGCGAAAATCGAAGAATTCAACTACAAAGCAACTAAAGAAGCATTGGCTCGCGCTGTTGCTGGCACTCCAACTGCGAAAGAAGTTGTTGCTGCTAAAAAAGAAGCAAAACACCCATTTGCTGCAAACACTGTTTAATTTTCTTTGAGTCTTCGGACTTAACGCGAATGAGCAAAAAATACCTCAGCTTGCTGGGGTATTTTTTTATTAAAATTTTAAATTTTCCGCAGTAATTGCGCCTAAATGAAAAGCGCTAGCCAATAAAACCGCCTTTACATTATATTTTTTTAAAATATCAATATCATTCATATTACGCACGCCACCTGCAGCTATAAATTGTTTGTTTGGATGCGCTTCATTAAAGTGCTGAAGTTCTTTGCTTGCAACGCCTTGTGAACTTCCAACTCGCGCCAGCGTCATGATGATGACTTCTTTAGGCCAATAGTTCGGTTCTTGCCATAGCTCGGTTTCACCCAGTCTTTCGCCGACTACTCCATGATCTAGGGATAAAATAAATTCATGATTAAATTGAGCGAGATAAGTTGCGCAGTGTTTATCAATATATTCACTGCCTAAAATCGGTATGTAATTTTTTGGAAATTCTTGAGGAAGGATTTTACCTGCGTCAATCCAAAACGTTATTGAGGGAAAATCGTTGAGAACTTGGTGAATAAGCGCTGTATTATTGCCACTTCTTGTAATAGCGTTTAAATCGGCAATGTAGAGCGTATCAAACGCATGCATTCGAAGAAATCCATTTAAAATACTGTAAATGTCTGGCTGATTGGATAATACACTTTGTATTGGCTGGTAGCAGTCGCGGTGTCCAAATTTTGCATGAACAACGATGCCATCTTTTAAATCAATAACAGGAATTAGTTTCATTACGTTTATAGTTATATTCATACAGAAAATGTTTTAATTATCCCATGCCTAAATCGCTATAATGTAGTTTTAATTAGTTTATTTTAGGGTCACATGCTTAAAAAACTCGCTACCCAAACCGCTATTTATGGTCTTAGTAGTATTTTTGGACGATTTCTCAATTATTTACTCGTTCCACTCTACACGTATTATTTTACAGCGACTGAATATGGCGTAGTTTCAGAGTTTTATGCGTATTCGGGTTTTTTATCTGTTTTTTTATTGCTTGGTTTTGAAACGGGATATTTTCGTTTTCGCGTTGATAACCCTAAGGCGTATTCTACTGCGCTGAGTTTTATTTTATTGTTGAATTTAAGTATTACACTTTTGCTTATCACGTTTAACAGCGCTATTTCAAACGGACTGCATTATCCAACGCATCCCGAATACGTAATGTGTTTTGCCTTAATTTTAAGCTTGGATGCCTTAGCGGCATTGCCTTTTGCAAAGCTTCGTGCAGAAAATCGCGCACTGCGATTTGCGAGTATTAAAATTGTGGAAATTATACTCACCGTAGCTTTAAGTCTTTTTTTTATCGTGCTCTGTCCAAAATTACAAGTGCAAAATATTCCATGGCTCTCCTATGTTTATCATGAGGAAATTGGCGTGGGGTATATTTTTCTCGCAAACTTGATAGCGAGTGCGAGTAAATTTATATTTTTAACGCCGCAATTAAAAGAGATTCGTGTCGGTTTCGATTGGGTGCTTTTTAAGTGCATGGCAAAGTATTCTCTGCCAATTGTCGTGATTAGTTTTGCTGGTATTATTAATGAAATGCTTGATCGGGCATTACTCAAATATCTTCTTCCTTATGATAATGCCACCAATTTGGCACAATTGGGTATTTATAGTGCGTGTTATAAATTATCCATTTTAATGACATTATTTATTCAAGCATTCCGCTACGCCGCAGAACCCTTCTTTTTTTCCTATTCTAAAAAGGGTGATGCAAAGCTTATTTATGCACGTGTCTTGCATTATTTTACGATCTTTTGTGTTTTTATTTTTTTGCTTGTCACGCTCTATTTGGATTTTTTCAAATATTTTATAGGTGAAGAGTTTCGTGCAGGTTTAAAAGTTGTTCCAGTTTTATTGTTGGCGAATTTATTTTTAGGTATTTATGTCAACTTGTCTATTTGGTATAAGCTCAGTGATAGAACCTTAATGGGGGCAGGGGTGTCATTATTTGGTGCTGGTTTGACGATTGGTTTAAATCTTTACTGGATTCCCTTGCTCGGTTACATGGGCAGTGCGTATGCAACACTTATTTGTTATGCGGCGATGGCAGCTTTGTCTTATGCGCTAGGGCAAAAATATTATCCTGTCGCGTATGACATGAAAAGCGTGGTGGGTTATATGATACTTGGAATTGGTTTATATTTTGCTAGTATAGAGCTACAGACGCTGCTTCGTTGGCAATCAGGATGCCTAGCAAGTACGTTAATGTTATTATATCTATTAATTACGCTACTTTTTGAACTTCGTCAATTACGAATTCAACGATTAAAACCCCAAGGATAACAATGACTAAAAATGCGCATCACTTAATTTGGATTGATTTAGAAATGACAGGGCTCAATCCTGACGTTGATGTGATTATTGAAATAGCCACTATAGTGACGGATAAAGAGTTGACTATTCTCGCGCAAGGACCTGTGCTTGCCATTCACCAATCTGACGACATTTTGGCGGCCATGGATGACTGGAATCAAGAGCATCATGGAAAATCGGGTTTAATTGAACGGGTTCGGCAGTCAATGGTTAGCATGCAAGACGCAGAAAAAGCGACAGTCGATTTTTTATCACAGTGGCTTGATGTGGGCGTATCGCCTATTTGCGGGAATAGTGTTGGGCAAGATAGACGTTTTTTAGTGCGTTATATGCCAAAATTGGATGAATTTTTCCATTACCGCAGTATAGATGTCTCGACACTAAAAGAGCTCGCTGAACGCTGGGCACCTGAGATCAAAGCAGGCTTTAGTAAAGAATCGTCGCATCAAGCACTCGATGATATTATCGAATCGATTGAGGAATTGCGTTATTACCGTCAACATTTAATGAAATGCTAACGAACCAATGAATCAGTTAATTGTCATTGCTATTGGCGGTGCGTTTGGTGCTGTGATGCGCTTTTTAGTGTCGACAGGACTGTATCAATGGATTGGGCGTGGATTCCCTTATGGCACGTTGCTGGTGAATGTTATCGGTTCCTTTTTGATTGGATTGCTTAGCGAAACATTGGTTCTACAGCGTGTGACGATTGCGCTAGATTATCGGGCTGCTATTTTGGTGGGATTTATTGGCGCGTTCACCACGTTTTCGACATTTTCACTTGAAACGTTTTATTTAATTGAGCAAGGGCAGTTTAGCAAAGCGGTATTGAATATTTTGATAAGTGTAAGCAGTTGTTTAATTGCTGTGTGGGTCGGATTGCTGTGTGGACGCGGATTATTTTGGTATAGCAATGGCGTTTTGCATTTGCCTAATAGTGTTATTCCGTTCGGCATGATAGTGATTAATCTTATTGGCGCAATGCTTATTGGTATAGTGGCGGCATTTTTACTTCAGAAAATCGCACTACCTATTGAGCAACGTGCTACGTTGTTGATTTTGCTTATTGGTGTGTATTTAACATTTTCAGGTTTATATTTAATTTTATTCTTAATTGAGCATGGTTTTGCGTTTGATAAGCAAATGTATTTTATGCTCACACTTTTTGTTGGAAATAGTGTCTTGTGTAGCGGTTCAATTGGGCTAGGGTTATTGCTCGGCAAACAATTTTAATGGCTAGTAACAGGGCGTAAACGACAAAAGTGTTTTTTATTTTTTAATTTTCATAAGGTGTTTTTTGGTATGTTAGACCCGCATTTATTTAGAAATGAGTTGGACTTTGTTACGACACAATTAAAAAAACGTAATTTTGCCTTTAATCCGCAAAGTTACAGCGAACTTGAAGCGCGTCGTAAAGTGGTTCAAACAAAAACCCAAGAATTACAAAATGCGCGTAACTCAAGTTCAAAAGCTATTGGTCAAGCCAAAGCTAAAGGTGAAGATGTGCAAGGATTGCTCGATCAAGTGGCTAATTTAGGAGAAGAATTAAAAACAGCTGAAACTGAATTGAGCGCGATTCAAAGCGACATGGACGCGTTAATGGCTGGCATTCCCAATTTACTTGATTTATCTGTTCCTGAAGGCAAAGATGAACACGATAACGTTGAAGTGAGTCGCTGGGGTGATGCAGCGCAATTTGATTTTGAAGTGAAAGATCATGTGGATTTGGGAACGGCACGTGATTTATTGGATTTTGAATTGGGTGCTAAAATTACAGGTTCACGTTTTGTGGTATTAAACGGTAAATTGGCGCGTTTACAGCGTGCGTTGATTCAATTTATGCTTGATACGCACAGCGGTGAAAATGGTTATCAAGAAACCTATGTGCCTTATTTAGTTAACGCAGAGAGTTTACGTGGCACGGGGCAATTACCTAAATTCGAAGCAGATTTATTTAAAGCGAGTGAGAATCCAGCGTTATATTTGATTCCAACTGCGGAAGTGCCTGTCACAAATATTGTTCGTGATGTCATTTTGGAAGAGAAAAATTTACCATTAAAATTTGTCTGTCACAGCCCCTGTTTTCGCAGTGAGGCGGGCGCTTATGGGCGCGATGTGCGCGGCATGATTCGTCAGCATCAATTTGAAAAAGTGGAAATCGTTCAAATTACAAAACCTGAAGATTCTGCGAAAGCGCATGAAGAATTAACATTTCATGCTGAAATGATTTTGCAAAAATTAAAATTACCGTACCGTAAAATGTTGCTATGCGCAGGCGATACGGGATTTTCGTCAAGTAAAACGTATGATCTCGAAGTATGGCTGCCTGGGCAGAATGCATACCGTGAAATTTCATCGTGCAGTAATTTTAGAGATTTCCAGGCGCGACGTTTACAAGCACGGTGGCGCAATCCGCAAACTGGCAAACCTGAGTTAGTGCATACGCTCAATGGTTCAGGTCTTGCGGCAGGACGTACTTTAATTGCTGTGATGGAGAATTATCAAGACGCGCAAGGGCGTATTCATATTCCTGAGGTTTTATTACCCTATATGGGTGGCTTGTCGATTATTGAGTAAACTTTTTGCATCAAACTGACGAGGAAATCCCAATTTACGTTCTAGTACGTTGGGATTTTGCGTGTTCTGCTTGAATTTTGGCGCGTTGAGCGCGTAAAAGAATACAGCAGATAAAATTTGGCGTGATGCCTCAAGGATAGGTGGTTCGCTAACATAGGCTATAAATGTAAATGAAAAGCAACGACAAAAAGGCTTTTTTGTAAAAATAGATTGTGTAAATACCTCAGAAGCCTTTATAATGTGTACATCAATCGCGGGGTGGAGCAGCTTGGTAGCTCGTCGGGCTCATAACCCGAAGGTCGTAGGTTCAAATCCTGCCCCCGCAACCAGATTTTTCAAAGCCCCATTTAGGGGTTTTTTGTTTTCTGCATGCCAGAACAGGGTTAATAGATTTTTAGCCCATGGATGACAGTTATTATTGGAAGGAGCCGCAGGCTCTTTTTTTTTGAGTAAAATCAAGCGAGGACATCATGAAGCAGGCGCCAGAACATCTGCTTGCGTTAATTGAACCTGTGGTTGAAGGTTTAGGTTATGACTGTGTTGGGGTGGAATACAATCCGCATCCAAAGCACGGACTGTTACGCATATATATCGACCATGAAAATGGTATTTTAGTGGATGACTGCACAAAGGTCAGTCACCAAGTCAGTGGCGTTTTAGACGTTGAAGATCCAATTATTGATAATTACCATTTAGAAGTTTCGTCACCTGGTGAGGATCGCCCTTTCTTTAAAGTTCGTCAATTCAGTCAATTTTTAGGTAGTACGGTGATGGTGCATCTTTTTGCTGCGGTCGGCGGTCGACGTAAAATTACAGGTAAAATTATGCACGTTGAAAATGACGTGATTACATTAGAAGAAAATGAACAATCATTTGATATTCCCTTTGCAGCAATGAGCAAAGCGCGTTTAGTTCCTAATTATCTACTCAATAAAGGAGGACGTAGTGGCAAATAAAGAAATTTTATTAGTAGTGGATGCTTTTGCTAATGAAAAAGAAATCGAAAAAGAAATAGTATTTCAAGCTATCGAGTCCGCATTAGAAGCAGCAACAATTAGACGCTATGGCGGAAATATCAAGGCACGTGTCAGTATTGATCGTAAAACAGGCGATTATTTAACGCACCGTTGTTGGGATGTTGTTGCGCCAAATCCAGATTTGCCGCGTGATGTTGAGTTTCCTACAAGTCAGATTTTATTAGAAGTCGCACAATTTGATAATGACAATGTCAGTATTGGCGATGTTGTTTATGAAGAAATTGAGTCGGTCGATTTTGGTCGTATTGCGGCGCAAACAGCGAAACAAGTGATTATTCAAAGAGTGCGTGATGCTGAGCGCAACAAAATTGTTGAAGCTTATCGCTCGCGTGTGGGTGAGTTAATTACGGGTGTTGTGAAGCGTATTGAAAGAGGCAGTGTGTACATTGATTTAGGTGGGCACATTGAAGCTTATATCGCAAAGGAAGATATGATTCCACGTGAGTCAATGCGGCTTGGCGATCGTATACGTGGTTATTTAAAAGAAGTCCGTCTTGAGAGTCGTGGGCCGCAACTATTTGTTAGTCGCACAGCGCCTGAATTACTCACCGCGCTTTTTCGCCTAGAAGTGCCCGAAATTGCAGAAGGTACGATTAGTATTATTTGTGCTGCGCGTGATCCTGGATCGCGTGCAAAACTTGCTGTAAAAAGTAATGATCCACGTTTAGATGCAGTGGGTGCATGTGTTGGGATGCGTGGTTCGCGTGTGCAGTCTGTAACAAATGAACTAGCTGGCGAGCGCGTTGATATTATTATTTGGCACCCAAGTGAAGCGCAATTTGTGATTAACGCAATGTCACCTGCTGAAATTCAATCGATTGTAGTTGATGAAGATAAGCATAGTATGGATTTAGCGGTGGCTTCTATTAATTTATCACAAGCAATTGGTCGTAGTGGTCAAAATGTTCGTTTAGCGAGTCAGTTGACTGGCTGGGAGCTTAACGTCATTGATGCATCAAAAGCGGAAGAAAATAGTGAGGCTGAAGCGAATAAAATAATGCAATTGTTTATAGATCAATTAGATATTGATGCTGAAACAGCGGCGATTTTAGTCGAGGTTGGTTTTAATACCGTTGAAGAAATTGCGTATGTGCCTGCGAATGAATTACTTGAAATAGAAGGTTTTGACGTAGATTTAGTTGATGAATTGCGCAGTCGAGCGAAAGATGCCCTATTAATTAGTGCCATTGCTGCCGAGGAAAGTATTGAAATCGCACAACCTGATGATTCATTGCTTACAATGGATGGAGTGGATAGTGAATTGGCATACGAACTGGCGAGTCAAGGTATTGTGACTATGAATGATTTAGCTGAGCAATCTGTAGATGATTTATTGAAGTTTACAGGGGTTGATGAAGACCGTGCTGCGAAGTTAATCATGAAGGCACGTGAGCCTTGGTTTGCTGAATCAGTAAGCACGTAACGAGGAGACAAGAATATGAGTAAGAAAACAGTACGCCAATTAGCTGAAATAATCAAAATTCCGTTAGATCGTTTATTAGTTCAGTTAAAAGAAGCGGGTATAAACGCTTCTAGCGCTGAGGATGAAATCAGTGAAGATGAGAAATCACAACTTCTGGCACACTTGCGCCACCGTCATGGAAAGGCAACGTCTGAGGGTGAAAATTCCCCGAGTCGCGTTGTATTAAAACGTCGTAAAGTTAGTGAACTCAAACAAACAAGTGTACCGGGTAGTGCGACAAAAACAATTAGTGTTGAAGTACGTAAACAAAAAACATATATCAAACGTACAGAGCCTAAAGATGTTGAGTTGGAACAAAATGATGAAATAGTTCCTGTTATCACTGCCCACAATGAATCAGTCATACAGACGCAAGCGCCCGTAACGGATTCCTTAACCAGTAGTGAAAATTTAGTGATAAGTCCAGATACACAAATTGAACAAACAAGACCCCATGAAGCCGTGAGCTCGACTCACGAAGCGCAAACAGTTGCACATGATGAAGCAGAGAAATCGAATGATTCATTAGCAAAACAAGATGCGACAATGGTGATGCCAAAAGTTAAGAAAGCGGTGATTATGGATACAATCGATTTTGAGTTAGAGCCTGAAGTTGTTTTGGAAGCAAAATTTGCCGTGGCAATTAAAGACGATAAAAATATTAAACAAGATAAATTGATTCGTACAAAAGAAACGGATGAGCTTCGTAAAAGTCAGTTAGAAAAAGAACAGCGTTTAGAAGATTCTGTGAAACGTACGGCAGAAAAAGTACGTCAACAAGCTGCAGCAAAACAAAAAAATGCGACCAATCCGCAAGCGGCACGTCCCGCCCAGAATGGGGCGAAACCTGCGCAAAATCAACAAGTACGGCCGCCTCAACAAAATGGAAATAAGCCGCAAGCGCCTGTTGCAGTTGCTGCAAAACCGCAAGAAGCAACCAACAACCGTACTCGTCGTCCTGCAAAAACCGCTGATAGTGGAAATTATTCATCGGGTAAAGATGCTAAACGCAATAATTCGAGCGGAAACAAGAAAAAAGGGGCAAAACAACAACCTCAACGTATTATTCAAAATGATGGTAAACATCAATTTGAAATGCCGAGTGCACCCATTATTAAAGAAGTGACCATTCCTGAAATGATTATTGTTTCAGATTTGGCGAATAAAATGAGTGTCAAAGCTGCATTAGTGATTAAACATTTAATGAAACTTGGCATCATGGCCACAATCAATCAAAGTATCGATCAAGATACAGCTGCGATTTTGGTAGAAGACATGGGGCACGTTGCAGTGATGCAAAGTGATGACGACTTCGAAAAAGAAATGCTAGCGGAAGTGACTGAGGATGATAATCATCCCGAATTACCCCGTGCGCCAATTGTGACTATTATGGGTCACGTTGATCATGGTAAAACGTCGCTACTTGATTATATTCGTAAAACACGTGTTGCCGCTGGCGAAGCAGGTGGTATTACGCAGCATATCGGTGCCTATCAAGTAAAAACCGATCATGGCTCTGTGACATTCTTAGATACGCCAGGACATGCTGCCTTTACGGCTATGCGTGCGCGTGGGGCAGATGTGACGGACGTTGTCATCATTGTTGTTGCTGCTGACGATGGTGTGATGCCACAAACGAAAGAAGCGGTTGAGCATGCAAGAGCGGCCAAAGTGCCTATTATTATTGCCATGAATAAAATGGATAAGCCCGGTGCGAATCCTGATAAAGTCATGCAAGAATTATCGGTTATTGACGTGCTTGCAGAAGAGTGGGGCGGAGATGTTCAATTCTTGAAAATTTCAGCGAAAACGGGTCAAGGGGTTGATGATTTAATTGAATCATTGATTGTTCAGACAGAAATTTTAGAGTTGAAAGCACCTATTGATGGTGCAGCATCGGGTATTGTGATTGAATCTCGTCTTGATCGTGGTCGTGGTGCTGTTGCCACTATTCTTGTTCAACGTGGCACACTTGAAAATGGTCAAATGGTGCTTTGTGGTCATGAATATGGTCGCGTTCGTGCGATGTTCAATGAAAACGGTAAAGCCATTAAAACAGCGGGGCCATGTGAGCCTGTTGAAATTTTAGGTTTATCAAGCACACCTAATGCCGGTGATGAATTTTTGGTGGTTCAAAATGAACGTATTGCTAAAGAACTCGCAAAACATCGTGAAGACAGAAAACGCTTTACTCGTCATGCTGCGCAACAAGCGTCAAAACTCGATGAAGTCTTCTCAAAAATGACTTCTGGCGAATTGGCGTCTGTTAACTTAGTACTAAAAACAGACGTACAAGGTAGTTTAGAAGCGCTACGCAGTTCATTAATTGACTTATCAAATGATGAAGTTGAAGTGAAAGTGGTTTACGGTGGCGTGGGTGGTATTAACGAAGGCGACGTGAACTTAGCGCTTGCTTCAGGTGCGATTTTGATGGGCTTTAACGTGCGTGCGGACGCGACATCGCGTCGCATGATTGAAGAGCGCGGCGTTGATTTGCATTACTACAGCATTATTTATGAAGCCATTGATGAGGTGAAAAAATCCATTAGCGGTATGCTTGCTCCAGAAATTAAAGAGCAAATTGTGGGTCTTGCGCAAGTGCGTGAAGTCTTCAAATCGCCTAAATTGGGTGCTATTGCGGGTTGTATGGTCATTGATGGATTTGTGAAACGTAACTTGCCTATTCGCGTATTACGTGAAAACGTGGTGATTTATGAAGGTCAATTAGAGTCGCTACGTCGTTTTAAAGATGATATTGCTGAAGTCAAAATGGGCATGGAATGCGGTATTGGCGTGAAAAATTACAACGATGTTCGCGCTGGCGATCAAATCGAAGTATTTGAACGTATTGAAGTTAAACGGGAACTGTAAGCATGGCGAGAGAATTTGGTCGTCACGCTCGCGTGTCTTCACAAATGCAAAAGGAGTTATCGTTAATCTTGCAACGCGAGATTGACGATTCCCGTTTGGGATTTGTGACCATAAACGAGGTGATAGTAACAAAAGATTTGGCGGTGGCTAAAGTCTATATTACCGTGTTGAATTCAGATGAGGCTGGCAAAAAAGCCAGCACACGTTTGCTTAATGATATGTCACCGGTAATACGTCATTCGTTGGCTAAACGTATGAGGCTTCGCCATATTTCAGAATTGCGTTTTTATTATGATGATTCATTTGATACGGGAATGCGTGTTGCAGAATTATTAAGTGATGCAAATCCAACCCCATTAACAAATTAAATCCGTTTTTGGAGTCTATATGAAAGTTAAGCAACAAGGTTTTACATTCGTTGAATTGCTTATTGCCTTGACGATTGTTGGTATTCTAAGCAGCATCGCCTACCCGCATTATGTGCAATATATTCAAAAAGCCAAACGCGCAGAAGCGCAAGCTACCCTATTGAGTTTAGCAAGTGCAATGGAGCAATGGCGACTTGAAAACAATAATGAATATACAAATGCGACGTTAGGTGCTGGTGCAACAGCAATTTTTGCGAATCAAGTTCCCTCAAATAGCAGTGCAACGAAAACCTATTTATTAAGTGTGGTGGCAGATAAAACGACCTATACGCTAACAGCAACGCCCGTTCCGCCACAAGATGCGGATGAGTGTGGGGTCTTAACCCTTAATTCTACTGGTGTTAAGGTGGCAAAAGGGGCGGCTCCAAATACACAGTCTTGCTGGGAGTAATGAAATCGTTGACTTTACTTAGGTGGCTCTATAGAATTGACTCAGCTCGAAATTGATTTACCGTTATGCTTATCTCTACGAAGTTTTAGTTTTACTGCTCGTCCTGTTAATCCATGAAGTAATCGTAAATTTCACAGCGCCACCGCCTGAAAAGGCTTATAATCAAAAAATTTTAAAAAGGCTACAAAAATGGCAACAGGTACAGTTAAGTGGTTTAACGCTGAAAAAGGTTTCGGTTTTATTCAACAAGAAAGTGGTCCAGATGTATTCGTTCACTTCCGTAACATCAATGGTTCAGGCTTCAAATCTCTTGATGAAGGACAAAAAGTCCAATTCACAGTGACTCAAGGTCAAAAAGGCCCACAAGCTGAAGACGTAACGTTAGTTTAAGTCTTTGAGCTGTTAAAAAAGCCGCTACTTCGCAAGAAGTAGCGGCTTTTTTATGTCTGTTATTTTAATGGTGAGTCGTTATAAATTGCCCAGTGCGCGTTGCAAGTGCAATGTTGCTAACGCGAAATCGTAAGTGGCCTGATGCCAGTTCTGATTGCTTGTAGTGCGTAAATCTTCTGCATGAATGACATCAGTGTGCGTGGCTAAACCTTGTTGATAGCGATCATTCATGACTTTGCTGTTTTCATTGGCTTGCGAGATAGCCTGCTCTGCGACAATGATGCGCTGTTGTGTTTCTTGACTTTCAAGCCATGCTTGGCGAATTTGAAGTTGAATTTGCTCTTGTAGCGTTTCTTTTTGCTCTTGCAGTGCTAAGGCTTGACGAGTTAGCGAATCACTTTTATGTGATGTCGTGCCGTCAAAGGCTCGCCATTCCACGCCTACATTGGCTACCCAAAGTCCTTCATGGGCTTGATAGCGATTTTGCTGATAGTTATAGCCGCCATTAGCACTGACTTGAGGCAGTAAATCCGCTTTAACACTCTCTTTTTGTGCTTGAAGGGAATCAATTTGCTGTGTTATTACGAGTAATTCAGGGCGATTTTTGAGCGCATTTGCCGTGAGTGTTTCGATGCTTTCTTTAGGGAGAGGAGGGAATTGCTTCGCTAAATGGACAGGTTGTGTGAGTGGTCGCGTGAGCAATTGATTGTATCGCGCCTTGGCGTTATCGAGTTGCGTGGCAGTATAAGTAATGGCTTGTTTTGCATTGAGGACTTCAACATTGGCTGCCAATATCTCATTACGCGCGACGATACCTTGCTCAAATTGATTTTGAACATCGTGAGCATGAGCGGTCAAACTCGATAAATGCTGTTGCACCACTTCGAGCAAACTCTCTTCGCGTAAAACAGCGATATAGGCATCTGCAATCATCATTTTCAAATCGAGTTCAGTGACCGTTTCATTTGCTTGGGTAGCAGATAGGTTAGCTTGTGCGGCTTGAATATTATGCGTGATTTTTCCACTGCTGAAAAGTGGAATACTCGCCATTGCTTGTGCATTGACGCTGCTAGCTTGCTGGGTGGTAAAGTTGACCGTTTGCCCTTCGATGGTTGTTTTCGCACTGGGTGATTCATTATATTGTGTATAGCCACTGCGCAAATGCAGCTGAGGCAACATTTGACCTTGCGCAACTAATAAATTTTCTTGAGATACTTGCGTATTCGCCTCAGCAGTTTTGATTTGATGATTGCTATTTAAGGCGACTCCCCACGCTTCTTCTAAGGTTTCGGCTTGTGCATTGAGTGTGAAAAATAAATAAAGAAGAAAAGACGCTTTGAATTGTGTCATGAAAAATAGGGGGGGGGTCGTCAAGTTTGTGTTTCATAGGTTGCCTAGCATAGCAAATTGCTTTTACTTTGTGCAATGTTATGAAGATGAATTGTCGAATTGATAGTTTGGCGAGGGTGGAATTTACATCTAATCAATCACATTGCAAAACACGAATGAAATTGAGTTGGTGTTTAAAAACCTGCGGGCGATATTGTTAAAACTACAAAGGGAAAGGAATTTAAGAGATTAAGGTGATTTTAGGTATCGTCATTTACATTTGATTACAGGATGTCACGTTGCATCAATTGAGCCATAAAATCTTCAATATCGTAAATGCGGCGTTTTTCTATAATACTACTGAGAATTTCCTTTTGTCTTTCCTCAGATAATGATTCAATTAAATCAATAATTTTCATACGTGCTGATTCGGATTCCTCTGATTTAAACATTTCACCATTTTCCGTTAGTAACCACTCAATATTGATATCATCGAACGCATTTGCTATTCCGACAAGCAATGCACTTGAAGGATTTATTTTTTTGCTTTCTACTTCAGACAATGTGCTTGGCGAAATCATTGTTTTGCAAGCAAAATCTTTTTGGCTGAGTTTTTTGTACTTTCGAATTTCAATTATCTTATCAGTTATACTTTTGGTCGTCATATCAATTTTAATGAGGTTTTTATAGGTATTTACAATCGATAATTAGAATAGTTTAAACATAAATTATTGATTTATATGCTATATTTTATCAATAATTACGGGAGTTGTGAAGTGATTATGCGATGTCTTGATGGTTGTTTATTTCGTTATAAAGCGTATTTGTTCGGCATTAAATGCCGTTATATCACTTTGTGGTTTTCGGTCTAAGCGCAGAGGATTGATGACTTTAATCTTTTCTTTATTGATCTTAATGGTATTTATTCACGGGATTTTAAATCATGGATATTTTAATTTATTTGACTATATGTTTTAGTTAATCATGAGTTTGAGATTTAATTCGTTTTTGCAAATTAAATATTGAGTCGATTGAAATCATCAACACTTTGTAACATGTTTTAGAACACCGGGTGAGAATAGGGCGGGGGGGATTTAAACGCATTGATAATAACGAAATTTGCTTAAATCCGTCATCTCGCTAAAAAATCTCATTTAAAGAATGCCGGGGTACACATATTGTGGATTTGGCTTGGTTTTGAGATGATTTAACGCGCAACATCTGTATTGATCATATTGCACGTTTTCTGGGACTAGAAAAAATAATTGGGATTTTGTTGAATTATTAAACGAATCATAGGTTTGATTCTAATTTTTCGCGTAAGTGAGTGGGCATGGTTAACGTATCCATATCCCATTCTTCGTTTATTAATATATCTTTTAAACATATCTCTAATACTGAATGAGCTATTTGTGTCGCTTCTTTGAGCATTTGATGCGATTTTGCTTTAAGAATTGCATTATCATCAAGTAAGCATTCATTTTGATATTGAAATAGCGATCGTATATTTTTAATTTCATTGCTCAATTGACTTGGGCAAGCACAGCTATAATCAACACCTTGCAAGCAAATTGCATCAATTTGTTCATCTGTAAATCGTATATCAAGTGTCATCTTTTTCCTTATTTAATTTTGATTCAAAAATAAATAAAATTTAATCAATTATTTTACGTGTTTTTTGGTAAGTGCATATCTGTTCGAATAATTTAAAAACAAATTCCCTGTCCTCCAAGGATAATTCAGATAACATCCTAGCAATGATAATTATATCATTTTCAAAAACCAGAGTAGGGTCAACGAGTAATTCTGCAATAGAAATTGAAAATTGATCTGCTATTTTATGAAGTGTGACTAAAGATGGTAGATGTTTGCCCCGTTCAAGCCTAGATATTGTTTCGGTTTCAATATTTAATTTTTCTGCCAACTGTGCCTGCGTCAATTCGTTACGTTTTCGCCATTTTGAAATATTTTTTGAAATACTCTCAATTAATTTCTCCTGGCTTTCTTCGACACAATTTCTTTTATTTTCGCCTGACATGGGTCCATTTTCCTTTTGTACAATTTATATGTATCAAAATTTAAATCCATTAATTCGTAGCATTGTATATTACGAATTTAAAGGGTAAACAGGATATGATTTGTTGAGTGAGTATGCATTTTGAATCCTTTTATTTCGGATTTTTGTCGATTAGTATATTTCGCGAAAATCGTATTTTCAATTTATAATTTTGGAATTTTACAGTATTTTCCCTTCGTTAAAATAGAAAAAGGGGTTTAAAATTATCGTTTTTAAGATTATAAAGCAATTAAACGATAGTCAAAATGAAGATGTGTTTATTGGGGTTTTTATAAATTTATAATTTATTTCAAGTATTTATATAAGTTTTATTCATGCAAATTACATGAATTACATTATGGCGTAGGCACCTAAATAGGTGGTTATTATTTTTGTCTTGTGGCTGGTTTGGCGTGGCATGGTTTGCCGCTAATTGATATGAATACGCAACGTATTGCCGCTTTGTCAAATACCATTAAAGCTAATAATAAAGCAATAATTTTATCTGTGTGCATATAAAACAGAGTAAACCATAAGGTATTTTTAAAAAATACCTGAATTCTAATTAGGCTATTTTACTTATAATTTTGATGTTAATGACTATTTACAAAACATTTTCGGTTAACGTTGAGAATAATTACCCACGACAGCGCTCAGATAAGTTATTTGGACAGACGCATAAAAGAGATTCTTCAATAATGGATAAATGCATGTTCCCGTTTTGCTTGATAGGCTTCTTTTAAGTAGCAATGCATTCAACCGATTTTGATAAAACCTACGGGGTATTTTTTAAAGAGAAACTTACGCAATCACAAGAAGCCTTATTAGGTTTTTTTAATGGGTGTTTCTCATTTTTATACAAGGCATTTAAATATGACAAAAATATTAGTCATTGATGATGAAGAGCTCATGCGAAAGTTAATGAAAAAAATGTTGATGCGTGATGGTCATGACGTATTTATAGCACGGGATGGTGTGGACGGTGTTGAGCAATTTCAACAAATTCATCCAGACTTGGTGATTACGGATATTATCATGCCAAATAAAGATGGCTATGAAGTCATTAAAGAGTTGCTTGCGACCAATGCTAAACTGCCAATCATTGCAATGTCTGGTGGTCGACGATTGGTTACTGATGGTTTTGATTCGATTGAAAAACTAGGCTCAAAAGGACTTTTGCAAAAGCCTTTCACACAGCAACAATTGCGAGAAATGATTGACATCGCACTCAATACTTGATGATATGCGTTAGTGGCAATTTAGGCTGTTTTTTTTTAAAGCTCGGTTGGATGATGAAGTGATCCTTTGATTACTTATCCTTTGCTATTAAAAAAATTTACTTAAATAACCGATGTTTTTTATCAACTTTTTTGGCTTTTAGGCTGAAACACACCAAATCTTTGTGGGGTAAACTAAAGTGTTAAGTAATTTTCAAAATGATTTTATGCCACATGGGTTTTGTATTAGGTGGTCGTGGGATTTACTGACACTTTATGTGGTTAGTGATGGCCTGATCTTTTTGGCTTATACCTACATCGGTATGAGTTTAATGCTTTTTGCAAAAACGCATAAAACATTAGTATGGAGTCCATTGTTGTGGCTATTTTCGGCATTTATTTTGGCTTGTGGTATCACACATTTAATGGGGATTGTGACGTTTTGGCAGCCCTTTTATTGGATAGATGCTGAATTTAAAGGTCTAACGGCGCTTATTTCAGTAGGCACGGTGTATTATTTAGCGCCTCGATTAGCCATGCTTTTGCAGTTGCACAGTCATGAAGAGCTCGAAGATATTAATCAGAAATTAAATTTGGAAATAGAAGAGCGCAGAAAAGGTCATGAATTATTGTTAAAATTGTCTGAAAATATACCTGGCATGTTATTTCAATTTCAAATGCTCGATGAGGGACGTTATGAGTTTCCCTATATTAGTAACGGGGTTAAAGAAATTTACGGATTGAGTCCCCAAGATATTTATGACGATTCGAGGAAAATGTTTGAATTTATCCATCCCGATGACGGTAAAAATTTTTGTGATTCGATGGAGCAATCTGCACAAACTATGCAAGTGTGGAACTATGAATTCAGAATAATATTACCCGAAAAAGGAATACGTTATTTGTTTGGGCAATCAACGCCTGAAAGATGTAAAGATGGGAATATTATGTGGCATGGATATATTACCGATATTACCACGACCAAAAATATTGAGCGAACGAGTCATGCACAAAAAATGGAAAGTATTGGGCGATTGACAGCGGGTCTTGCACATGATTTCAATAATCTCTTGATGGCAATTTCTGGCTATAACGAACTCAATAAGTTTTCACTTGAAGAGGTTATTTGCGAAAATTGTGATGCAGAGGACATTAAAGCTGAAATCACGTCTAATTCATCGCAGATAAATATGGCTTGTTTAAAAGCAGCGGATTTAATTCAAAAAATGATGCTTTATTGCAGACGCGATAATGATGGAAATACACATAATCCCGTATTGAACTTAAATGATAAAATACAAGAAAATCTCAGTATGATACGTGGCATGATGCCGAGTACGGTGATTTTTGAGACGCATTTAGTGAAGCAAACTCTTGCATTGCCAGAATTAGATGAAACTAATTTTAATCAGGCTTTGATTAATTTATATGTCAATGCACGGGACGCTATGAATGAAAAAGGGAAAATTAAACTCAGTACAGAGATAGTGAATATTGAAAGTCATTGTTTTTGTTGCAAAGTCGACCTAAAAGGATCTTATATTGAAGTGAACGTTGCTGATACAGGTGCTGGAATGGATTCAAGCATAGCAAGTCGCATATTTGAACCATTTTACACAACAAAAGAAGTTGGCGAGGGCACGGGACTGGGTTTATCGGCAGTGGTAGGCATTGTCCATAAAGCAGGGGGGCATATTTTACTCGACAGCGAAGTGGATGTAGGTACAACCTTTAGACTACTGTTTCCAACTGAATTGCAATGAGAATAGGGTTAACAAACGAATTGAGTGTTACGTTTTTTTGGAAGTGAAAATTGACAGAGCGCAATGTTAAAATATTCGTGTTATATGTCAAGTTCAATCTGCGTAACATCGGTTATTAAAAGAAATTATTTCCCTAATTCAATTTTTTGATCGTTGTTTTTATCCGCCTCAGCAAACCATTTTAAACGTGATTCATTGTATTCATCTTCAGTAATTTTACCATCATGGTCTTGATCCATTTTATCGAAAACATGATGTTCAACGCTTACCGGTGATTCATTTGTGGTTTTGTGAGAATGTTCTGCGTAACGTTGCAAGAACTCTTCTTTTTCAATAGCGCCATCGCTATCAATATCCATCGTTTTAAAACGTTTAGCTGCAGATTCTAAAAATTCATCTTGCGTAACGACGTTATCATGATTGTTATCGAATTTTTCAATGATATACGCATTTTTTTCGGGTTCTTGCGCAAAAGTGACCGTATTTTGCATGAGTATAAGCATTGAAACTGTAGGAATAATATATTTTTTCATAAAAATGCGCTTTTTAGCCTTTAACGCGGGTGATTTTAAGTACAATGGATAATTCTTTTAATCGACGCATAATTCTCGCTAAGTGAACGCGATTTCGTGCCGTCAAAATAATGGAGTCAACGCAAACGCGCGCGTCTTGATCGACAACGGTGACGTTTTCGATATTGGAATCTAAATCGGAAATAGTCGCGGCAATGGTGGCAAGTGCGCCGCGTTGATTTAAAATTTCAATCCGAATTTCTGTTGCAAAATCGCCCGTTGCGTCATGTCCCCACTGAACATCAAGCCAATTATTTTGTTTTTTCTTAATCAATGCGTGATTGTGGCAATCATGTTGATGCACCACAATGCCTTTGCCGGGATTGAAAAAACCAATAATCGCATCACCAGGAATAGGGCGGCAACATTTTGCCAGCTTCACCACCATGCCTTCTGTGCCTTGAATCATCAAAGGACGGTTTTGTGTTGTGACACTGTCATTGAGTTTGACGTGCGTATTCACATCATCTTGAACCAACTGTTTTGCCACCAAAAATGGCATTTTATTGCCAAGTCCGATATCTTCAAGCAAGTTTTCAAACGATTTCAATCCCATCAGTTTGAGTAGCGCAGTGATTTTTTCTGGGCTAATGTCATTTAGCTGAACATTCATAGCCAGTAATTCATTTTCGAGTAAACGTCGCCCTAAACCAAGTGCTTCTTGTCCTTCGATATGTTTTAAACGATTACGAATAGCGGTTCTTGCTCTTGCCGTGACGACATAATTGAGCCATAAGGGGTTAGGTCGAGTGTGTTCTGCGGTGATAATTTCCACCGTCATCCCACTTTCAAGTTGCGTTTGCAGTGGAATGAGTTGTTTATCAATACGCGCTGATACGCATGCATTTCCTAAATCGGTATGCACTGCGTAGGCAAAGTCAACCAACGTGGAGCCACGCGGTAATTTAATAATGGCGCCTTTAGGTGTAAAAACAAAGACTTCTTGCGGGAATAAATCGACTTTGAGATTGTCGATAAATTCTAAAGAATCGCCAGCACTTTTTTGGATTTCCAGCAAATCTTTTAGCCAATCATTGGCAAGGGCTTGGAAGTTTCGTGTTTTATCAGGATCGGACTTATAAAGCCAATGTGCAGCGATGCCAGATTCTGACATACGGTGCATTTCATGCGTTCGAATTTGAACTTCAATAGGGACGGCATAAGGACCAATTAAAACAGAATGCAGTGATTGGTAGCCATTTTCTTTTGGCAGTGCGATGTAATCTTTAAAACGTCCTGGAATAGGTTTGTATAAATTGTGCATGATGCCAAGTACGCGATAGCAAGCATCAACATCTTCGCAGTAAATCCGAAACGCGTAAACGTCAAACACGTCAGCGAGTGGGATTTTCTTTTGCACCATTTTTTTATAGATGCTGTAAATATTTTTTTCGCGGCCTGCCACATCACAGGGAAAATCGACTTCTTGCAAACGAGCTCGAATCGTATTTTCAATCGTATCAATCATCTTTCGACGATTACCGCGCGCTTTTTTAATAGCGCTACTTAATACGGCATGTCGATAAGGATACATCGCTTCAAAACTGAGTGATTCTAAACGATGACGAATTGAATTCATGCCTAAGCGATTGGCAATTGGCGCATAAATATCTAAGGTTTCGCGTGCGATGCGTCGTTTTTTAGGCGGCAGCATGACACCTAACGTTTCCATGTTATGCAAACGATCAGCGAGTTTTACAATAATCACGCGCAAATCTTTTGCCATCGCAAGAAACATTTTTCTAACGTTTTCCCCTTGTGTTTCGGCGTGCGATTTGTTGTCAATTTTTGACAGTTTCGTCACACCATCAACGAGTTCAGCTACTTCGTTATTAAATTCAAGCGCAAGTTGTGATTTACTCACGCCTGTATCTTCAATCACGTCGTGGAGAATTGCGGCTGTAATGCCATCCGCGTCCATGTGCATTTCAGCAAGGCTTGTAGCGACGGCAATGGGGTGGCAAATATACGGCTCACCACTTTTACGAAATTGTCCTACATGTGCGGCTGCACCAAATCGATAAGCGTGAATACACTGCGCCACTTGTTGCTGATCTAAATAGCTTTCTAAAATGCTATTTAAACGAGCAAGATGCGCTGATTCAAGTGGATGAACGCTTTCTCTTAATGCAGTTGAGTTTGGCATAAGGACAAGTAAACTTAAAACAAAGGATTCACTGGCGGATGATGATCGTGAACATCACCTACGCGATGCAGTGCATTCACGTTCGATTCTGTCACATGACCGGCTGCAATTTCACGCAGCGCAACAACGGTATCTTTATCTTTGCCACGGGGGACAAATTCAGTTGCACCATGACTTAATTGTCTTGCGCGGGTGCTGGCAAGTAAAACCAATTTAAATCGGTTTTCAAGGTTTTCTAAACAATCTTCAATCGTTACGCGAGCCATCTTTATATAGTTCCAAAAAGTTAAAGTGTAAAAAGTTATCTGTCTAAAATAGCGACAGCAGGCAAAGTTTTGCCTTCTAAAAATTCTAAAAACGCACCGCCTCCGGTTGAGGTGTACGATATTTGGTCATTAATGCCATATTTATCAATGGCTGCAAGTGTATCTCCACCGCCAGCAATTGAAAAAGCGTCACTACCCGCAATGGCATAAGCCAGTGTTTGTGTGCCGTGTGCAAATTGATCTATTTCAAAAACACCGACAGGGCCATTCCAGACGATAGTTTTGGCTGATTTCAAAATGCTTGCATAATGCGCAGCGGTTTCGGGGCCAATATCTAAAATTAAATCATCTGCTTCAATATCGGCAACATCTTTAACAGTGGCTTCTGCCGTATCAGAAAATTCTTTTGCGCAGACGACATCCGTTGGAATAGGAATGTCTGAGCCAGCAGCTTTAGCGTTAGCAATAAGTTGCTTTGCTTCATCAATTAAATCAGGTTCATAAAGCGATTTTCCAACTGAAAATCCTGCCGCAGCAATAAATGTGTTGGCAATGCCACCACCGACAATCAATTGATTCACTTTTTTTGAAAGTGCTTGAAGGACAATCAATTTACTGGATACTTTTGAACCACCAACAATGGCGATAACCGGTTTTTCAGGTGATCCTAAAGCGCGACCCAGTGCATCCAATTCATCAGTCAACAAGGGGCCTGCGCAAGAAATAGGTGCGAATTTTGCGATGGCGTGCGTGGAGGCTTGTGCACGATGGGAGGTACCAAATGCGTCCATCACAAAAATATCACATAGCGCGGCCATTTTCTGACCCAATTCGTCACTGTCTTTTCCTTCGCCAATATTAAAGCGAACGTTTTCACATAAGACGACTTCACCGGCAGAAATAGTAATGCCTTCCAGCCAGTCTTTTTCTAAACGAACCGGTTTATTTAATAGTGTTGCCAAATGATCTGCAAC